>NZ_OY829944.1:802500-1020000 GCF_963556105.2 uncultured Tolumonas sp.
TTGTTGCTCGGCGATAAAGCTGCGCAATCATCACAGAGCAATATCACGATGGAAATGTTGGCCAGAAACGGTTTTCTACGCTAACAGACAGATTTTCTGTGCAAACAGATGAAGGATAAGTCATGGCTATCAGTAAAATTGAAGAAATTATTGAAGATTTTCGTCAGGGTAAAATGGTCATTCTGATGGATGACGAAGATCGTGAAAATGAAGGTGACATTCTTATGGCGGCCTCGATGGTACGCCCGGAAGATATCAATTTCATGGCAAAATACGGTCGTGGATTGATCTGTCTGACTTTGTCTAAAGCACGCTGTAAGCAACTCAATCTGCCATTGATGGTGGATAAAAACGAAGCGCAATTCTCAACTAACTTCACGGTTTCTATCGAAGCGGCGGAAGGTGTTACTACTGGTATTTCGGCTGCCGATCGTGCGCGCACTGTGCAGGCGGCGGTAGCTCCAGATGCCAAACCCAGTGATGTTGTGCAACCAGGCCATATCTTCCCATTGATGGCACAAGATGGTGGTGTGCTGACCCGTAACGGCCACACTGAAGCGGGTTGCGATCTGGCCCGTATGGCGGGGCTGGAACCGGCTGCGGTGATCGTGGAGATCTTGAATGAAGACGGCACCATGGCGCGCCGTCCTGACTTGGAAATTTTCGCGGCAGAGCATGGCTTGAAACTGGGCACGATCGCAGAACTGATCGAATATCGTAATCAGCATGAAACGACGATCCAGAAAGTATCGCAGTGCCACATGCCAACCGAATACGGTGATTTTGAACTGACGACCTTCCGCGATACCATCGACAATCAGGTGCATTTTGCGTTGAGCAAACCGCAACAAGACCCAACTAAACCGGTGTTGGTGCGTGTGCATTTGCATGATTACCTCAATGATGTACTCAACAGCCAACGCGGTGATCTGCGTAGCTGGCCACTTGATAAGGCCATGAGCCGCATCAATGAGGAAGGCGGGATTCTGGTGATCATTGGTCATGAAAATAGTCAGCAAGACCTGTTGGCCCGAATTGATCATTACGCCGCAGTCGATGCAGGCCAGTCTACCGAGATTTGTAAGCCAAAATCGGCTTCGCGTCGAGTTGGCGTTGGTTCGCAGATCTTAAAAGCGATGGGTGTTAAGCAGATGCGCCTGTTGAGTTCACCAAAGCGTTATGTGCTTTCCGGCTTTGGTTTAGAAGTCGTGGAATATATCAGCGAATAATTGGTATCACCGTGCATGTTTTGGTCATGCGCCACATGTGCTAGAATTGACAAGTTTTGTGTATTTGACATAACAAATTATAGGATTACCCATGAAAGTGATTGAAGGCGTTATCCCGGCTCCACAAGCCAAAGTAGCGATCGTAGTGTCTCGCTTTAACAGTTTCATTAACGACCGTCTGGTAGAAGGCGCACTGGATACTCTGAAGCGTCAGGGCCAAATCGCTGACGAAAACATCACTTTAGTTAAAGTACCTGGTGCAGTTGAACTGCCACTGGCGGCGAAACGTCTGGCTAAAAGCAAACAATTCGATGGGATTGTTGCGCTGGGTTGTGTGATCCGCGGTGGTACTGCTCACTTTGAATATGTGTCTGGCGAATGTGCTAAAGGTCTGGCTCAAGTTTCACTGGAATCAGAAATTCCGGTGGCATTTGGTGTGTTGACTACTGAAAACATCGAACAAGCCATTGAGCGTGCTGGCACAAAAGCTGGCAATAAAGGCGTGGAAGCTGCGCTGAGTACTTTAGAAATGATTAATGTCATGAACGCTTTGGGCGCATGATAGGAGAAAGAGATTGAAACCTGCTGAACGCCGTAAGGCGCGCCATCTTGCCCTGCAAGCAATTTATCAGTGGCAACTGGCTAAAGACAACGTGGCTGATATCGTTGAACAGTTCAAACTAGAACAGCCAACGAAAGGTGTTGATATGCCTTATTTTGAGCTGCTGTTGACTGGCGTTGCTACTAATGTCACCAATCTGGATGCGACTTTCTCACCGTTCCTGTCGCGTAAACTCGACGATCTGGATCAGATTGATAAAGGTGTATTGCGTCTGGCTTGTTATGAGCTGACCTATTGCAAAGATGTGCCATACAAGGTCGTGATCAACGAAGCGATTGAGTTGGCAAAATCTTTCGCCACCGATGACAGCCATAAATTTGTGAATGGCGTATTAGATAAAGTCGTCAAACAGATGGGCCTGCGTCAGTAATCACTGTTTGCAGTTACCGTTTTATGCGATAAAAAATCCCCGTTTTTTCTACAGAAGGAACGGGGATTTTTGTTAGCCGGAAGGGAACCATTTCGTGGGTGAATTTGAACTGATCCAACATTATTTTGCTGCTCATGCCACGGCTCGCGCTGATGTGGAATTAGGCATCGGTGATGACTGTGCGCTGCTTAATGTGCCGGCTGGTGAATGTCTGGCGGTCAGTACCGATACCTTGGTCAGTGATGTGCATTTTTTTGCTGATGTTGATCCGGTTGCATTAGGGCATAAAGCGCTGGCAGTTAACCTGTCTGATCTGGCTGCCATGGGCGCACAACCACGCTGGGTTTCGCTGGCGCTCACGCTTCCGAACACGAATGAAGCGTGGCTTGCTGGTTTTGCGCAAGGTTTTCATGCCTTGGCAGCACAACATCATGTAGCACTGATTGGTGGGGACACCACTCGCGGGCCACTTTCCATTACGGTATCTATTAAAGGAACGGTGCCTGCAGCTCAAGCTTTACGGCGTTCAGGTGCCAAAGTCGGCGATCACATTTATGTCAGTGGTCGTTTAGGTGCGGCGGCATTGGCGGTGCAACAACGTTTACATCATTTGTCTATCGATGCAGCTGCTCTACAGTTGTGTCGACACAGAATGGAATATCCGCAACCACGTTGCGAATTGGGGCTGGCCTTGCGCGATATAGCCAGTAGTGCACTTGATCTGTCGGATGGTCTTGCCGGTGATTTGATGCATATCTTACGGGCATCGAATGTAGCGGCAGAAATCGAATTAACTGATCTACCGGTTGACCCTGCTGTGAGGCAAAGTGTAACCCCTGAACAATCATTACAACTGGCTCTGGGCGGTGGCGATGATTATGAGCTGTGTTTTACCGCACCAGCAGAGCAGGAAAATACAATCCAGAACTTAGCTAAAACCTTGGAGCTACCATTAACGCGGATTGGCTCTATCATCACCGGTGCGCCGGAAATATTCTGGTATCATCACGGCAACTCGGTTGAATTACATATCAATGGTTGGGAGCATTTTCACCATGGCGAAACTGGAAAAACATCATAAGAGCCGTGATGCGCTGGCGCGCTTAAATTGGCGTAACCCGCTGCACTGGCTAGCTACCGGTTTTGGTTCGGGTTTGTCGCCGTTTGCTCCAGGCACCGTTGGTACGCTCGCTGCGATCCCATTTTATTGGCTGATGAGCTATCTGCCGTTATCCGTTTATATTGCGGTCACCGTTGTGGCTGCAATTGCCGGCATCTGGATCTGTCAGTCAGCGACCAAGGCGATTGGGCAAGATGATCATGGCTCTATTGTCTGGGATGAGTTTGTCGGTTTTTGGATCACCATGATCGCAGCCCCCAAAGGTTTACTTTGGCTACTGGCTGGTTTCTTGATCTTTCGCTTTTTTGACATCATCAAACCATGGCCGATCCGCTGGTTAGACCGCTACGTTAAAGGCGGTTTAGGCATCATGGTTGATGATGTGTTGGCTGGGTTGTTTGGGTTGCTGGTGATGCAGCTGTTAGGCTATTTTTTTATGTAATTCTATGGGCAATAACTGCCAGTTGGGCAGCCACCAACCCCTGCTTTATTGTTGTCACAAAGCTGCGCTTTTCCCGATAACGATGCAATAATTTTACGGGCGGTGCAACTATAGTCATTATTGTATAACGTCAGAGTCCCACTACTACGTAAAACGCCTTCTTGCGTAAACCGGTAATTAGACTGGGTTGTGCTGATTACTATACTGCTGTTGATTGTGCCGCCGCTTAATAAAACAACATCAGGATCGGCATTACCGGTGTTTAGAGCACCATTTTTATCTTTATCGACAAACATCAATAGATGGTTAATCCCTGTCGTGACACATGTATTAGACGTATTTGCATAACAAATAACAACATCCTGATTTAATGCGAGAGCTTGGCTGCGAGCGGAATGAATTGCGTTATATAGAGAACTTGATTCCTGTTCAACAGCTGATGACACGATAAATTGCCGCATAGCGGGTAGTCCAACCGCTAGCAATATTATTCCGATCACAATCGTGATGAGCAGCTCGATCAATGTAAAGCCTCGATACCACCACATACCCGCCTACCATAGCTAAAATCAGAAACTATATAATCAGTATGGCAGATTTATTGAACCGCATAGTGCCATCGTTATTCCATATTTTTCATTTGAAATATTTCCTTTTCTTTACCTTCCTGAAACGCCTTCTTGCACTAGAATTAAAGCGTAAGCATATAAAGGCATGGTTGTCAAGAGGAGCCTATGCGTAAATTAGCAGGGATCACGTTGATAGAATTGATGATTGCTGTAGCGATTGTAGCTGTATTGGCTGGAGTCGCATACCCTAGTTATATGCGGCATATTTTGACCAGCCACAGAACTGAAGCTAGCTCTACATTGATTCGTTTGGCTAACTTAGAGGAGCGTTATTATCTCGATAACAATCAATATGGAAGCTTGTTTCAGCTAGGGTTAACGGCGACATCTGCGGCCACTTACACCACCACAAATGGGTATTACACAATAACCATTGCAACACCAACGACATCGACATACACCTTGACTGCAACCGCTAGTGGTACTCAGGCCTCGGACAGTGATTGTGCGACATATACACTCACTCAGAATGGTACCAAAACGAGCTCAAGCAGCAGTAATTGCTGGAATTGAGTAAGGAGATGGGCTATGACTCTCAGTAATAACACAGCAAAAAAATATCAGCGCGGATTCACTTTGATAGAGGTCCTGATTGCTGCTGTTGTTTTGTCTGTGAGTCTACTGGGATTAATTGTATTACAGGGTGTTTCTAAATATTCCTCTTATGACGCGCGTCAGCGAACAGTTGCTATGTATATTGCAACCGATCTACAAGACCGTTTGCGTCTTAATAAAACAGCCTGGATTACACAACAACTGGCTGGGAGCAGTTCAACTTACTCAGCTACAGTATCTGGTTCTTCACTGACTATACCTTCTTGTGCACAAACCAGTGGCCTTATGACTAACTGCTCGCAAAGTGATTTGGTTAATCTAGACATATACAGTTTTCAGGAACAACTACGCGGAGCTTCAGTTACGGGCACTGGTAATGTTATGAATTCTCCTGTTGGGTGCCTGCAACTAAGTCGTATTACGAGTCAGAATGCCGCTAATGTCACCATAACGATCAGTTGGCAAGATCGTGAAGAACTGAATGGGACATTACAGAATACAGCAAATACCTCATGTGGAACGGGAGGAAAAACCCACCGGCAGTATGTGGTAAGGACAGTTCTATGAAGCGGAATTATGGATATACGCTAATCGAATGGATGATTGCTATCGTCATTGGGTTGTTCATATTTGGTGGTTTAATGTCTCTTTATGTTATCTCTAATGAGACAACACAAGATTCTCTGGATAATGGTGAATTACAGGAAAATGGCAGAATTGGAATGAATCTGCTGTTACGTGATCTTCGTATGGCCGGGTTTTGGGGTGATTATACTGGCGTACCTCTATCGTTGGGGGCTGGTGTTACTCTTAGTACTGCAGCAAGCACATTAAGTTCGAGTAGTGATTGCCTTGACTCCAGAAGTATCGGTAGCTTTCCTAGCGCATCAGGTAATCTTCGTTCTGCATGGACTCTCCATGTTAATGCTAGTGGTAGCAAAGGGTCTTCTCTCGCTTGTATTAATCTGGCTTCAGGCGCCGCTTTTTCTCCTGATTCTGACATTATTGATATCAAAAGAGCTCAAGGTAATTCAATAGCTGATGCAACAGCACTGGATTCAAGTCATTTTTATATAGCAGCGAATATACAAGCATTAAATTTTTTTAAAGGTTCAGAAACTCGACCAACAATAACTGCTATGCCAAACCGTCAGGTATGGGAATATATTCGCCATATTTACTATATTAGTTCTCAAAATTCAGTGCCTGAATTGCACATGATGTATCTCACGGATTCGATACAAGATACAGCAATAGTTCGCGGCATTGAACGGATACGTATTTTATTTGCAATTGATAGTACAATAACACCAGATGGTGTTATTGATTCATATATTGCACCAGAAAACGTGACACAACAACAGTGGGATGAACGAAGAGTTTTAGGGGCTAGATTATTCTTATTAGTCCGATCTATAGATGTTAGCAATAAATATGTAAACCAAAATACATATGCGTTAGGTGATATATCTTATACTCCAGCGGATAATTACCGTCGGTTATTGTTGCAATCCACGGTTATATTTAACAATAGTGGAGATAGCACACAATGAAAACTCAACTTAAAAAAAATGGAATGGTATTAGCAGGTGCACTGATTCTCATTATTCCTCTAACGTTAATTGCAGTGTCCGTTATGCAATGGGCGCGAGAAGATCTAAAAATGATCGGTGCTGTTACAGATAGAAATAGTGCTGAGCAAACTTTAACGGGAATTATGCAAGAGGTTATGGTGATTAATAATCTGGCGGGTACATTATCTACGATGCCGGCATCGAGTAGTGTGACTACCGGCTCTGACAATGTCATTCCCTTACTATTAAGAGCAGAAGTCACATGTAAACGACGGTTTAATGCAAATAGTGATACTGCTACTAAAAATTGTCGTTATGTTGATGCGAATAATAGCACCACATTTGCTAAAAGTAATATGGGTTGGTTACAAATGACCCTTAATATTGAGCAACCATTGTTATCAAATAGTGGTGGCTAAGGAGGTTAATATGAGTGCATTTCTTAAAGCCATCCTAGTCGGTGTAATATTCAGTTTTGTAATGCAAACTAAATCTGTTCTGGCCGATGATACTGAATTATATGTTCTTGATCTCAGCACGCAAGCTGGTGTCCAGCCTAGGGTTATGATTATTTTTGATAATTCTGGAAGCATGGACAGTTCAGTTGATGCATCAGTTCCATTTACGCCTACAACCACCTATACAAAAATATTCTGGTCAACTGATGGTACAGTTCCACAATCAAATTCATCACAGTTTTTTTATACACAATATAATAATTGCAATGCATCTGTTACTGCGCTTAATTCAGTTGGATTTTATGCAGATCATTTTCGTAGTGTACAAAAACAAGGAAATAAGTGGCGTTGGCAAGATTTAAGAACAAATGCTAACGATTATGTAGATTGTCAGATGGATATAACAAAATCTGATATGGCTAACCCTGGTTCGCCTTCAATCTCAGGTTATCCTTTAAATGGCTCTTTTAGCAACATGAATGCTGCTTATGGAACCACGGGCACCAAGGCCAGTTTTGCTACTGCTACAGCGAGTTATTTATATACGAGCGACTATGTCGACTGGTATTACACTGGTCGAATTCAAACAAGTACTCGTCTTGCAGTTGCTCAAAAAACCATAGCTGACCTTATTACTTCAACACCGTCAGTTGACTACGGTTTAACTACTTTTAATATGAATAACAATGCGAGCAATACGCCGGGTACAGATGATGGTGGACGTATTGTTTTTGCATCAAAAAATGCTAACGATACAGCGAGTACAACTGACACTAATGCGGGTTATCGGCAAGCACTGATTGATACTGTAAATAGCTTATCAGCTGAAACATGGACTCCATTATCTGAAACCTTCTATGAGGTTACCCATTATTGGCAGGGTGGTAGTGTATGGAAAGGTAAATGGAATGGCACGCCACCTTATGATCCCACAGCAATGTTAGCAGGATTGACTCAATATAAAACTCCTTTTGATAGTTGCCATAATCATGGATATATCATATTAATTACTGATGGTGAACCAACACACGATACAGCGGCTAATGCGCTTATAACCAGTGAATATATAAATAACACCAAACTTACCAATGCAGAATTAGCTGATTGGGGTAAGTCTATGAACTACTACGAGGGTAGTGCATTAAGAACTAGTTATTTACCATCATTGGCTGGATATTTAAAAAACAAAGATCAAAGTGCAAGCCTGAGTGGAACTCAAAGTGTTTCAACATACACAATTGGTTTTGGTAATGATGCGATGGTTAATGCACAAGCATTGCTAACAGCAACTGCAACTCAAGGCGGAGGTAAATATTATGGTGCTGCAGATGCAACTGCATTGGGTGATGCATTGCGCAATATTCTTATCGATATATTATCTGGTCAATATTCAATGCTGGCACCAACCACTGCTAGCAGTACCATGGATCGCTCTCAATACCTTAATAATCTTTACTATTCTATATTTGTACCAGGAGATGGCCCTGCTTGGGTTGGAAATATAAAGAAATTAAAATACTCAGATACAAAAGGCTATATTGTTGACAAAAATGATGAGGCTGCAATTTCAAGTGAAGGAAAAATAAATTCTTCCGCTACCACTGTTTGGTCAACTGATAATGGCGATGGCGGTTCAATAGAAAAAGGCGGTGTACAAAGTATGCTGGCTAACAAAACAAACAGAACCATATATACAAATAATGGCACAACACTTACAGCTTTAAATAGAACAAACCTGACCACTATTGCTGGTTCAGATACACAATTAGTAACCGACTTAGATGTCGCAGATACAACCCAAATTGATACCCAAATTAATTGGATTTTGGGGAAGGATGTGGATGGTACTACTACATCTGCAAACCGGAAAACAATTCTGGCTGATATGATGCATAGTAAGCCACTAGTTATTAATTATGGACAATCCACTGGCGCTACAAATCCAGATTTGCGAATTGTAGTTGGAACAAATGCTGGTTTCCTGCATATGTTTAAAGATTCTGGCGATACGGTTGATGAATCATGGGCATTTATTCCTTATCCATTATTAAAAAATCAGATGACTTTACGTGAAAATGATACTTCTAATTCTCATCTGTATGGGCTTGATGGTAATGCGATTAGCTACATATTAGACAATAATAATGATGGACTTATAACGAGTGGTGGTAGTGGTGATAAAGCCTGGGTATTTATTGGGCAGCGGCAGGGCGGTCGTAGTTATTATGCTCTTAATGTAACTAACCCTAATTCACCATCACTTAAATGGATTATTACAGGAGGAATAACGTCTGGCTTCGATCGTTTAGCTTATACTTGGTCGACACCTCAAGTGACTAAAATTCCTGGAGAGGCTAAC
Organism: uncultured Tolumonas sp.; assembly: GCF_963556105.2. Classification (NCBI taxonomy): domain Bacteria; kingdom Pseudomonadati; phylum Pseudomonadota; class Gammaproteobacteria; order Aeromonadales; family Aeromonadaceae; genus Tolumonas; species uncultured Tolumonas sp. The sequence continues at coordinate 811,859 of NZ_OY829944.1, forward strand.
TCCGTTGTTATTTTTACAGGTGGATATACTGGGGCTGGAACCAGTGCGGTTGGTAATGCGATTTACATTGTTGATGCCGATACAGGCGCATTGAAATTCAAAGTTTCTCCTGATGCAACATCATCAACCAATCTACAGATGACGACAATGGTTGATAGCATGCCGGGAGGGGTCGCATTAATGGATAGTGACGGTGATGGGGTTTCCGACAGATTATATGCGACAGATACCGGTGGTAATGTATGGCGCATGGACATGAGCGGTACGGATAAAACAAAATGGTCTATGTTCAAGTTTGCATCTCTTGGTAGTGACAGCATTGCGAATCAGGATCGTCGGTTTTTTTATGCACCGATGATTGTCCGTACGATTAACAAGAAAATTACCAAAAATAGTGATTCAACATATTCCTATTCAGAAATGCCATTTGATGCCGTATTACTGGGTAGTGGCGATCGTGAATATCCCATTTCTGAAAAGATTGTCAAAAATGCTTATTTCATGTTGCGAGACTATCAAATTGGCTCATATTTGGCTGCTTCAACTAAACCAGCAGCAATAGTTATAAGTAATTTATATGATATTACTACTATGCCCAATACGGCAGATTTTGATGTTCTTGCAGGATTAACCGGAGCAAATGGTTGGGTCTATTGGCTTACTGGAACTGGCGAAAAGGTTTTTGGCTCTGGTGCTGTGGTTGACGGAACGTTGTATTTTAGTTCTTTCGTGCCGGAAGCATCGCAAAGTCAGGATGTTTGTTCGTTAGGAACCTCAATTGGTACTACACGCGTATATTCAATGAATATGCACTATGGTACATACAGTTCATCGGGCACTAATACAGATCCATCTCCTTTCAAAAACACTAATAACTTGCTCATTGAAAACTTATCGATTTACGTAGGTAGCGATAAAAAGATTCGTTTACTTGGCGGGCCTGGTGATCTAAATGGAACTACAGTTACTGGCACCACGTTAACAACCGGCACGACAATGCCGAAGAAAGAGTATCAATTCATACACGAAAATTAATGTTAGACATAAGTTGAGCTTATAAACCCTCTATTTAATCCAGTCAGATAGAGGGTTTTTTATTATGTTCGATTTTTTGCATCGATCTTGAGACTCGATGTTCGCATGTGCATGCTGGAAACACAGAAAATATAAGCAGTTCAATACCTATTGATCCTGCGGCTGTGTTGGATACAGGCGATACCTCATTGGCTTTAATTCTTCAGAATATCGACGGATCACAGCCACTATTAGTAGAAAGATCGGGAACTGATTTTTCGCTATCTGATCTTGATGTTTTATATGTTAATGCATCAATCCCCGACCCATTGGATTTACTCAGTAGCTAATAGATCCATTGCTCTATCTAAAAATAGCTGCACTAAAATAGCTCATTTTTATTCTGAGTATTATGATTGATACGTTGCAAATATGTTTTTTAATGGTTAAAAATTTTCGCAAAAAGTAAGTCGGATTCAATCATTGCTCTCTAAATTATGAACTTAAAACGCTGTTTTATGTTTCTTGTCTTAAAAAAAACGCAATTTATCATCATTTTTATTTAATTCTGTGAGATAGCTAATCTTATGGAATGTAATCCTGTTTTTTGTTGTTTCTATGAATTTATCTTCCTTATAAGATAGATCGCTTATCTTGGCCTGAAGTGTGCACTTCTGGTCTCCGAATACAGTGTTTTTCGTTGCAAGATTAGAGGTTGACGGATGTCCCTGCTGGAAGTCAGAAATTTAAGAATTGAATATCCTTCGCGTCATGGCGTGATGGCGGCAGTGAAAGATCTGTCATTCTCAATTGAAAAAGGCGAGATCCTGGGTGTGGTTGGTGAGTCAGGCGCAGGCAAATCGACCATCGGCAATGCGGTCATTGATTTGCTAAGCCCACCTGGTCGCATTGCGCGTGGCGATGTTTTCCTGAATGGTGAAAAAATTTCAGATTTGCCACCGGATGCGATCCGCGAGATCCGCGGTGCGAAGATTGGTTTCATCTTTCAAGATCCTATGACCTCGCTGAATCCGCTTTTCACGGTAGAGCAGCAATTGGTCGAAACCATGCTGGCGAATACCGAGCTGAAAGCCGATGAAGCGTTTGAAAAAGCATTAGAGTTGATGGAGGCCGTTGGTATTCCACAACCGGAACTGCGGATTAAACAATATCCGCATCAATTCTCTGGCGGGATGCGGCAGCGTGTGGTGATTGCTATTGCGCTGTCTTGCGACCCTGATTTGATCATTGCTGATGAGCCAACCACTGCGTTGGACGTTTCCATTCAGGATCAGATCCTGCAGTTGATTCGTAAACTGTGTAAAGAGCGTCAGGTTGGTTGCATGCTGGTCACGCATGACATGGGTGTGGTGTCGAACATCACTGACCGTGTTGCCGTTATGTATCGTGGTGACTTAGTTGAAATCGGTACGACAGAACAAGTGTTGGGTGCACCGAAACATCCTTATACACAAAGTCTGATTTCGGCAGTACCGCGTTCTGACGTCAAATTAGTTCGTTTCCCTCTGGTGTCTTATATTGAATCGGCAGAACCTCTGCATTCGATCGATCTGAAAACGCATTGGTTGGGGCAGCGTCAAGAGCAACGTGATTACCACGGTGCTTTGTTGCAGGTCGATAATGTTAGCCTGCGTTTTTTGACCAAAGATTCTATGTTCCCATCGCGTCGTGAATACGTGCAGGCGAACAATCATGTCAGCTTTGAAATTCAGGAAGGTGAAACCTTCGGTTTGGTTGGTGAATCTGGTTCCGGTAAATCAACGATTGCTCGCGTGATCACCGGCTTGTATCCACCGCATGAAGGGAAGATCATTTTTGAAGGCATTGACCTGACTGCGCTGAAAAGTGAAAAAGAGCGTCGTCCGTTCCGCCGTCAAATGCAGATGGTGTTTCAAAACCCATATTCGTCTCTGAACCCACGTATGAAAGTGGCCGATATTATTGCCGAGCCGATCCGCTTCCATAATCTGGCGGAAAATGAGCGTCAGGTGCAAGAAATTGTCGGCGATCTGCTTGATCACGTTGGGCTTGGCCGCAAAGCGGGTGTGAAATATCCGCATGAATTTTCAGGTGGTCAGCGTCAACGTATTTCGATTGCGCGTGCGCTGGCAACTCGTCCTCGTTTGTTGATTTGTGATGAACCGACTTCTGCATTGGATGTCTCGGTACAGGCGCAGATCCTCAATCTGCTGAAAGATCTGCAGCAGGAACTCAAACTCACCATGCTGTTTATCAGTCACGATCTGCCGGTGATCCGCCAGATGTGTGACCGTATTGGTGTGATGCAAAAAGGAACTTTGCTGGAAGTGGCGAAAACAGAAAATCTGTTCGTGTCACCACAGCATGAGTACAGCCGTAAGCTGATTTCATTGATGCCGGAATTTAAAGGTATGAGCCGCGCTGGGTTACAGATCGCGGAAGAAACGGCAGCCGTGAATCAGTCTGCATATTAATTAAAATAGGGAGCTAATTGATGAAAACAGGAATGAGCAAAATTGCTGCTTTGTTGCTGGCTGCAGGTGTTTGCATGCCTTTATATGCTGCGGATGTAAAAGTGGCGCTGGATGCTGATCCAGAATCACTGGATATCTATGAGCAGCTGTCTGGCGGTATTTTGCAATATGCCCACATGTCTTTTGACCCACTGGTTCGTTTTACCAAAGACATGAAGTTTGAAGGCCGTCTGGCAGAGTCTTGGGAACAAGTGGACGCCAAAACTGTCCGTTTCCACCTGCGTAAAGGCGTGAAATTCCATTCAGGTAATCCGTTCACGGCTGACGACGTGGTGTGGACTTACAACCGCATTCTGAAATCAGAAGATTATAAAGGTCTGTTTGAAGTCTATGACGGTATGAAAAAAGTAGACGATTATACCGTCGACTTGGTTGCCAAAGTGCCATACCCATTGGTGCTGCAGAATGCAACTTACCTGTTCATCATGGACTCTAAGTTCTATAGCGGTAAAACCGAAGACGGTAAAGCTAAAGACGAAATCGTTAAAGCGGCTAACACCTACGCGGCAAACCATGTTTCTGGTACAGGCCCATTCAAACTGGTTTCTCGTGAACAGGGCGTGAAGCTGTCACTGGAACGCAATAAAGATTACTGGGATAAAAAATCACCAGGCAATGTTGACCATCTGACTATCGTGCCAATCAAAGAAGATGCAACCCGTGTTGCCGCTTTACTGTCTGGCGATGTTGACATGATTGCACCGGTTGCACCAAACGATCAGAAACGTGTTCAGTCTGACAGCAATCTGCAGATGGTGACAGAAACCAGTAACCGTATCGTGATGTTTGAATTAAACCAGAACAAAGTTCCGGCATTCAAAGATCAGCGTGTACGTGAAGCGGTAAATCTGGCTGTTAACCAAAAAGGTATCGTGGATAAGATCATGAAGGGTTTCGCAACCCCATCTGGTCAAATGAGTCCTGTAGGTTATTTGGGTCATACTGCTGATCTGGTGCCGCAATATGATTTGGCGAAAGCGAAAGAGCTGATGAAAGCGGCGGGCCAGGAAAAAGGTTTCGAGATCACCATGATCGCGACCAACAACCGTTATATCAATGACGCTAAGATCGCTGAAGCTGTTGCTAACATGCTGTCTAAGATCAACATCAAAGTCACACTGAAAACTATGCCGAAAGCACAATACTGGCCTGAATACGACAAGTGTGATGCTGGCATGCAGTTGATCGGCTGGCAGTCTGATACGCAAGACTCTGGTAACTATTTTGAGTATCTGGTGCAAACCAAAGATGCGAAAACCGGTAAAGGTCAGTACAACTGCGGCGGTTACTCAAATGCCGAAGTGGATAAGCTGATTGCGCAATCGAATGCGGAAGTGGATGTTGCTAAACGCACAGCTATGCTGCAACAGATTGAAAAACTGTTAATCAAAGATGCCGCTTACCTGCCTCTGGAATGGCAGAACCTGTCTTGGGCTGCCAAAACCAAGCTGGATATCAAACCAATCGTTAATGGTCTGGATTTCCCATACTACGGCGATCTGAAAGTTAAAGAGTAATTGTGATTAAAGGGCGGCATCGTTGATGCTGCCCTCGATCCGTTTTTTATTAAGATGCAGGATCTTCGTGCATGCTGACTTTTTTGTTTAAACGTTTGGCGCAAGCCATCGTAGTAATGTTTGTGATCAGTCTGGTAGCGTTTGCTATTCAGGATAATTTAGGCGATCCGTTGCGCGAAATGGTCGGACAAGGTGTGTCTGAAGCGCAGCGTGAAGTATTGCGAAATCAGTTGGGGTTGAATGATCCCTTCATGATTAAGTATTCCCGTTTCCTGACTCATGCCATGCACGGCGATTGGGGAACTTCATTTATTTTTAAAAAGCCGGCTCTGGATATCATTCTGAGTAAGCTGGTGGCAACACTGGAGTTAGTGTTCGCTGCGACCTGCTGGATCATCTTGTTGTCGATCCCTTTAGGTGTCTATTGCGCCATTCGCCCACGCGGGTTGGGCAGTAAGCTTATTATGGGGATCAGCACCATCGGTATTTCTGTACCGGTGTTCCTGACTGCTATTTTGCTCATGTACATTTTTTCCATCCAACTGGGTTGGTTGCCATCCTATGGTCGGGGTGAAACAGTGAATGTGCTGGGCTGGCAATCTGGCTTATTTACCATTGATGGCTTAAAGCACCTGCTACTGCCATCGATTGCACTTTCCTCCATCATGCTGCCGCTGTTTATTCGTTTAGTGCGCTCGGAAATGCTGGAAGCACTGAGTGCTGAATACGTTAAGTTTGCGTGGGCGAAGGGCTTAGATAAAAACAAAGTCTGGTTCCGTCATGCCCTGAAAAATACCATGCTGCCACTGATCACGGTGGGTGGTGTGCAAATCGGTTCGATGGTCGCTTACACCATTTTGACAGAAACGGTATTCCAATGGCCGGGTACTGGCTTTCTGTTTCTGGAAGCGATTACGCGCGTTGATACGCCACTGATCACCGCTTACGTTATCTTCGTGGGGCTGGTGTTTGTGGTCACGAATACCTTGGTCGATCTGCTGTATGGCTTGATCAACCCAACAGTCAAACTGACGTCCAAGGGAGGCTAAGATGTCACAACAAGCAACTATGAGTCGTTGGCAGCGTTTCCGTCAGTCAGATCTGGTTTACTACTTTCTGAAAGACAAAGTCGCCATCTTCTGTTTTTTGGTGTTTATCTGCTACGTGGTGCTGGCGACATTAGCACCGTGGTTAGCACCGCATAATCCGTATGATCCATCGACCTATGACATCATGGATGCCGAAATGCCGCCATCATGGATGGAAGGTGGTGATGCCAAGTTCTTCTTGGGCACGGATAATCAGGGCCGCGATATTTTGAGTACCATTTTTTATGGTTCACGAATTTCCCTGGTTATTGGTTTGTTTGCGGTCGCTTTGCAATTAGCGATTGGTGTTGTTGTCGGTTTGGTTGCCGGTTATGTCGGTGGCCGTATCGATAACTTGCTGATGCGTCTGGCGGATATTCAATTGTCGTTTTCAACCATGATGGTGGCGATCATCGTATCAGCCATTTTTCAGGCGACCTTGGGCGGCGATTTCTATTCGAAATATGCCATTCTGATGTTGGTGTTGATCATCGGTATTTCTGAATGGCCACAATATGCGCGTACTGTTCGAGCATCCGTGCTGGCCGAGAAGAAAAAAGAGTATGTTGAAGCGGCGCGCGTGATGGGCTTTAAAGCGCCACGCATCATGTTCCGTCATATTCTGCCGAACTGTTTGTCGCCGATTTTGGTCATTTCTACCGTGCAAGTGGCAAACGCCATTATGTCGGAAGCGGCGTTGTCATTCTTAGGGTTAGGGATGCCAGTCGATAAACCATCACTGGGTTCGCTGATCAGTATTGGCTTTAACTATATCTTCTCCGGTTCATGGTGGATCACGGCATTCCCTGGTGTCTGTCTTGTGCTGTTGGTGCTGGTGATCAATCTGTTGGGTGACTGGTTACGTGATTTGTTTAATCCGAAGATTTATAAGGATTAATCAAATACATTCAGTGAATAAAAAAGGGAAGCGTAATTGCTTCCCTTTTTTTTGCCTGATATTCGAGTCATTACGCGATGATTGAGCTTTCATCATCGTGTTTATCGGTCGGTAACTGGCTGATGCTTTGTATGGCAAACCGTAAATACATCACTTCCAATACCATGAATAACACGTTGGCAAAAGGTAGTGGTAAGCCCAAGATACCCAGCAGCATATCAATCAAAATAGCCGGTGTTAGTGCGACAGCACTGATCCGGACGAATGAGGGATAACGCATGCTGAAGCCTTGTTTTCTAGCGAACCAGCCAGCAAGTAAGGCATACACCATGGCTTGTGTGATCCGCCATGACCAAGCGAAAGTAACCAGAATCAGATAGGTAAATGGTGGTACAAATTTACTGGTGGTTGTCATAAACCGCTCAATCAACGAACGATCAATGGTCATATCGGGAAAAGTTGAAAAATCAAATGAGCGGGTTTCAACATCACTTTTACGGATATACAGACGGTCAGCAGTAATCAATACTGGAGGCGAGGTTTGTTCCAAATCGGTAATTTTACCGCTGGTATCCACCACAATAAACGGATCAGTCGTACCTTTCTCATTGATGATGTAAGGGCGATCTTCCGGTGTTGAAGCTGTGCCATTCTGAATGGTGAGCTCAGGTAATTCATCGAGATACAATGGCAGGTCGTTTTCAACAAAGGCGAGATAATCAGCCCGGATCTCCATTGTAACTGGTAAGACGACCAGTGCGGAGAGGATCAACAGGTATAATGACCCAATACCACGCCACTGTCTGGCAACGGATTGGTATAACTGTCGGGAAAAGAATGATAGCCAGAGTGCCTGCCACCATGTGAATTTACGCATGACCCGAAACTCCTGCGGTTCAATTGAGTTTATATATTTTGTCTAGCATATCAGTTTGTCGGGCATAAATCAGGCTTGGCACCGCGTTCGGATATTCGGTAGATTTCGTTTGAAAGTTAATATGGCGCAATATTTGTGATATAGCTCATGTTAGACTTTGCCTCCCGTTTTTCGGTGGTGATGCCATGTCCGCTTTATTACATCAAATCTATCTTTCAACACCCTTGTTTATTCTGGTGTTTATTGGCTATGGCGTGATGCGCTGGGCACAGTGGCCGAAAGTGATGTCAGAGTCATTATCCCGATTTGTCTTTTCACTCGCCTTACCAGCGATGCTGTTCCATCTGATGAGTGATTTCTCCAAATTACCGCCGGTAGATGCTCGTCTGTTGATCGCGTTTTTTGGTGGCTGCTTTATTGTTTTTATCTTGGGCCGTTTCATGGCCTGGAAACTATTTAAGCTCGACGGTGTATCACAGTCGGTATTTGCTCTGGGCGGAATTTTTTCCAACAATTCAATGCTGGGTTTGCCGCTGGCAAAAATGATGCTAGGTGACGCGGCGTTACCATCGGTTGCGCTGGTATTGGTGTTTAACTCGCTGATTTTATGGACGCTGGTCACTGTCTCTGTAGAGCTGGCCAAACACGGCAGTTTCTCGTTTCGCGGCTTTTTCCATACAGTGAAAAGTGTACTGAAAAACCCGATTGTATTCGGCATCTTAACCGGTACCGCCTGGGGGTTAACCGGGTGGAAATTACCGTTATTGATTGATAATACCGTCGGCATGATCAGCGGTGCTGCGGCTCCGATGGCCTTGTTGTCGTTGGGAATGGGTTTAGCGGAATATGGCATTGGCGGCAACTGGGGGCAATCGATCAGTGTTTGTGTGCTGAAATTAATCGGGCATCCATTGGCTGCATGGGCGATTGCGCGTCTGATTGGGTTACCGAGCATGGAAACACAGGCCATTGTGCTGCTGGCTTCTATCGCTACCGGTGTGAATGTCTATTTGATGGCACGGCAGTTTAAAACCATGGAAGGGGTCATGGCGACCAGCCTGTTACTCTCAACGGTGTTGGCTGCTGTTACCACACCGCTTTGTGTTATGCTTTCGGGATAACTTATATCGGAAGTACATGAAAGGAACTGACCATGTCTGAAGTGACTATTTACCACAATCCAAAATGCGGCACATCGCGTAACACGCTGGAAATGATCCGCAATGCCGGTATCGAACCCAATGTGATCTTGTATCTGGAAACACCACCGACGCGTGAGACATTGGTTAAACTGATCGCTGATATGGGTATCAGTGTGCGTGAAGCACTGCGCAAGAAATGCGACCCCTACGTTGAGCTGGGTTTAGATGATGCTAAATGGTCCGATGAACAGTTGATCGATTTCATGATGCAGCATCCGATTTTGATCAATCGCCCGATTGTGGTAACTGAGTTAGGTACTAAGCTGTGTCGTCCATCTGAAGAGGTGTTGGATATTTTGCCTCAGGCGCAACAAGGTGCATTCACCAAAGAAGATGGTGAAAAGGTGGTAGATGCTGATGGTAAACGGTTAGTCTGATATTCATTAATAAAGGCTCCATATCGGAGCCTTTATGTTATTGGAACTGCGTAATTCTTTACGCCATAAAGTCTCTGATCTGCTGTTCAAGGCCAGCACTGTCCAGTCTCAGATCGTGATAGATCTCTTCCTGAGTGCCTTGTTCAATAAAGCGATCGGGCAGACCGATATTCAACACTGGTTTTAACAAGCGTTGTGTCATCATCCACTCGTTTACTGCCGAGCCAGCACCGCCCTGAATTGCATTTTCTTCCACGGTTACCAGAATATCGTGTTGTGCGGTAATAGTTTTCAGCAGCTCAGTATCCAGCGGTTTGACGAAACGCATATCGACCAGCGTGGCATCCAGCTTTTCTGCTACTGCTTTGGCTTGATGTAACAGCGTGCCAAAACAGAGCAGGGCAATGCCTTGACCCTGGCGTTTAATACGTCCTTTGCCAATGGGTAAGGTATCAAGCTCAGCACTAATAGTAGCACCACAGCCACTACCGCGTGGGTAACGAACTACCGCTGGTTGGTTTAGCTGATAACCGGTGGTTAGCATTAAGCGACATTCGTTTTCATCCGATGGCGTCATGATCACCATGTTGGGCACAGTACGCAGGAAACTGATATCAAAAGCGCCCTGATGCGTCGGGCCATCGGCACCGACTAAACCGGCACGGTCAATGGCAAACAACACAGGCAGATTCTGGATCGCCACATCATGAATGATCTGGTCGTAAGCGCGCTGTGTAAAGCTGGAATACATCGCCACTACCGGTTTCATACCTTCGATGGCAAGCCCAGCAGCAAATGTCACTGCGTGCTGTTCGGCAATCGCGACATCAAAATAACGGTCAGGATATCGCTGTGAAAACTCAACCATGCCGGAGCCTTCACGCATCGCCGGGGTGATCCCGACCAGTTTGTTATCTACGGCAGCGGTATCGCATAACCATTGCCCAAAAATGTTGGAGAAGGTTGGTTTGCTGCTTTTACTTTTCGGCAAACAGTCATCTTCGGGGTTAAATTTCGGCACTCCGTGATAACCGATAGGGTCTTTTTCGGCCGGGTCATATCCCTTGCCTTTTTTGGTCATCACGTGCAGCAGTTGTGGGCCTTTCAGCTGACGCATATTTTTCAGCGTTTTTACTAACGCTTTAATGTCGTGACCATCAATCGGGCCGATGTAGTTAAAGCCCAGCTCTTCAAACAAGGTGCCTGGGATCACCATGCCTTTAATGTGTTCTTCGGCACGTCGCGCCAGCTCTTTCACAGGCGGCATGCCGGATAAGACTTTTTTGCCGCCTTCTCGCAAAGTGGTGTAAAGCGATCCAGATAACCATTTTGCCAGATGGTTATTCAGTGCTCCGACGTTTTCCGAAATCGACATTTCGTTATCATTTAAGATAACCAGCATGTCTTCATGCAGGTCACCGGCATGATTCAGCGCTTCAAATGCCATACCGGCTGTCAGCGCACCATCACCAATCACGGCAACAACTTTTTGATCCAGTCCCTGACGTTTTGCGGCGACAGCCATACCTAATGCGGCACCAATTGAGGTGCTGGAATGACCAACACTCAGCGGGTCGTATTCACTTTCTTCGCGCCACGGAAAAGGGTGGATCCCACCTTTTTGGCGGATCGTTTCCATCTGATCACGGCGACCAGTCAGAATTTTATGTGGATAGGCCTGATGACCAACATCCCACACCAGTTTATCTACAGGAGTCTGATAGACGTAATGTAATGCGACGGTCAGTTCTACGACACCGAGCCCGGATGCCAGATGGCCGCTGCTACGGCTGACAGAATGCAGTAAAAACGTCCGCAGTTCCTGACATAACTGGGTTAAACGCTCTTCCGGGAATTGCCGCAGATCCGCTGGTGAATTCACTAATGCCAGCGTTGGATATTCGGTCATATCAATCGTCATGGGTTTGTTATTATCCGATATTAATATGCGCGCTCGATAATGTAATCGGCGAACGCAGACAATATTTCAGTGTTGTAAGGCAGTGGTTGCAGTGCCGCAAGTGCCTGTTGGTGTAAATCACGCGCCAGTTCACGGGCGGCATCTAAACCTAACAGGGCAGGGTAGGTGCTTTTCTCTAAAGCTTGATCTGAACCCTGCGGTTTACCCAGCGTTTCGGTATCACTGACCACATCCAGAATGTCATCTTGCACCTGAAACGCCAGACCGATTGCCGCCGCATAGGTTTTCAGTGCCGACAGTGTCTCCGCTGTCACATTCTGCTGACACAACGCGCCTAATTGCACCGCACACTCAATCAATGCACCGGTTTTATGGCGGTGAATTTGTTCCAGTGCCTGCAAGCCAACATGCTGGCCTTCAGCGGCCAGATCGAGAGCCTGACCACCACACATACCGGCATAACCGGATGCCTGTGCTAACGCGCTCAGCATTTTGACTTGTTGCGTGCGTAAGCAGTCTGGGAATGGATGATCGGCCAGAATTGAGAAGGCCAGTGTTTGTAACGCATCACCTGCCAGCACGGCGGTCGCTTCATCAAACGCTTTGTGTACGGTTGGATGACCGCGACGCAGATCATCGTCATCCATCGCTGGCAAGTCGTCATGGATCAGCGAATAAGCATGAATACACTCAATAGCGGCCGCCGGGCCGTCTAATAAGGCTTCTTCAACACCCAGCATTAAACCGGTGGCATACACCAAAAATGGTCGTACTCGTTTACCGCCTAACACCAGCCCATGCCGCATGGCTGCTTTTAAGTTGGGGGACAGATCGGGTAAGGCTTCAATATGCTGTAACAGCAGGCTATCAATGCGTTGTCGATAGTGCTGGGAAAAGGTCTGCAATGACACTTATTCGTCCTCTGCGCTCGAGCGAGTGGTTTGTTCAACAGTAAAAGGAGCCAGTTTTTCCTGCTCACCCTGTTGTAACAAGATCTGCACTTGCTGCTCTGCCTGTTCTAATTTTTGTTTACTGACCCGGGCCAGCTGAATGCCGCGTTCAAATTGTTTCAGTGCTGTTTCCAGTGGGAGGTCGCCTTGTTCAAGCTGCTGAACAATTTGTTCCAGCTCGCCGAGTGCGGCATCAAAACTTAATGATTCGGTCTTTTTCGCGGCCATGACGGGTTCTGATTATCAAAGTAAATAATTTATCTATCTTACCATTAGTCTACCCTGCAGGCGTAGAAACTCTGTGATCTCGTCCTACAAGGCTTAGTTTCTGACACCGGCTGGATTATAATGCGCCACTTTTCGCCAGCTAACCGAGCGTTGACATGAAGTTCATCATTAAACTGTTTCCAGAAATCACCATTAAAAGTAAATCCGTTCGCCAGCGCATGGTGAAAATTTTGCAAGGTAACATCCGTAACGTCCTACAAAAAGTGGATGAAACCGTCACCGTGCGTAACGACTGGGACAAGCTCATGGTGTCCAGTAAAAATGATGCGCCTGAAAATCGCGACAAGCTGGTGGAACGCCTAAGCTGCATCCCTGGTATTCAGGCTTTTCTGGAAGTTACGCAGCTGCCGTTTACCGATCTGCACAGCATTTACGAGCACACCGCGGCAGTTTATGGTTCCACTATTGCCGATAAAACCTTCTGTGTACGGGTAAAACGCAAAGGGAAACATGAATTTTCTTCCATCGAAATCGAACGTTATGTTGGCGGTGGTCTGAATCAGAACTTTCCGTCGAAAGGGGTGCGACTCGCGAATCCGGATCTGCAAATCAATCTGCAGATTGAAAACGATCAGCTCTATTTGGTGACTGCAATTCATAAAGGTCTGGGCGGCTATCCACTCTCCACACAAGAAGATGTATTAAGCCTGATGTCGGGTGGTTTCGACTCTGGCGTTGCTTCTTACCTGTTCATCAAACGCGGCAGTCGTGTGCATTATTGCTTCTTTAATCTGGGCGGTGCAGCACATGAAATTGGCGTAAAACAGGTCGCTTATTATCTGTGGAGTAAATACAGCCAATCGCACCGAGTGAAATTTGTCGCCGTACCTTTTGAGCCCGTGGTTGGTGAAATCTTAGAAAAAATCGATAACGGCCTGATGGGCGTTGTGTTGAAACGTATGATGATGCGTGCCGCTTCCCGTGTGGCGGAGCGCATGGGCGTGGAAGCGTTGGTGACCGGCGAGAGTGTCGGTCAGGTTTCCAGCCAGACAGTCACTAACTTGTCGGTCATTGATCGCGTGACAGAAACGCTGATCCTGCGCCCGCTGATTGTCAGCGATAAGCAAGACATCATCGATCAGGCACGAGTGATTGGTACACAGGAATTTGCGGAAACCATGCCGGAATATTGCGGCGTCATTTCCAATAAACCAACCGTAAAAGCGCGTTATGACGACGTGCTGGCCAACGAAGAAAAATTCAATTTTGAGATCTTAGATAATGTGATCGCGAATGCCAAAGTGATGGATATTCGTGACATTGCCAATGAAACGGCCGCACAAGTGCAGGAAGTGGAAACGACCTCTTCCTTGACGGAAAACGAAGTAATTCTGGATATCCGCTCACCGGATGAACATGAAGAAAAACCGTTTACGCCGGAAGGTATGACCGTTCTGCATTTACCGTTTTATAAGCTGGCTACACAGTTTGGTGATTTGGACCAGAGCAAAACCTACTTGCTGTATTGTGAGCGTGGCGTGATGAGCAAATTGCAGGCGTTGTATCTGAAAGAGCAGGGCTTTAATAATATTAAGGTTTACCGTCTGAATTAATCCATCGCAAAAAATCGGCTGTGGCGTTGTGTTTTAATCAACGATTCAGCCGAACCCAGTACCAGTCGAATGGTACAAAAGTAAAGTTGGCGTCTAATTCTATGCAGTGGGGGGCACTCATGGAATGTGACCGACACATTGAGGTTGAAATGACATTCGGGTTTATTCCCCGTGTTGTAGTTAACAAACACTGTAGAAGGTACACATAATGAGTTTTTCCTCTAACCGCATTTATCGGATGCAGAACCCAATTCAAAACTATGCCTGGGGCAGTAAAGAGGCTTTCCAGCAGATGTATGGGGTTGCTAACCCGGAACACCAGCCTCAGGCGGAGATCTGGATGGGAGCTCATCCCAACGGCTGTTCTACTTTAATCAACGAGCATGGTGAAACCCTGCGTTTAGATGCCTTCATTCAACAAGATGCCGCCGCTGTTCTGGGCGATGCGCAGGCGAATTTTGGTGAACTGCCGTATCTGTTTAAAGTGCTGGCTGCTGCGGAACCGTTATCGATCCAGGTGCATCCGGATAAAGCCAGTTCTGAAGCTGGTTTTGCGGCAGAAAACGCAGCAGGCGTGCCACTCACTGACGCGCAGCGTAACTTTAAAGATCCCAACCATAAGCCCGAATTGGTCTATGCGCTGACGCCATATCGGGCAATGAACGGTTTCCGTGAGTTTGCGGAAATCGTTTCACTGCTGCAGGGGCTATCGCTACCGGCACTGCAAGCAGAAATCGATGCCTTTTGTCAGCAGCCAACGGATGCGACGCTAAAAGCGTTGTTTGCCGCGTCATTGCGTTTACAAGGCGATGCGCGTCGTGAAACGGTGACTCGCTTGCTGGCGACGGCACAGCATCGTCAGGATGAAGAAGCGTTCGCGGAAGTGCTGCGTTTAGCTGCGTTTTATCCGGAAGACATGGGCTTGTTCGCGCCATTGCTGTTGAATGTCATTACCTTGCAGCCAGGCGAGGCGATGTTCCTGTATGCCAAAACCCCACATGCTTATCTGCAAGGTGTTGGGTTGGAAGCGATGGCCAGCTCCGATAACGTCTTGCGTGCCGGTTTAACACCAAAACATATGGATATTGATGCTTTGCTGGCCAATGTGGATTTTGTCGCCAAGCCGGCAGCGGAATTATTGATGCGGCCGATGGTGTTGGGGCCAATCAGCGATTATCCGATCCCGGTGGCGGATTTCTCGTTTACCTTGGTCAATCTGAGTGCAGAAGCCATCGCCAGCGAAACCAGCACGGCGCTGATCCTGTTCTGCCTGAATGGTACGGCGACGATCCATGCCGGTGCGGATACGCTGATCTTATCAGCCGGAGAGTCCGGTTTTGTGCCTGCCGCAGCGGTGAGTTTTGCTGTGAGTGGGGAAGGTCAACTGGTTCAGATTGGTTCGCGTTAATTTTCTATCGTTTAAAACTTTGTACTAAGAAAAAGGACGCTTCTGCGTCCTTTTTCTTTCCGCCTTATTTCGACGGCAGACAAATCCCAATACCCGCCAGACCACAATATCCGTCGGGGTTTTTCGCCAGATATTGCTGATGGTGCTGTTCGGCGAAATAAAAATCGTGTGCTACAGCGATTTCGGTCGTAATGGTGCGGGAATCATTATACGCCCACATAGCCGACTGATAATGATCGCGACTTTGGATCGCCTCTTGCTGTTGAGATTCGTTGCAGGTCAAGATCATCGAGCGGTATTGCGTACCGATATCGTTACCCTGACGAGCGCCTTGCGCGGGGTCATGATGCTCCCAGAATAATTTTAGTAATTTGGCATAACTAATGACTTTCGGATCAAAAACCACGCGAACACTTTCCGCATGGCCGGTATAACCGGAACAGACTTCTTCATACGTCGGGTTAGGTGTATAGCCGGCCTGATAACCGACGGCTGTCACATACACCCCCGGTTGTTCCCAAAACAATCGCTCTACGCCCCAGAAACAGCCCATGGCGAAATGAGCAATCTCCAATCCAGCCGGATAAGGTGGCAGCATGCTGACCTGTTTTACATAATGTAATGGTTCCAGTTTCATGGGAATTTCACGGCCCGGTAATGCTTCAACCGGTGCGACCATTCGGGTTCGTGTATGCATAACCTGACCTCTGCACTAATTCATTAGAGAAATAACAAAATCTGATTGCTATTAAAGTATACGCTGCATAGAATACGACCCTTCAAAAATCAGTCACTTTTTTTAAGTTCCTTGCCTTCGACGGTTTGACTGGTCCATCACGAAGGCTACTAACCCGTAAGGAGCAACTCATGCGTCACTACGAAATCGTATTCATGGTTCATCCGGACCAGAGCGAACAAGTTCCAGGCATGATCGAGCGTTATACCGGCGCTATCAAAGCTGCTGGTGGTACTATCCATCGTCTGGAAGATTGGGGCCGTCGTCAACTGGCTTACCCAATCGACAAACTGCACAAAGCTCATTATGTTCTGATGAACGTAGAATCTGAGCAGAGCGCTATCGACGAACTGGAAAACAACTTCCGTTTCAACGATGCGGTTATCCGCAACATGATCATGCGCACTAAACACGCTGTGACTGAAGTATCTCCGATGCTGAAAGCACGTGAAGAGCGTCCACGTCGTGACGACGCGCGTGCCGAAGAAGCTGAAGAAGCTGCTGAATAATTCCAGTCATCATAGAGGATAATCGACATGTCACGTTTTTTCCGTCGTCGTAAGTTCTGCCGTTTCACTGCTGAACGTGTAATCGAAATCGATTACAAAGACACCGTTACTCTGAAAAACTACGTTACTGAATCTGGCAAGATCGTACCAAGCCGTATCACTGGTACTCGTGCTAAATATCAGCGTCAACTGGCACGTGCTATCAAACGTGCTCGTTACCTGGCTCTGCTGCCGTATACCGATCTGCACAACAAGTAATCGGCACTTGGCCTAACTCAACCTAAACCGAGGAAAGGTAATGGAAGTTATTCTGTTAGACAAAATCGCTCATTTGGGCGGTCTGGGTGAAAAAGTTACAGTTAAAAGCGGTTTCGCTCGTAACTACTTGTTCCCACAAGGTAAAGCTGTAATGGCTACCAAAGACAACCTGGCTGCTTTCGAAGCTCGCCGCGCTGAACTGGAAGCCAAACTGGCTGACGTTAAAGCTGCTGCTGAAGCTCGTGCTGCTGCGCTGTCTGCACTGACCAACGTAACTATCGCTACCAAAGCTGGTGACGAAGGTAAACTGTTCGGTTCAGTTGGCACCCGTGATATCGCTGATGCGATCACTGCTGCTGGTGTTGCTGTTGCTAAGAGCGAAGTTCGCATGCCGGATGGCGTTCTGCGCAGCGTTGGTGAATACGACATCGTTATTCACCTGCACACTGATGTAAACACCACTGTTAAAGTGGCTGTTGTTGCTGAATAATTCTATTCAGTAATAAACATCGTTGAATAGGCCAATCCTTTGGGATTGGTCTTTTCATTTCTGGTAAAAAAAGATGACTAACCATTATCCCATCAATGAAATTTTCCAGAGTATCCAAGGGGAAGGCTTTTTCTCCGGGGTACCGGCTATTTTTGTTCGCCTGCAGGGCTGTAAAGTCGGCTGCTCGTGGTGTGATACAAAACATTCATGGGAACTGGATGCCGATCATCTTATTCCTATCCGGCAATTTACAGTAAAAAAATCTAAAGCTGGCTGGAGTTGGTTTCGCCCGGAAGAGATCTTGTCGTGTTTTTCCGAACAAGGTTATACCGCAAAACATGTGGTAATCACTGGTGGGGAACCTTGCGAATACGATCTGATAGCGTTGTCGCAAACATTATTGGCACATGGTTATCGGGTACAGATAGAAACCAGCGGAACCCAACCAATCCGCGCGGATGACGCTTGTTGGGTCACGGTATCACCCAAAATTAAGATGGCGGGTGGTTATGAGGTATTGGCTGAAACCTTGCTGCGGGCCAATGAAATCAAGCATCCCGTCGCAACCGCGAAACACATTACCCAGCTTGATGCTTTATTAGCAGATATCAATATTTCCCAAAAAGTGATCTGCTTACAACCTATTAGCCAGAAACCGCGTGCAACGGCATTGGCGATGGAAGTTTGTATTCAACGTAATTGGCGTTTATCTATTCAACTGCATAAATATCTCGATATCGAATAATCTCGGCTTTTTTGTCACAAAACATAAAGATAGCGCGACAGGTGTGTTGTAATAACCGTCTACTATTGCTAACCCATTTATTGCTAATTTATCGGAGGGGGGCATGCAGACTGTTAGTTTTTTATTCTTTAATATCATCCTACCCATTTTTATCCCTATTGGTGCAGGTTACCTGTTACAGCGAAAGTTTCCGCTGAATGTCGCCACCTTAACCAAAATTCAATTTTACATTTTTATTCCGGCACTATTGTTTACCACGATTTATAAGACGGAATTGAATAGCGCATTACTTCAGGATCTGATTCTGGCGAATCTGGTGTTGTTTGCATTGCTCTGGGTCGTTTGCCTGGGTTGTGCTCGCATATTAAAACTGGATGCCAGTAAACGTAGTGCATTTATCAATTCAGTCTGTTTTTACAACAGTGGTAATTACTGTATTCCGCTGGTGCAGTTGATGTATCACACGGCCTTTGCATTTTCGGTGCAAATTGTCGTGATGCTGATCCAGCAATTGTTAACGAATACCATTGGTGTGATGAATGCCAACAGCAGTAATCGCTCGTGGAAGGCTGCGGTGTTGGATAACTTTCGTATGCCCATGACCTATGCGGTATTACTGGCGTTGCTTTGTCGCTGGCTGAGCATTGATGTGCCCAAACCGCTTTGGACATCGATGGATCTGATGGCACAAGGGTTAGTACCAACGGCATTAGTGACCTTAGGCGCACAGCTGGCCAGTACGCGGTTGTATGTACGTAATTTCCGGGTGTTAGTATCGAATGGCATGCGATTATTGGCTGGCCCACTGCTGGCGGCCCTTGTATGTTGGATTTGGGGCATCCATGGCGTGGTGGCTCAGGTGATGGTGATTTGTGCCGCAGCGCCATCTGCAGTGAATACGGTATTGCTGGCGATAGAATATAAATCAGACCCTGAGTTTGCCTCACAGACGGTCTTTTTATCGACGCTATTAAGCGCGTTAACCATGCCAGTTGTGATAGCGCTAGTGCAATTTTTGTGATGATTGTTTTTTAAACAATCATAGCTTCTGCTATAGTTAACTTATATAGATGTTGTTTAGGGGATAGAATATGAATGTTTCTGCAAGCAGTGCTGATTATGGACAAATAGCATTAACTGCCAGTTTGGCCAAAAAACAGCAGGAAGCACAGGGACAGGCAGCTCTTCAGCTGATCCAAAGCGCAGCGGTTACTGTTCCGCAACCCACCCCAGCAGCTTCTTCTGGTTCTTCCGATGAACGTGTGGGTTCCAACATCAATATCACGGTTTGATATGATTGTTCGGATTTAAACGGGGCTTAATGCCCCGTTTGTCGTTATTCGCGGCCGTAAATCTGGTTTTCTTGTTCACTGACGCGAATGAAGGTGGTGCGTTTGGTGAGCTCTTTCAGCTTTGCTGCGCCAACATAGGTACAGGTTGAGCGCACACCGCCCAGAATGTCTTGGATCGTGGAAGAGACGGAACCGCGGAAGGCGAGTTCGACAGTTTTCCCTTCAGAGGCGCGGTAATGCGCTACACCTCCGGCATGTTGCTCCATCGCAGTGGATGAACTCATGCCATAAAAGCGCATAAAGGTTTTGCCATCGCGTTCAAATTTTTCGCCACCGGATTCTTCATGGGCTGCCAGCATGCCGCCGAGCATGACGAAATCAGCACCGCCGCCAAAGGCTTTGGCAACGTCACCCGGGCAAGTACAGCCGCCATCTGCGACGATTTGCCCCCCTAAGCCATGGGCGGCATCAGCGCACTCAATAATGGCCGAGAGCTGCGGATAGCCGACACCGGTTTTTACGCGGGTTGTGCAGACTGAACCGGGGCCAATGCCAACCTTCACAATATCGGCACCAGAGAGAACTAGTTCTTCCACCATTTCACCGGTTACCACGTTACCGGCACAAATAACGTGTTGCGGAAATGCGTCGCGTACTTTTTTGACGAAATCAGTGAAATGTTCCGAGTAACCATTGGCCACATCCACACAGATAAAGCGCAATGCCGGCGATAAGGCCAAGATACGCTGCAACTTCAGGAAATCTTCTTTCGATGTACCGGTAGATACCATGCAATATTGCAACATGGCATCGTTACTTTGCTGTATAAAGGCTCGCCATTGCTGTTCACTATAATGCTTATGGATCGCGGTCATGACGTCGAAACTGGCCAGTGCTTTAGCCATGGTAAACGTACCAACAGTATCCATATTGGCCGCAATGATCGGGACACCATGCCAAGTGGTTTGGGTATGACGAAAGCGAAATTCACGATGTAATTCGACTTGTGAGCGACTGCTTAGTGTGGAGCGTTTAGGGCGGAACAAAACATCTTTAAAACCGAGCTTCAGATCTTCTTCGATACGCATGGGTCATTGCCTCAATGTATTACTGAAAATCAGGCACAAAAAAACCGGTAGGTTTCTAAGGCCTCCGGTTTTGGACATCATACGCTGCTTTTAGCGAGATACAATGGTTGTTAGTGCATTTGTATCAGTAATGTTAACGCAGCGACAGAAACTAAAAATGCAAAACCATACAACAGATAATGCAGGAATTTAGTTGGGTGAATACCTAAATCATGCAAGCCATGATAGACACGGTGCATGGCATGATAGATAGGTAATGCGATGACGGCTAACAGGATGGGAGCTCCCCACCACGAGGTCGCCAGTGCATGCATTTTTTCATAACTTAAGGTGTCGGCATTCAGAATGCCAAGTGGTACCAGCAACCCGGTGATCAGAATCAAGACCGGTAACAGCACAGCGGCAACCACACCACCAGCACCAAACAATAGCCAATATACTGGTTCATCAGAACGTTTCATGGTGAATGCTCCTTATCAGGCCAAGATCGCAATCAATAACACGATCACGCTGACAACAGCCAGACCGATGTATTGCGCCATAATGATAGGTTTTTCCGGCAACAGCTCTTCGCCCTTAAAAATACGAACAGCTTTCGGTGCCAGAGAGAACCAGGTTTTGGCATGAAACAAACATGCAGCCAAGGCCAGCAGATGAAACAAAATCGCCAATGGGCTGTGTAATGCTGTCAACCAGCCAGCAAATGCTGCAGCACCTTGGCTTAAGCGCAACAAACCACACAGCAGGATAACGGCGTAGGCACCGACAAAAATACAGGTACCTTCACGCAGCATATAACCGGTATAGAAACTGTTACGCAGCCACCAGCTCTTTTTAACCTGACGGACATACGGTTTACGTTTGCTTTGAGAGATATCCATGATCAGTCCTCCGGTTTGAACATCGCGATGACATAATCTTTCGCACTTTCAGCTTTATACAGCTGAATTGCAGCCGCTGGGTCAACGCCTTTCGGACAAACTTCAGAACAGAAACCAACGAAAGTACAGCTCCATACACCCGCTTCCTGATGTATGAGTTTCATTCTCTCTTCCTTGGCACCATCACGACTGTCTTCGTTGTAACGATAGAGCAGGGCAATCGCGGCTGGGCCGAGGAATTCCGGTTTCAGTGCATACTGCGGGCAGGCGGCATAACACAAACCACAGTTAATGCACTGTGAAAATTGTTTGTATTGCGCGAGCTGTTTTGGCGTCTGCAGGTATTCACCATCACAAAGATTTTTTTCTTCTTTCGGGATGATGTAAGGCTTAATTTTTTCCAATTTCTGCATGAAATCGGACATATCCACCACGAGATCGCGCTCGATAGGGAAATTTGCCAGTGGTTCAAGGCGGATCTTGCCTTCACTGATGTAATCACGCAGGAACGTTTTACAGCCCAGTTTCGGTTTACCATTGACCATCATGCCGCAAGAACCACAAATCGCCATACGGCAAGACCAGCGGTAGCTCAGGGTTGAGTCAATGTGATCCTTGATATAGGTCAGTGCTTCCAGGATCGACATCTCATGAGTAAACGGCACCTGATAACGCTGAGTCCACGGTTCGTTGTCCTCTTCCGGGCGATACCGTAGTACTTCAATATCCATGCTCTCAGCCATTATTTCGCTCCTTTCTCTGCTTCTGAGCCATACACGCGTTTTGCTGGCTGTGACTTGGTAATTTTGACATCACTGTATTCAATGGTTGGGGCACCATCTTCATTGCGGAAAGCCAATGAGTGTTTCAGATAGTTCACGTCATCACGTTCTTCATAACCATCGATACGCTGGTGTGAACCGCGTGATTCTTTACGCTGCATGGCGGAATGTGCCACAGACTCTGCTACATCAAGCAGGAAACCTAACTCAATGGTATAGAGCCAGTCAGTGTTAAAGACGGAGGATTTATCGGCGACACGAACGCGTTTATAGCGCTCTTTCAGCTCTTTCAGCTTATCAATGGTGTTTTGCATGGTTTCGGCGGTACGGTAGATACCCACGCCACTTTCCATTGCATCACCCATCTCATTGCGGATATCCGCCGGGTTTTCGGTGCCGCCGTTTTCCATCAGAGACATCGATTTCGCAACGACTTCCATACCTTGACGATAAAGAATGTTGCTATCGATGTGGCTGTGTTCTTTGGCAAACAAGGCCGCTTGTTCACCGGCTACTTTACCGAAGACCACGATTTCACACAGGGAATTGGAGCCTAAACGGTTGGCGCCATGCAGGCCATTTGACGCGCATTCACCCACGGCAAACAGACCTGGCATACGGGTTGCGCCCATGCCATCTGTTTCGATACCGCCCATGGTGTAGTGAACGACCGGACGAACCGGGATCGGTTCTTTGACCGGATCAACACCCATATAGGCACGCGACAGTTCACAAATAAATGGCAGACGTTCCAGCAGTTTTTTCTCGCCCAGGTGGCGCAGATCCAGATGCACGATATCACCGAACGGTGATTCTATCGTGCGACCTTTTTGTTGCTCCTGCCAGAAGGCTTGCGACAAGCGATCGCGTGGACCTAATTCCATGTATTTGTTTTTGGTTTCACCGACTGGGATTTCCGGGCCGAGACCATAATCTTGCAGATAACGGTAACCGTCTTTGTTCAGCAGAATGCCACCCTCACCACGGCAGCCTTCGGTCATCAGAATACCTGAGCCGGGTAGGCCGGTTGGGTGATACTGAACGAATTCCATATCGCGCAGTGGCACACCATGACGGTAAGCCAGTGCCATACCATCACCGGTAACGATGCCACCATTGGTGTTGAAGCGATAAACGCGGCTGCCACCACCGGTGGCAATAATTACGGATTTCGCCTGAATAATGCGGGTGACACCATTTTGAATATCAAAACAGACCACACCTTGCGGGCGACCATCATGTACTAACAAATCGAGTACGAAATGTTCATCAAAGCGTTTAATAGACGGGTATTTAATCGAGGTTTGGAACAGGGTATGCAGAATATGGAAGCCGGTTTTATCGGCAGCAAACCAGGTTCTCGGAATTTTCATGCCGCCAAATGGGCGAACGTTAACTTTGCCGTCTTCTTTTCTGCTCCAAGGGCAGCCCCAATGTTCCAGCTGAGTCAGTTCTTTTGGCGCATTTTCAACAAAATACTCAACGACATCCTGTTCACATAACCAGTCGCCACCAGAAACGGTGTCATGGAAATGATTGTCGAGACTATCATCTTCACGAACGACCCCTGCTGCACCACCCTCGGCAGCCACCGTATGGCTACGCATTGGATAAACTTTCGATATCAGTGCTATTTCCAGCTCGGGATGTTTTTCTGCAATGGCAATCGCAGCTCGTAATCCACCGCCTCCTGCTCCGACAATCGCGACATCGGTCTTGATAATGTCCACTTAGGCCTCCTCTGGCTCATAAATCCAAGCGTTTGTTATGCGACTCTTTGATGGTCTATTAACAATAGACTCAATCTGTACAACCATCTTCTGCTTATTTGTTGATATACCCTTCGTACTTGAAATTGCAGCGTCGTTGACGGCGTTCACTCACCCCAATCACATAGTCAATCTATGTGATTGGAGATTCACTCACTTGTCGCCTTGCTGCAACGCCAATTACTTTGGCTATAAACGCATGAACAGAAATAGTTAATTTCTGACGTGTTAAAAAATTGTAGCGAAAGCAAACACGTAAAAATGAGAATCAGCTCTCTTTTATCCGGATGGTCATCCTGACACGCGCGATATTTTGCCAGAAATGACCTGACAAGATCTTGTTTCTCATCAAAGCGTTGCGATTATAGAAGAACTTGAGGTATTTCAGAGGGAGCAGCAGACCTGATTTTCAGGTCTGCTGTGACAGAACTTGATTACACAGAAGTGTTATTCAGTTGTGCAAATATTTCACCTAAACGGGTTGTTGTTTCTGGTTGCAGATGTTCAGCAAATTCCAGCATGTTCGGCGGGAACAAACAAACCACGGTACTGCCCAGTTTAAATAACCCCATCTCTTCACCCTTTTTCAGCGTGATCGGGGTATTGCCGTGGAAGTCCCATCGTTTCACCAGTTTTCCGGCTGGTGGTGTAACGGTGCCGGCCCAGGCCGTTTCAATGCTGGCTACGATGGTTGCTCCGACGAGCACCAACGCCATCGGGCCATAAGCGGTTTTGAAGACGCACGCTACGCGTTCATTACGGGCAAACAGATTCGGGACGTTTTGCGCAGTCAGTGGATTCACCGAAAACAGATCGCCGGGGATATACACCATGCTCTGCAATTCACCATCCAGCGGCATATGAATACGATGATAGTCGCGGGGTGACAGATAGATAGTGGCAAATTTGCCGTTCTGAAACTGATCCGATAAATCGTTATCACCGCCCAATAATTCACGGGCACTGAAATCGTGACGTTTAGCCTGAATAATACGACCGTACTGAATGTCGCCCAGCTGACTGATACAACCATCGACAGGCAGTGCAACCGCATCCGGTTCTGCCACGATAGGGCGCAAACCGTCTTTCAATTTGCGGGTAAAAAAGGCATTGAAGGTTTTGTAATGCGCTGGATCTTCAAACTCGGCTTCGCTCATATTGATATTAAAACGTTTGATAAACGCCTTAATCAGCCAAGTTGTCACGGCACCGGCTTCTGCAGCTGCCAGATAACCGACCAGTCGGGACACCGCATGTTTTGGTAACAGATATTGGGCTGCTATTTTCAGCACATCCAGCAATTTCATGGTGAACCTCAAACAAATCAATAATAAATAAAGGGCGCGAATTCTACGCCACTTCATCCCTAGAGTGAAAATTATTCGCGGCTGACATGCCGCATATTGCGCGCATCCTGCATCGATTCCAGAATTCGGTGATAGTTTTGATAGCGTTCAGCAGCGATTTTACCTTCTTCCACTGCAGCTCGGATCAAACAACCCGGATCTGTACCATGTTTACAGTCACGGAATTTACAGCCGCCCAAATAATCGCGGAATTCTTTAAAACACCATGTCACGCGATCATTTTCCAGATGCCACAACGAAAATTCGCGGATACCTGGTGAGTCAATCAACATACCGCCATTGGCGAAATGATAGAGACGGGCAGTCGTGGTGGTGTGTTGACCCAAACCCGATTGATCGGATATTTCACCGGTAATCGCTTTTGCATGCGGATCTAACGCATTGATCAGCGATGATTTACCGACCCCGGATTGCCCAACAAACACACTGATTTTATCTTTCAACTGGGCTTGTAGTTCATCCAGCCCGTGTTCCGTTTCACAACTGACATTCAGCAGCGGATAACCGAGGTTACGATAAATATCTAACTGTTTTTCCAGTTTTGCGCGTGAGGCATCATCCAGCAGATCGATTTTATTCAGCACGAGCAGGGGTTGGATCTCAACGTGCTCGGCGGCTACCAGATAACGATCGACAATATTGGTTGAAAACTCGGGCAACACGGCAGAGACAATCACAATTTGATCGATATTGGCAGCGACCGGTTTAATACCATCGTAAAAATCAGGGCGGGTTAGTACCGACTGGCGAGGATGCACCGCTTCAACGATACCGCTGATCCCTTGCAATGCTTCACTACCGGCACGCCAAACTACGCGGTCGCCGGTGACCAGACTGCCTAAGGTGCGACGCATATTACAGCGATGAATTTCACCGTTGCTGTCTTCAATATCGGCGTGTTTTCCGAACCGGCTGATCACCAGCCCTTCCAGCGGTGGGCCTAACAGGCTGTCATCAATATCCGCTTGTGGTTTTTGCAAACGTTTTTGGTGATTCGCACTGACCCGGCGTTGCTGGCCATGACTGAGTTTTGGTTTTTTCGCCACAGTGTCAATTTCGCAATAATAGAGAAAGTCGCTATGATACACCTGATTACTGATTTTCCCGATAACAAGGACATACGATGAGCCAAAATGAACAGAATCTGATCTGGTTAGACATGGAAATGACCGGTCTGGAACCAGAAACTGACCGTATTCTGGAAATAGCTATGATTGTTACGGATAAAGAGTTGAATATCTTGGCGGAAGGGCCAGTACTGGCGATCCACCAGTCGGATGAAGTTTTAGCGGGCATGGATGAGTGGAATACCCGTACGCATGGTGAATCAGGCCTGGTGGCTCGTGTTCGTGCCAGTGAATATGACGAAGCGAAAGCGATCGCGGTGTGCCTCGAGTTTATGAAAGAGTGGGTACCAGAGCGTCAATCGCCAATGTGTGGTAACAGTATTGGTCAGGATCGCCGCTTCATGGTGAAATATATGCCGGAGTTGGAGCGTTATTTCCATTACCGTAATATTGATGTCAGCACAGTGAAAGAGTTGGTGCGTCGCTGGAAACCAGAAATTCTTGATCAATTGACTAAAACTGGTAGTCATCAAGCATTAGACGACATCCGTGAATCGATTGCGGAAATGCAGTTCTATCGTGAGCGAGTGTTTACTATTTAAACGCGTTGAACGCGAAATGTGCATTTAGTAGTGGTTTTTCAAAAAGCTCTTGCATTTGAGGTCTTCCCCCCTATAATGCGGGCCCTGTGCAAGAGCACTGATTGCGGGAATAGCTCAGTTGGTAGAGCATAACCTTGCCAAGGTTAGGGTCGCGAGTTCGAGTCTCGTTTCCCGCTCCAAATCAGTTTCTTACACAATTGCGACGCGGGAATAGCTCAGTTGGTAGAGCATAACCTTGCCAAGGTTAGGGTCGCGAGTTCGAGTCTCGTTTCCCGCTCCAATTTTTCAAAATGATTTAGATGTTATGCGGGAATAGCTCAGTTGGTAGAGCATAACCTTGCCAAGGTTAGGGTCGCGAGTTCGAGTCTCGTTTCCCGCTCCAATATCTAATCAGTTCAATACCATGCGACGCGGGAATAGCTCAGTTGGTAGAGCATAACCTTGCCAAGGTTAGGGTCGCGAGTTCGAGTCTCGTTTCCCGCTCCAAATTCAAATATAATCAAACTACTCAATATAACTAAGCATAAAGCATTAGGATAAAAGTATGTTTGATGTCTCCAAAAATCCCATCAATATTAAACCTCCATCAGCAGGTAAACCGGTCTTTTTTGTGGCTGTGGCTGCCATTGTTGCTTTTATATTATTCAGCTCATATTTTACGGTGGATCAAGGCGAACGCGGTATTGTTTTACGTTTTGGTGCCTTTCAGCGTATAGCTGAGCCGGGCCTCAACTTCAAAATCCCATTACTTGAATCAACACATACGATTAGTTTGCAGACGCAGGTGTCGCATTTCCAGTTACCTGCTTACTCGCGTGATCAGCAACCAGCTACTCTCGATGTCTCAATTAACTGGCATGCACAAGAGTCAGAATTACAGAAGATCTATTCGGAATTTGGTTCTTTGTCATCGTTAGAAGCCAGAATTATTCAACCTCGTTTACCACAAGCAGTGAAAACGGTATTTGGTAGTTATGTCGCGGCCAGTTCAATTCAAAACCGGGCTAAATTAAATGCGGACATCTATGATTCCGTATCTAAAGTGTTGCAAGGCCCGATTCTAATTGAGAGTGTGCAGTTAGATAACATCGACTTTTCTGAGGCTTATGAGCAATCAGTGGAACAGCGGATGTTGGCAGAAGTGGAAGTTGCCAAGCTGCAACAAAATGCATTACGTGAAAAAGTGCAGGCGGAAATTACCGTGACGCAGGCAAAAGCACAGGCTGAAAGTGTCAAAGCACATGCTGCCGCAGAAGCAGATGCAACCCGTATGAAGGGTGAGGCGGAAGCCGCTGCGATTAAGGCGAAAGGGGACGCTTTACGTCAGAATCCGAATTTGGTTGAATTGATCAAAGCGGAACGGTGGAATGGCACTTTACCGCAAACGATGTTACCGAACAGCGCGGTGCCATTTATTGATGTAAAAAATAAACTAGCTAGTGAATAATCAGTAACTTTCACAAATTAAAAGCCTCGTCTGAACAACGAGGCTTTTTTATGGGTTAAATTTGGCTTTCTGCAAATAATGCTGCGCCAATAATCCCAGCTTGGTTCAGACTACGGGCTGGTAGTATTAATGCTTTGGTGTGCAGGTAAGGCTGGAATTGCGTCATATGTTCCGCAATGCCGCCGCCAATGATGAATCGATCGGGATTAAAGACAAACTCCAAATGATTCAGATATTCATTGAAACGGGTTCCCCATTCTTGCCAGCTTAAATTTAGCTTGATCCGCACGGATTCCGCGCAATAGCGCTCAGCAATGCTGTCGCCAAAACGCACATGGCCTAATTCGGTATTCGGATGTAGCCGACCATTCACAAATACTGCCGAGCCAATCCCTGTGCCGATTGTCAGCAAGATGATGACACCTCGATTATTTTGACCGGCACCAAAACGCATTTCAGCCATACCGGCGGCATCGGCATCATTTACTACGAAACAAGGCTGGCCAGTTACCTGTGAAAACAGAGTTTGTGCATCAGTGTTGATCCAGCTCGGATCGATATTACTGGCACTGTAAGCGATGCCATGATGTACGGTGGCGGGAAAACCGCAGCCAATTGGCCCAGACCACGCGAATTCAGTCACTAACTGCGACAGGCTTTCAGCAATGTTTTGTGGGGTAGCTGGTTTGGGGGTCGGGGTACGTTTATGTTCGCTGACGAGTTCGCCGGTTTGTGTTTCGATAATGGCTGCTTTTATGCCAGTACCACCGATATCAACACCTAAAATACGCATACATCACCTTTAAGCATGTTCTGGTAAGCCTTTATGAATACAGCGGATCAACCGTGCACGTTTTTTGTTATCAGCTATTTGTTTCGTTTGCAGTTGTTGTAACGCCCAGTCGATATGTTCCTGTACCAGTTCGGTAGTTTCGCCCTGTTTTGCTTGTAGTGCCTGAATGACCTCGTCTGACACTGGGCCATTACCCAGCGCAACCGCAATATTACGTTGCCATTTTTCAAAACCTATACGGCGGATAGGGCTGCCCTCGGTAGTTTTGAGAAAGGTTTTTTCATCCCATGACCACAGTGTCAGCAGTTTTGGTGTGTGTAACTCGTGACGTGGAGAAAAGTCGTGCTCTGCAGAGGTAACAGCATAACGATTCCACGGGCAAATCAATTGGCAATCATCACAACCATAAATACGATTACCAATCAGTGAGCGAAATTCTTCCGGGATCGGGCCATCCAACTCGATGGTCAGATAAGAGATACAACGGCGGGCATCCAACTGATAAGGCGCGACAATCGCACCTGTTGGGCAGATCTGTAGGCAAGCACTGCAGCTTCCGCAAGAAGGCTGCGTTGGCTCATCGACTGGTAAGGCTAAATCAATCAATAATTCGCCGAGAAAGAAAAAAGATCCAGCTTGTTGGTTAATGAGCAGGGTGTGTTTTCCTGTCCAGCCTAAGCCTGCCTTATCAGCCAGCGGGCGCTCCATGATGGGGGCAGAATCGACAAACGGTCGAAATTGCAGATCACTTGTGGCGTGTTGAATGCGTTCGCCGAGTTGTTTTAAGCGATTGCGTAAGACTTTGTGGTAGTCGCGGCCGAGTGCGTAACGGCTGATATAGCCTTGTGTTGGGTTATCCAGCACTTCGGCAATTTTCGCCAACGGGGGCAGATAGTTCATGCGCGCAGACACTACGGAACGAGTACCCGGTTGTAGCTCGGCGGGGCGGGCTCGCATTAAACCATAGCGCGCCATGTATTCCATTTCACCGTGATAATTCTGCGCTAACCAGCTTTCCAATTGTGGCTCTTCACTGGTTAAATCGCAGTCTGTGATCCCGACCTGATCAAAGCCTAGCTCTTGCCCCCATTGCTTGATATCGTGAGCTAACTTTTGCAAATCGAGTGTGGTCGTCATGAATCACAGCGCACCGGTTATCATCAAAGTACGCGAGAGTTTACCACAGTACAGTTGGCGCACCGAACAGATCCGCTTGATGGAACAACAGCTGATTGCGGCGCAACATATCTCTATTTATCAGCTGATGTTACGTGCGGGGGAAGCGTTATTTCTTACGTTGCAACACTGCTGGCCGAAAGCCCGTCATCTCTGGATTTTTTGTGGGAAGGGCAATAACGGCGGTGATGGGTATGTGTTGGCGCGTTTGGCAAAACAAGCCGGGTATAGCGTACAGGTTGCCGCTATTGACGAACCTTCTCCTGGTATTCCGGCGGAACAAGCCCGACATGATTGGCTGAAAGCCGGTGGTTCTTGTGGCTCGTTACAATCATTGCATGGCCAGCCCGATGTCATCATTGATGCCCTGTTGGGGATCGGCCCGTCTACGACACTGCGTGGTGATCTATTAGCGTGGATCCAGTTTATCAATCGACAAACATCACCGGTGCTGGCTGTTGATATCCCTAGCGGTTTACATGCAGATACTGGTATGCCACTGGGTGGTGCGGTACATGCTACGACTACGCTAACGTTGGTCGGTTTGAAGCCGGGTTTGCTGACTGGCATGGCGGCTGATTTCACGGGTGAGCTTTATTTCTCTGACTTAAAAGATAGCCATAGCCAATGTTGCGATACGGCTGGCGTTCGTTTGCTTGATTACAGCGCGGTATTACCGTTATTACCATTACGGGCCCGTACGGCGCACAAAGGTAATAACGGTAAAGTGTTATTGGCGGGTGGTGGCTTAGGCATGCCTGGTGCGATCCGTTTAGCCGGTGAAGCAGCCTTACGGGCTGGTGCGGGCTTAGTGCGGGTATTTTGTCATCCTGATAATCAATTGTTGGTCTTTTCCGGGCGACCTGAGCTGATGTTATGTCAGCGTCTTACCGCTGACGCGCTGGAATGGCCTGATGTGTTAGTGGCAGGCCCCGGGCTTGGTGTCGATGAATGGAGCCAGCAGCAGTGGGAAAAGCTCATCTCGTTTCAAGGCCGTATGGTGCTGGATGCTGACGGGTTAAACTGGCTGGCGCAATATCCGCAATCCAGAGCAAACTGGGTGTTAACGCCGCACCCAGGTGAAGCTGCCCGTTTATTACATTCTACGGTTGCCGATATTCAAGCTGATCGTTTTGCGGCTATTCAGGAATTACACCATCGCTATGGTGGCGTGGTACTATTAAAAGGATCAGGCACGCTGATCTTTGACGGCAAACAAATGGCGATTTGCACAGAAGGTAACCCAGGTATGGCCAGCGGTGGCATGGGCGATATACTTTCTGGCATTATAGCGGCCCTTTTAGCGCAAGGGCTGACGTTATTCGATGCAGCTTGTTGCGGCGCACTGCTTCATGGCAAAGCGGCAAATGAAATTGCCAGCGAACAGGGTGAGCGCGGTATGCTGGCTTCAGATTTATTCTTCTGGTTACAAAAACTGGTCAATCCTCAAAGGTATCAACATGGGAAAAACGCTGATACGAACACTCGCTGACAGTGATGCTACTGTCGCGTTAGGTGCAGAGCTTGCTCAGGCATGTCATCAATCTGCCACCATTTTTTTGCATGGTGATCTTGGTGCGGGTAAAACAACCTTATCGCGTGGTTTCGTGCTCGCGTTAGGTCATCAGGGCAAAGTAAAAAGCCCAACCTATACGCTGGTTGAAGCGTATGAGTTGCCAAAATGGCAGGTTTATCATTTTGATTTGTATCGTTTAGCTGATCCAGAAGAGCTTGAGTTTATGGGGATCCGCGATTATTTTGCCCCCGACTGTTTATGTTTGATTGAATGGCCGGAAAAAGGCATGGGCTGGTTACCCAACCCGGATCTTGAAATTACGTTGCATTATGAACATGGCGCCAGACGAGCAGAAATTACCGCCCGTTCGGACATCGGTGAAATTATTATTGCCAGACTGAATCCATCGTGAAAATCAGAATTTTTCTTATTTTATTAGCTGTATTGGCGTGGCCTGCAGCGGCAAATCAGATCAAACAATTACGAATCTCACCAACAAAAGCGATGGTGCGGATGGTGTTTGATCTGGATAGTCAGCCCAATTACAGTTTTACCATTGATACCGGTAAAAATAGCCTGATCATCGATTTTCAGGATATTACAGGAACGCCATTTCCGGTTCCCCGTACCGCGGGTTGTGAAGGTTTCTTGCGTAGTATTCGCCGTAACAGCCTGCCAGGAAATGTGGTGCAGGTGGAATTTGCATTGGCTAATGGCGTAAAACCACAAATTTTCTCATTAGCACCACAAGCGAACTACCATCATCATCGTCTGGTTATTGATATCAAACCGGGCACTTTGATTGCTAAAAACGGGGTATCAGGTAATAACGCTGGCTCGTCTGTGTCGGCTCCCGATATTGCACCAGCCAAGACAAAAGATGTGCCGTCAGTTGCAGTGGTATCTCGTAATGAAGTCTCATCGCCTGTTGTAACGGTCAAAACAGAAACCACCAGAACACCAGTCGCTGCGTCCAAAACTGCGGTATTACAAGCGCAACCGCCTACAGCCAAAATAGATAAGGCAGTAGCGGGGCGCGTCATACAGCTGAGCGATCTGATTTCAAAAGAGGAATTAGCCGCGCCAGATTCATCATCTGCTGCTGATGAGCCGGATAATTCGCCGGATACCAGTAAAGCGGTGTTTCCGAGTAGCGGTGGTCCGTTTATTGTGGCAATTGATGCGGGGCATGGCGGTAAAGATCCAGGAGCCATTGGCCCCGGGCACACCTATGAAAAAACGGTGACGTTGGGTATTGCCCGTAAATTGGAAAGTCTCATCAACAACCAGCCTGGGATGCATGCGATCATGACGCGTTCGCGTGATAACTTTGTGGAATTAGATGAACGTTCTGCAATTGCCCGTCGCAAAAATGCCCGCTTGTTGATCTCTATTCACGCCGATAGTGGCCCAAGTAATACGGTCAGAGGCGCATCGGTTTGGATCTTATCGGCAAAACGTGTTGATAAAGAGATGGATAAGTTGCTGGATCAGCAAAGCAAACACACCGAGTTACTTGGTGGAGCTGGTAAAGTGATTGCCGAAACAGAGCCTAATCCGTATCTGGCACAAACCATTCTTGATCTTTCTTGGGATAATTCCCGCAGTGAAGGTTATGACATCGGTCGCCGTGTTCTGCGCCGGATCGGTAATGTTGCGACATTGCATAAAAAACGGCCTGAACATGCCAGTCTGGCTGTGTTGAAAGCGCCGGATATTCCATCTCTGCTGATTGAAACGGGTTTTATTTCTAACTCGCAGGAAGAACGTTTGTTAGCATCGGCAGATTACCAATCACAATTGGCCAATGCTATTTTTAGCGGCGTACGTGATTACTATGGTCGTAACTTGCCAAGTGGTGGTGGCACGCTGGTGAATTCATCCAGCAAAAAAAATGCTACCTCAGCAAGTGCCGCCGAGTCTGATTCTCATAAACATGTTGTTAAAACCGGTGAAAGTTTATCCGGGCTGGCCGAACAATATCGTGTCAGTAAAAAAGCCCTTCGTAATCGGAATAACCTTAAATCCGATAATTTGCTGATCGGGCAAGTCATCATTATTCCGACGATTTAATATGCCAATTCAAATATTGCCACCTATTTTGGCGAACCAAATCGCTGCCGGTGAAGTGGTAGAGCGCCCTGCATCCGTTATCAAAGAGCTAGTGGAAAACAGCCTAGATGCGGGCGCCACCCGAATTGATGTTGACTTGGAAAAAGGCGGCATCCAGCTCATTCGTATTCGTGATAATGGCAGTGGCATTCCAGGCGCTGAACTGGCGTTAGCACTGGCTCGGCATGCGACTTCAAAAGTGGCAACTCTCGACGATCTTGAACATATCGAAAGTCTTGGGTTTCGAGGGGAAGCATTAGCGTCGATTAGCTCGGTTTCCCGTTTAACGCTGACATCCCGTACTGCAGAGCAAAGCGAAGCCTGGCAAGCTTATGCGGAAGGCCGGGAGATGGATGTCACCATTAAACCAGCGGCACACCCGATCGGTACTACCGTTGAAGTCCTCGATCTGTTTTTCAATACCCCTGCGCGCCGACGTTTCTTGCGTAGCGAAAAAACAGAGTTCGGACATATTGATGAATTGCTACGTCGCTTAGCGCTAAGTCGTTTTGATGTCGCGATCAACTTAAAGCACAACGGTAAATTACTGCGGCAATATCGCCCGGCACAAACCGAGTTATTACAAGAGCAACGCGTCGCACAAGCTTGCGGTAATGAGTTTATGCAAGCCGCTTTGCGTGTTGATAGTGAACATCTTGGCTTGCGCCTGTATGGATGGTTAGCGCCACAGCCACTAACGAATATTGGTGAAGTGCAATACTGTTATGTAAATGGCCGCATGATGCGCGATAAGCTGCTGAATCATGCCATTCGGCAAGCTTATACCGAATACAGTGGTGCATCATTTCAGCCTTCTTATGTGCTCTATTTGCAGTTAGATCCGCGTCAGGTTGATGTGAATGTACATCCATCAAAGCATGAAGTTCGTTTTCATGAAGCCCGGCAGGTGCATGACTTTATTGTGCAGGTTATTGGTCAGGCATTACAGACAGCTTATAGTGCTGAAGTTACCGAGCATGTTTTTTCCGGCATAGAAGAAGTGGCTCCTGACTATCCGGTAATGCCCTTAAAGCCCAGTGCAACCAGCCAGCATCAATATACCGCGCCGACTGGCGATTATAGTTCACCATCTGGTTCACAGTTGCGAGCGTACAGTACGTTGTTGCATGCTGAATTGCCTGCTGTTTCTGCACATTCAAATATCGAATATGAAACTAGTACTACAACTGATTGGCCGGTATTACGCTTGTTCCGTGAACGTTTTTTACTATCAGCACAAGGTGACATCTTAATACTGGCTGATCTGCGAGCGATTCAACATCAGCAATGGTTAACTCAGTTTAGTGGCTTGTTGAATGAAGGTTTAACTTCGCAGCCTTTACTGATCCCGCAACGATTACCGACAACACAATCCGCTGATTGGCTGAACGAATACGCTTCTTGGTTGCAAAAACTTGGCCTGCGTCTGACTTCACCAAAAAGTCAGCAACTGATTATTCAGGCGGTGCCAGCAATACTGAGACAAACGGATCTGGTTTCTACGGTGCCGGCCATATTGCACTTATTAGATGGTTATCCGACAGTGGTTTCGCAAGCAGACTGGCATTCGTTTATTTCCAGTTGGCTTACATTGCCGGGCCTTATTCCACAGCATTATTCAAAAGCGTCAGCACAGTCATTGTGGCAGTGGATGCAAAACCATATCGCGGACTGGCAGATGAATACTCATCTTGTGCAGCACGTTGATATTACAAATATTCTAGAGGTTTTTTCTCGTGACTGATCCACAACGCCCAACAGTGATATTTCTGATGGGGCCAACCGCATCGGGTAAAACTGCACTGGCGATTGAATTAGCAAAACGTTTGCCATGTGACATCATCAGTGTTGATTCGGCATTAGTTTATCGTGGCATGGATATTGGTACGGCTAAACCCACCGCTGCTGAGCAGGCACAAGCGCCACATCGTCTATTAGATCTTATTGATCCGACAGAGGCTTATTCCGCTGCCGATTTTCGTCGTGACGCATTACGCGAAATAGAGTCGATCGTGGCACAAGGGCGTATTCCGTTATTGGTCGGCGGAACCATGCTGTATTACAAAGCGTTGCTGGAAGGGTTGTCACCATTGCCCGCAGCTGATCCGCTTATCCGCCAAGCAATTGAAACCGAAGCAGAACAAATCGGCTGGGATGCATTACATCAACAGTTGCAGCAGATTGATCCTGTCTCGGCAGCCCGCATTCATCCGAATGATCCGCAGCGATTGTCGCGTGCGCTGGAGGTGTATCGTATCAGTGGCAAAACATTAACTGAATTAACGCAGACCAAAGGCGAGCAGCTGCCTTACCGTACACTACAATTTGCTATTGCGCCGACCGATCGTGAATTGTTGCGGCAACGTATCGCCGAACGCTATCAATTAATGCTGTCACAAGGTTTTGAGCAAGAAGTCCGGGCGCTTTATCAGCGCGGTGATCTGCATGCCGATTTACCATCTATTCGTTGTGTCGGATACCGACAGATGTGGGAATATCTGGAAGGGAAGATGAGTTACGATGAAATGGTCTACCGCGGTATTGTTGCCACCTGCCAGTTAGCCAAGCGACAGATGACCTGGTTAAGCGGATGGGAAAACGTGACGTGGCTTGAAACTGGCGCAGTCAATAACGCAGATATTGTCTGCCAGAGCATCACAAGCGCATGACGTTCTCTATAATATCTGCTACTTTAATATTTAACGCCTTGCTCAATTAAAACAAAACTATAAGGACAATAACATGGCTAAGGGGCAATCCTTACAAGACCCATTTTTGAACGCATTACGTCGTGAACGCGTTCCTGTGTCTATTTACCTGGTTAACGGCATTAAACTGCAAGGACAAGTAGAATCTTTCGATCAGTTTGTCATTCTTTTGAAAAATACTGTCAGCCAGATGGTTTATAAGCACGCTATCTCTACCGTGGTTCCTGCTCGTCCGGTAGCACATCATGCGCCAACTGCTGGTGAAGGCGATTCTCAGTCTGAAGAGTAGTAACCTGCATTTTCCCTGCTATTCCGGCAGGGAGATCGTTGTTAGTTACTGAGGAGTTATCACTTGTTTGAACGCTATCAAGGCGGAGAACAGGCTATTCTGGTGCACGTCGATTTTAAGGATGAAGCTGCCAGAGAAGATTTGCGTGAGTTGGAAATGTTGGCTACCTCTGCAGGGGCAACCATTTTAGGCACTGTTACTACCCGTCGCGACTCCCCACAAGCCAAGTTTTTTATCGGTACCGGTAAAGCAGATGAAATAGCGCAAGAAGTTCGTCGTTTAGAGGCGGATCTGGTTATCTTCAATCATGCTTTAACACCTGCGCAGGAACGAAACCTCGAGCGTATTCTCGAATGCCGTGTACTGGACCGCACAACACTCATCCTCGATATCTTTGCTCAACGTGCGCGTACCCATGAAGGTAAACTGCAGGTCGAATTGGCGCAGCTACGCCATATATCCAGTCGCTTAGTTCGTGGCTGGACACACCTTGAGCGCCAAAAAGGCGGGATCGGTATGCGTGGCCCAGGTGAAACACAGTTGGAAACCGACCGTCGTCTCATCAGAGAGAAAATTGCCAATATTCTTGGTCGCCTGGATAAAGTTGAAAAACAACGTGAACAGGGGCGCCGGGCGCGTGTGCGTAATGCGATTCCTGTCGTGTCATTGGTTGGTTATACCAATGCGGGTAAATCGACCCTGTTTAACCGCATGACACAGTCGAAGGTGTATGCTGCCGATCAGTTATTCGCCACCCTTGATCCCACATTGCGCCGAATTGAATTAGCCAAGTTGGGGCCGGTCGTATTAGCCGATACGGTGGGTTTTATCCGACATTTACCACATGATTTAGTGGCTGCATTTAAAGCCACACTGCAAGAAACCCGCGAAGCTGATTTACAGCTGCATGTGATCGATTGTGCTGATGAACGAGTACAAGATAACATCGCTCAGGTAGATGAAGTGCTTCATGAAATTGAAGCGGATGAAGTTCCGCAGCTACTGGTTTATAACAAAGTTGATTGTCTTCCCGAAGGAATGCCTCGGATTGAGCGAGATGACACGGGTAAGCCAGTTGCGGTATGGTTATCTGCGCTGACCGGTGAAGGCACCGATTTACTCTTATCTGTCTTGGATGAACTACTCAGTGTTACGGTTGCCGAGTTTCAGCTTAAATTGCCGATATCTGCGGCACGTTTACGCAGCCGGTTATATGAACTGAAAGCGATACAGCGGGAAAGTTATAGTGAAGATGGCGATTGTTTAATTCAAATCCGTCTTTCCGAAGTGGAATGGCTGCGTCTTGTTAAGCAAGAAGGTGAGAACATTCTTAATTTCATCGTTCAGGATTAATGTGCCAGTGCGTTGGCAGTTACAACACAATATGAGAATCAACGGAGACTCGAATGGCCTGGAATGAGCCTGGAAACAATAATGACAAAGATCGAGACCCCTGGAAAACTACAGGAAAAAGTCAGATCCCACCTGATTTAGATAAATTACTGAAAAATGTCTGGGGTAAATTATCAGGCTCCTTTGGTGGTCAAACCCCGACTAGTTCAGGTAGCAGTACCGGTCTCGTCATTTTTGCTTTATTAGCGGTTGTCGTCTGGATTGGTAGTGGTTTTTATACCATTGAAGAAGCTGAACGTGGTGTGGTGTTACGCTTTGGGAAATACCATGAAACCGTCGATCCTGGCTTACGTTGGAAATGGACGTTTATTGATAAAGTGATTCCGGTCGATGTGGAATCAGTGAAATCAATGCCTTCCTCTGGTTTTATGCTGACTGAAGATGAAAACGTGGTGCGGGTTGAAATGGATGTTCAATACCGCGTGGTAGATCCACGTGCTTATTTATTCAGTGTGACGAATGCCGATAATAGTCTGCGTGAGGCGACCGACAGTGCGCTGCGTTATGTCGTTGGCCACACCAGTATGGACGAGTTGTTAACGCGCGGTCGTGAAAAGGTACGTCAAGGTACTTGGCAGACGCTGGAAGAGATCATTAATCCTTACCATATGGGGATTGCCATCGCGGATGTGAACTTCTTACCTGCTCGCCCACCGGAAGAAGTTAAAGATGCGTTTGACGATGCCATTTCCGCACAAGAAGACGAACAACGTTTTATCCGTGAAGCGGAAGCTTATGCACGTGAAACAGAACCTAAAGCGCGTGGTCAGGTCAAACGACTGGAAGAGGAAGCTTTAGGCTATAAAGAGCAGGTGGTATTAAAAGCCAGCGGTGAAGTGGCGCGTTTTAACGAGTTGTTGCCACAATATATTGCCGCACCGCAACTGACTCGTGAACGTTTGTATCTGGATACGATGGAAGAGTTGTATCAGAACACGAACAAAGTATTGATTGATGTTCCGAAAGGGAACAACAACGTGATCTATCTGCCATTAGATAAAATGAGTACAAATCAGACTAACTCTAAAAAAGACAATGTAACAGCGCCTCTGCCTGCAACAGCGACAGATCCGGCGGTGAATACTCCCGTGTCAACCGCGCCAGCAGAGAATGATGCAAGTACTGACAGTGTAGACAGTGCGCCCATCCGCGATAGTAGCCGTACGAGCGGGAGATACTAATGAAAAATTATATTCTGATTGGGCTGGCGGCAGCGGGGCTGTTGATTTCATCGTCTATTTTTGTCATTGATGAGAGTCAACGCGGCATTGTTGTGCAATTTGGTAAAGTGATCCGCGAAGGTGACAACGATATCCCGAAAGTGTATGAACCAGGGCTACATTGGAAATGGCCGTTTATTGATGATGTCCGCAAACTGGATGCGCGTATTCAAACTTTAGACGGGCAGGCCGATCGTTTTGTTACCTCTGAGAAAAAAGACTTAATTATCGATTCGTACGTTAAATGGCGTATCGAAGATTTTGCTAAGTTTTATCTGGCCACCGGTGGTGGCAGCCGTGCTCAGGCGGAGTCGTTGCTGAAGCGAAAAATCAATAATGGTCTGCGCTCTGAAATCGGTAGCCGTGCTATTAAGGATATTGTTTCCGGTGAACGTACAGAAGTGATGGAAGATGCTTTGCGCCAAATGGCGCGTTCTTCGGAACTGGGTATTAAAGTCGTTGATGTCCGGATAAAACAGATCAATTTACCCTTAGAGGTCTCGAATTCTATTTATCAGCGTATGCGTGCTGAGCGTAATTCCGTTGCCCGCGAACATCGTTCTCAAGGTCGTGAAAAAGCAGAAATGTTACGGGCGAATATCGACCGCCGGGTCACGGTTATGATTGCAGAAGCTCAGCGTAAATCGCGCCAGGTAAAAGGTGAAGGTGATGCTGCTGCTGCGCGTATCTATGCCGAAACCTATAAGCAAAATCCGGAACTGTTTTCTTTCTTACGCAGCTTGGATGCGTATAAAAACAGTTTCAAAAGCGGTAAAGATTATATGGTGCTGGGTACAGACAATGAGTTTTTCAAATATCTGAAAAGCCCACAGCCATCGGCGACAAAATAACCGTTAAACAGTAAGTTAGACAAGAAGAGGGCATTAGCCCTCTTCTTGTATGGAAATTTCTTATCTAAACAGGCCACAAGGGCATTTCTGCGCTGCTCAAATTTTGTTAGAATCCTTTTTTAACCACTCTTCAGACAGAAAAAAATGGGTCAAAGCGTCGTTATCTTGGGCACCCAATGGGGTGACGAAGGAAAGGGTAAAATTGTCGATCTGTTGACTGACAAAGCCCAATTCGTAGTGCGTTATCAGGGAGGACACAACGCCGGTCATACCCTGGTTATCGATGGTAAAAAAACTGTTCTG
Organism: uncultured Tolumonas sp.; assembly: GCF_963556105.2. NCBI lineage: Bacteria > Pseudomonadati > Pseudomonadota > Gammaproteobacteria > Aeromonadales > Aeromonadaceae > Tolumonas > uncultured Tolumonas sp. The sequence goes on from NZ_OY829944.1 coordinate 852,900, forward strand.
CATCTGATCCCGTCAGGTATTTTGCGCGATAACTGCAAATGTATCATCGGTAATGGTGTTGTTCTGGCTCCGGATGCTCTGTTAAAAGAGATGAACGAGTTGGAAGCGAGCGGTTATCCTGTACGTGAACGTTTGTATCTCAGCGAAGCATGTCCACTCATCCTGCCTTATCACGTTGCGTTAGACAAAGCGCGTGAGCTGGCGCGTGGCAATAAAGCGATTGGTACTACCGGACGTGGTATCGGTCCTGCTTACGAAGATAAAGTGGCACGCCGAGGTCTGCGTGTTGGCGATCTGTTCAATATGGATTCGTTTGCTGAAAAGCTGAAAGAAGTGATGACTTATCATAACTTCCAGCTGACACAGTTCTATGGTGCTGAAGCGGTATCGTATGATGATGTTCTGGCATCAGTAAAAGAATACGCATCACTGCTGATCTCCATGGTGGTTGATGTCACTGAAATGTTGGATCAAGCACGTAAACGTGGCGACAAGATCATGTTCGAAGGCGCACAAGGTACGCTGTTGGACATCGATCATGGTACCTACCCATATGTGACTTCTTCTAATACCACTGCTGGTGGTGTAGCTACTGGTTCAGGCTACGGTCCTCGTTTCGTTGAATATGTTCTGGGTATTGCCAAAGCTTACACAACCCGTGTTGGCGGTGGCCCATTCCCGACAGAACTGTTTGACGATATTGGTGAGCGTTTGTGCGCTAAAGGTCACGAATACGGTGCGACTACTGGTCGTAAACGTCGTTGTGGCTGGTTTGATGCCGTTGCCATGAAACGTGCTATTCAAGTCAACTCTATTTCCGGTTTCTGCCTGACTAAACTGGATGTATTGGATGGTTTGGATGAAGTTAAAATCTGTATTGGTTACAAAGGTGCAGATGGTACGGTCCGTGATGTGCCACCAATGGCGGCAGATGATTATGAACTGGTAACACCGGTTTATGAAAGTATGCCTGGCTGGACTGAAAATACCTTCGGTGCGAAGAGTCTGACCGAATTGCCACAAGCGGCGATTAACTACATCAAACGTATTGAAACGATCACAGGTACTCCGGTTGATATTATCTCTACCGGCCCAGATCGTGATGAAACGATGATCCTGCGTCATCCGTTTGCTGATTAATTCAGTTGATGTACAAAACAAAAATGCCAGACATCGTCTGGCATTTTTTATGGCCGATTAGGCCGTTAATTTGAATTAAGCTTCGCGATGAACCGCTAAGTTAGCTAGCGCTTCTAACGCCGCCTTATAAGGTGAGTCAGGTAAAACAGTCAGCGCATTAATTGCCTTCTGTGCTTCTTCTTCCGCCCGGCTTACTGTGTATTCGAGCGCTTTGGTTTGTGCCAAAATATCCAGAATTTCATCCAGATGTTCCATGCCGTCGCGTTCAGTGATGGCCTGTGCTATCCGTTTGCTTTGTTCTGGTGTGCCTTGCGCCATGGCATGGATCAGCGGCAACGTTGGTTTACCTTCCGCGAGATCATCTCCCACGTTTTTACCCATAGCCTGACTGCTGGACGAGTAGTCCATCACATCATCAATTAACTGAAATGCTGTGCCCAGATATTTGCCATAATCACGCAACGCCAGTTCTATGTGCTGTGGTTGATTGGCTAAGATTGCCGCACAATGAGTAGCTGCCTCAAACAGCTTGGCAGTTTTACAGTAAATGACCTGTAGGTAGTTATCTTCAGTGGTCGATGGGTCATTACAGTTCATTAACTGCATGACTTCACCCTCGGCAATCAGATTGGTCGCATCCGAGAGCAATTGCATCACCTGCATATTGCCAAGCTCAACCATCATCTGAAAGGCGCGGGTATGTAAGAAATCACCGACCAGTACACTGGCGGCATTGCCAAATAATTGGTTGGCGGTATCGCGGCCACGGCGTAGTGCCGATTCATCCACGACATCATCATGTAGCAGTGTGGCGGTATGAATAAATTCGATAATGGTCGCCAGACGAATATGAGCGTCACCCTGATAATCTATCGCTCTGGCTGACAGTACCGCCAATAAAGGACGAACACGTTTACCGCCACCACTGATAATGTAATAGGCGAGCTGATTAACCAAAGCGACATCCGATTGCAGTCGTTGATAAATCAGTTGATTTACCGCTTGCATATCGTCATCGGCGAGAGTGCGGATAACTTGTTGATCCATGGGCGTTCTAAAATGCTCTCGGGCTAGCGTGCAGGCTAAAGATTGTCGTTAATTCTACATGAAACAAATCCCAAGTGCAGTCTTTGGGCGGCATTCCTCCGCAGTATGACGCGAAATTACACAAGATAGTGATTTGCTTATTGCGTAATGGGTGCAACTTGCGTAAAATCCGCGGCCATTGTCATTAGGTTTAAGTGCATCGGCGTTTTAAGCAAAACAGAATACGCCGTTATGCCGAATTCGGAGTTTTAAACATGTACGCGGTTATCCTAAGTGGTGGAAAACAGCATCGTGTAGCTGAAGGTCAGGTTTTGCGCCTGGAAAAACTGGAAGCTGCAACTGGTGCGGCCGTTGAATTTGATAAAGTGTTGATGGTTACTAATGGCGACGACGTTAAAGTTGGCGCACCTTATGTAGCTGGCGGCAAAGTGGTTGCTGAAGTTGTTGCTCACGGTCGCGGTGATAAAGTTCACATCGTGAAATTCCGTCGTCGTAAGCATCATCGTAAACAAGCTGGCCATCGTCAGTGGTTCACTGAAGTGAAAATCACTGCTATCAACGCGTAATTCAGGAGAGTTTTTAAATGGCACATAAGAAAGCTGGCGGTTCCTCGCGCAACGGCCGTGACTCTGAAAGCAAACGCCTGGGTGTTAAACGTTTCGGTGGTGAAAGCGTACTGGCAGGTAGCATCATCGTTCGTCAACGTGGCACCAAGTTCCATGCTGGTGTGAACGTAGGTTGTGGTAAAGACCACACTCTGTTCGCAACTGCAACTGGTACTATCAAGTTTGAAGTTAAAGGTCCTAACAACCGTAAATATGTCAGCATCGTAGCTGAGTAATTTTAGCGTTGTCAGACACAAGCCCTGCCGTATGGCGGGGCTTTGTTATTTGCGGCATTTAAAAACAGCGTAATATCGATTTCTGCACAAGCCTGACCTCTGTCTGTTCTCTGTGAATATCATTATGGGGTAGGGTTTGTTCTCAAGAGAATGGCTGTAATGTGACCAACAATGGTTGGTTATTCTCTATAATGTAATTGGAAGCAAACAGGGGAGCCTGACGTCATGAAATTTGTCGATGAAGTCCTGGTCCGGGTTGAAGCCGGTGACGGTGGTAATGGTTGCGTTAGCTTCCGTCGTGAAAAATATGTACCTAATGGTGGTCCGGATGGTGGTGATGGTGGCGACGGTGGCGATGTTTATTTGCTGGCCGATAATAACCTGAACACGCTGATTGATTATCGTTTTGAACGTTTCCATATGGCGGAACGTGGTGAAAATGGCCGTGGTGCAAACTGTACTGGTGCGCGTGGTAAGGATCTGGTGTTGACGGTACCTGTTGGTACACGAGCGACCGATGAAGATACTGGCGAAGTGCTGGGTGATCTGACAAAACATGGCGATCGCATGTTGATTGCCAAAGGTGGATTCCACGGTCTAGGCAACACCCGTTTCAAAAGCTCAGTCAATCGTGCGCCACGCCAAAAAACCATGGGTACGAAAGGCGAACAACGTAACCTGAAAATGGAACTGCTGTTGCTAGCGGATGTCGGCATGTTGGGGTTACCGAATGCCGGCAAATCGACATTTATCCGCGCCGTTTCTGCTGCGCGCCCTAAAGTGGCCGATTATCCATTTACCACATTGGTGCCAAACCTAGGTGTGGTTCGTGTTGGAACTCAGCGTTCTTTTGTGATCGCGGATATTCCTGGTCTTATTGAAGGTGCCGCTGAAGGTGCTGGCTTAGGTATTCGTTTCCTGAAGCATCTCGAGCGTTGTCGCGTATTGTTGCATCTGGTTGATATTTGCCCGGCGGATGAATCTGATCCGGCTGAAAATGCTAAAATCATTATTCATGAGCTGGAAAAATACAGCCCGAAACTGGCATCCAAACCGCGTTGGTTAGTCTTTAATAAAATGGATTTGATGCTGGAAGAGGAAGCAGAAGAAGTCATTAAGCGTGTAATGGAAGCGCTGGAATGGGAAGGTGAAGTCTTTCGTATTTCTGCTGTTAACAAAGAAGGGACTGCACCTATTTGTTATAAAGTGGCTGAATATCTGGAAGCATTACCAAGAGAAGAAGAACAGAAAGTTGCAGCCCCCGAACCGGTTGAATTTATGTGGGATGACTACCACAAAAAACAACTGGCACAGGTTGTTGTTGAAGATACCGATGATTTCGATGACGACGATTGGGACGACGATGATGATGAAGGCGTTGAAATCATCTATACCCGTGAATAGTATTAATCCCTCACATTGTGAGGGATTTTTTGTTTTTGAGGTCGTCAGTGTCTATATTTGCCAGCGCGTCACCATTTGAAATATTTATCTACCGCCACATTCGTATTATTCATGTCATCAAGATCTGCTTGGCCCTGTTAATTGCGCATTTGATCAATGCGGCTTTTCCGGTTCCTCATTTTGCGTGGACGTCGGTCACTATCGTGATCATTATGCTGACGTTACCTCAAGTCGGAGGCGCGCTAGAAAAATCTATTCAGCGAATTATTGGAACAGTTTTAGGTGCTTGTTACGCAATTGCTATTTTGTTGCTCACCAGTAACACGTGGCTGATTGCAATTTTGACCATGCTGGGAATTGCAGCTACCGCGTATCGGGCAACCAGTAAAATGGGTTATGCCTATCTGGTGGCCGGTTTTACGCTGATCATGGTGTTGGATGGGGGTAGCCAATCGTTCGAAGAGGCGTTATGGCGTACAGGCACTATTTTGTTGGGGTGTGTCATTGCACTGCTAGTGTCACTGATAGTGCTACCTTTGCGCGCCAGAAATGAATGGCGTTGGCAGTTAGCTGAATCATTAAAGCGGATGGGGAAGATCTGGCAAGCCCATCTTTCGCCCAATGTAGTAAAGCCACTTGCCACTCGGGCCATGCTAAAGAGTGTTGAACGAGCCATTCAGCGGCAAAAAGCGTTACATAAATCAGTTGTGTTGGAATCGAAGGTGTTACGTCATCACAGTGATGTCTTAGATGAATTAGTAGCAGCACAAAGCCGTTGTTTATTGCTGTTGGAATTGTTAGCCCAAACCCGCTGGGAAAGTAGCCGTAGTGCGTTAGTTATCCAAGATCTGTTTTCATTGGGTTTTGCTGGGCGCGAATTGGGTTTGGATCTACAGGCATTATCTCAATTTTGTGCCGGACATAGTGATTTGTTACCACCATCACGACAGGAGCTATTGGTTAGTTATAAAAAAGAAATCCAAACTACGTTGACTGAACAAAGCAGTTTTTCCCTGAATGCTAATGGCTATGCGTGGCTGGTTTATCAGGCTGGCATTCAGATGGAGCATATCAATAGTTTGATCCGGCGCATTACTATGGTGACTGACCTCGAGCATGCATAAAAAACTGATTCGTGGCGATATAAGAAAATGATATAACTAGCGCTGTCTATATTTAACTATGCAATATAAAAGGCAGGAATCAGGGTATGCAGGAGCAAGGAGTGCTGTTGTCCCGGGAAGAACAAACCAAGATAACCCGGGTGCTGGTGAGAACGGCACAAATGCTGGCGCAATGCGGTGCTGAAAGCCGTTTGATTGAACAAACGACATGTCGTGTTGGCGCTGCGTTGGGTGTTGAAAGTGTGGAAATGGCGATTTCCCCGAGTGCTGTTGTTTTAACAACACTAAATCATGGTTCTTGTATTACTACGACACGGCGTATACATGAGTTGGGTATTAACATGCATGTTCTGTGTGCTATCCAACGGATCTGTATTCTGTGTGAAAAACGGCTGCTGACGACAGCCGACGATGTCAATAAACACTTAACCGAGATTAAACCGTTTCGATATAACCGCTGGTTAGTGGTGTTTATGATTGGTTTATCATGTGGCGCATTTAGTCTGTTATTTGGCGGTGATTGGCCAGTCTTTTTTACCACCTGCACAGCATCTGCTGTGGGTATGTTTGTTCGTCAGGAAATTGCGCATCGTCATTTCAGTCCATTAATTAATTTTGCTACAACAGCATTTATTGCAACCTCAATCGCCAGTATGGCAACCGTCTATCACTGGGGTGAACAACCATATCTGGCGATGGCGGCCTGTGTCTTGTTGCTGGTACCCGGTTTCCCGTTAGTGAATGCCTTATTTGATATGGTTAAAGGGTATTTTAATATGGGGCTGGCTCGGTGGGGCACGGCTACCTTGTTAACATTAAGCGCTACTGCTGGAATTGTTTTGGCAATGAAATTAACGGGTGTATGGGGATGGAATCCATAATGGAATTGTTACAGGCAATTGTATTTGAAGCTTTTTGGTCCGCAATTCCAGCCGTTGGTTTTGCGATGATTTTTGCAGTTCCGCCCCGGATGCTAAAATATTGTGCCGCCGGTGGGGCTTTCGCACGTAGCTTGCGAATGTTGCAAATCCATTTTGGTATGCCTATTGAGTGGGCGACCTTTATTACGACTACACTGGTGGGCTTAATTTTTGTTTATGTTTCTCGCCGCTTGTTAGCCCCTCGTCCTGTTTTTACCGTCGCGAGTATTATTCCGATGATCCCAGGTAAATCAGCATTTAACACCATTATTGCGGTGTTAAGTATGAACAGTGGTGGTGTAACAGAAAAGTTATTGCAAGCCAGTATCGAGAATGGTTTGAAAACATTGTTTATCTTGTTTGCTCTTTGTTTTGGGCTGGCAGTACCCTCTTTATTTATTTATCGAAACAGGCCGATTGTATAACGTTATGTTGATCTCTTTAATTGTGGCGATGGCAGAAAATCGCGTGATTGGCCGGGGTAATCAGATGCCTTGGCATTTGCCGGCTGATTTACGGCATTTTAAAAGTGTAACGTTGGGTAAACCTGTGATCATGGGTCGCAAGACTTTTGAGTCGATTGGGCGACCATTACCGGGACGCCGTAATGTGGTGATCAGCCGTAATCTTGATTGGTGTGCTGAAGGTGTTGAAAGTGTCTCAAGTCTAGATGCCGCACTGGCATTGGTACAGGATGCGGATGAAGTGATGATCATCGGTGGTGGCCAGTTATATCGAGAAGCCCTGCCGTTGGCGCAACGCTTATATTTGACTCATATTGCGTTGACGGTGACGGATGCTGATACCTGGTTTCCTGATTATTCACAATATCAATGGCAGCTGCGGGGAGAAGAGTTACATGATCCCGATGAGAAAAACCCGTATTACTATCGGTTTGAAACATTAGATCGCGGTATTTAAACAAAACAATACAACACATTTAAGAAGACCCGGGATCACCGGGTCTTTTTTTATTCACCGCTGGAGTAAACCGGGCAGTTCAGACTGAACATGGCATTATCTTCCCAACGCCATAACGTCAATTGATTGCCCCAGACACAGCCTGTATCCAACGCTTTGATCTTCGGTAATGGGCATTTTCCCATCAACGCTGCCCAGTGCCCAAACACCAAATGTGGTTCATCGGCATCCGCTTTTCGTACCTCAAACCAAGGCGCCAGCTGATCCGGTTTATCGGCAGGCGACTCTTTACATTTAAACTCTAAACTACCGTCATTGCGGCAAAAGCGCATACGGGTAAAGCTATTGATGATGTAACGCCAGCGAGGTAAACCAGTCAAGCGCGGGTCCCAGTGTGATGGTTCTTCACCATACATATGGCCGAGCAACCAGGTACCTTGGTCGCTGCGCAACAATGTTTCGACTTCTCGCGCGCAATGTCGCGCGGTTGCCAGATCCCATTGTGGAGATAAACCTGCGTGTGTCATCATTACTGGTAAAGTCGGGTGCTCTGCCATGATAGGGCGGTTTTGCAGCCAATGTATTAATTCATGCCGGTCGGGTGCCGTGAGAATATTTTCTGTTTTATCTTTTTTCTTTGGCAATGCATGTCCGGCGGCGACCGCCAGCAAGTTCAAATCATGATTACCTAACACTGTTGTGGCGCGATCGCCTAAGCTGTACACAAAACGCAACACGTCCAGTGATTGTGGCCCTCGGGCGACCAGATCACCGGTTAACCACAATTCATCCTGCTGGGCATTAAATTGCGCCAGATCCAGCAATTGCTGTAATTCAGCGTAACATCCCTGGACGTCGCCAACAAAATAGGTTGCCATACTTCAACACTCTACTTAGCAGGTTTAATAAATTATCTCATATAGATGGGATAACACATGATTCAGTTGATGAGATGAGGAATTGCCAACGCAAAAGGCGGAATACTCACTTCAAACAGCTGTTCGTTGTATTTGTTTTGAAAGGTATAGCTACCACGCATACAGCCAAACGGTGTTTTTAGCTGTATGTTGCTTTGATAGGTATAAGATTGGCCCGCGGCTATGATCGGCTGTTGCCCGACCACGCCTTGTCCTTGCACTTCTGTCTGTTGGCCATTGGCATCACTGATCAGCCAGTGGCGGTCCATCAACTGCACATCATCGCCTGATTGGTTATGAATAGTAATTTCATAACCAAAGGCATACAGCGCATCATCTGGATCTGATTGTTCAGCAAGATAAAAGGGACGCGGTGTGATTTGTATGCCCGGCATAATGCATCCTTAGCGATGGGTTGTCAGCCAGTTAGCAATACTGACAAATTGCGCTAACGTCAAGTTTTCTGGGCGCAGGTTTGGATCAATATTGAGCTCTTCTAATTGTTCGGCCGTAATAAAGTTGCGGAAACTGTTACGAATAGTTTTGCGACGCTGACCAAAACCTTCCTGACAAACACGTTGCAAATCTGCAACGTCAAGTGCTTCGTAAGGGCGTTTAGGCCATGGAGCCAGACGTACAACAGCCGAGTCTACTTTAGGCGCTGGTTTAAACGCGTGTGGGCCTACTTCCAACACCGGTGACACTTGGCAGTAATACTGTGTCATTACCGTCAGACGACCATAATCCTTACTATTCGGACCCGCTGCCAGACGCTCTACCACCTCTTTTTGCAGCATGAAATACATGTCCGTAATATGCTGGGATTTTTCCAACAGATGAAAGATCAGCGGTGTAGATATGTTGTAAGGCAGATTACCGAAGATCCGCAATGGACGATCGGGTTGTGCCAGTTCGTCAAAATCAAATTTCATCGCATCAGCTTCATGCACGATCAATTTGTCTTTCAGGCGTGGGTGTTCGCGCAGACGAGCGGCTAAGTCACGGTCGAGTTCAACGACATGCATTTTATCAACCTGATCACATACAGGTTCAGTTAACGCGCCAAGACCAGGACCAATCTCAACTAATACGTCGTTCTGACGTGGTGCTATTGCCGAGACAATGGCATCAATGGTGTATTGATCGTGTAGGAAGTTTTGGCCAAAACGTTTACGTGCGCGGTGACCGAGGTGAACATTGTCGTTAATCATTGTTTATGAGATACCATTGAAATCGCTTGATGTAGTGCGGTTAGCAGGCTGCCATTATGGCTTTTACCACTGCCGGCTAATTCGAGAGCTGTGCCGTGATCGACTGAGGTACGAATAAACGGTAACCCCAGTGTGATATTGACGGCACGGCCAAATCCTTTGTATTTGAGCACCGGTAAGCCTTGATCGTGATACATGGCTAATACGGCATCGGCGCGTTGCAGATATTTATCCTGAAATAAGGTGTCGGCTGGTAGTGGGCCTTCCAGTGAATACCCTTGGTTTCGTAACGTAGCCAAAACTGGCTCGATAACATCGATCTCTTCACGTCCCATATGGCCGCCTTCACCCGCATGCGGGTTGAGGCCACAAACCAGAATATGTGGTCTTGCGATACCAAATTGTGTTTGCAGATCATGCTGCAGTATCTCAAGGGTGCGCGTTAAGTTTGCGGTGGTGATGGCGTCAGCAACATCGCGCAACGGTAGATGCGTTGTTGCCAGCGCAACCCGTAATCCGTCAGTAGCCAGCATCATGACCACCTGTTCCACACCGGCTTGTTCTGCAAAGAACTCGGTATGCCCGCTAAATGGCACACCGGCTTCATTGATGACACCTTTATGCACCGGACCAGTCACAAGTGCGGCAAATTCTCCGTTCAGGCAGCCTTCTGCGGCGCGTTGTAAGGTCGCCAACACGTAATGGCCATTTTGTTTATCCAGCTGCCCGGCAGTGACTGGAACAGACAGCAAAACAGGGCAGATGGTCAGCACGCCTTGTGGCTGGGCTTGTGCTGGTTGGTTTGCATCATATGGGCGAATGGTGATCTGTTTGCCTAACTCTTCTGCACGTTGTTGCAACAGCGTCGGATCGGCAACAATGACCAGTTCAACCGGCCATGCTTGTTCAGTCAACGTCAGCACGAGATCCGGGCCGATCCCTGCTGGTTCACCCGGTGTAATGACAATACGGGGAATCAACGGCATCAGTTATTGCTCCCGTCCATGATCTGGATAAATGCTTCATCACGCAGTTCATCAATCCAGGTTTGTGCCTCTTCGGCAAAACGACGGTTGTAGATCAGTTGATATGCACGGTTTTCCAGTGCTTCCGGTGTATTGGCTAAACTACGGCGCCCTTCGACCTGAACAATATGCCAGCCGTGCATGGTTTTGAATGGTTGGCTGAATTGACCAATCGGTAGTTTTTTCACCATATCGCGGAATTCTGGCACATACATATCCGGATTCGCCCAACCTAGTTCCCCGCCTTTAGTGGCAGAACCTGTATCGTCAGAATATTTCTCGGCTAATTTTGCAAAAGAAGCCTTACCGGATTGAATGTCACGCAGGAAACCTTTCAGCATCTGTTCTGCTTTTTCATCGCTCAGGATGACTGACGTTTTGATCAGAATATGGCGGGCGTTGGCTTCCTGTAGTTCGATGGCTTGTTGTCCTTGCACATCTTTAACATGGATAATATGCAAACCTGCACCAGAACGTAATGGACCAATAAATTGGTCTTTATGCGCGCCATTGACTGCTTCAGCCATCAATGACGGCATTTCTTCTACCGTCATCCAGCCCCAGTCTCCGCCGTCTAATGCTTTATTATCTGAGCTTTCGGCAACCGCAATCTGGTGGAAATCAGTACCTTTTTTCAGTTGTTGTAACAACTGTTTGGCTTTTTCGGCTACCCGTTGTTGTTCGGCCCGATCGGCATCAGACGGTAAACTTAGTAATATGTGTTCAATATGAAAACGTTGTCCTTTGCTGCCTTGTTCACTGATCAGCTTGGCCAGCTGTTTGACTTCCTGATCCGTAATATTGATTCGCTGACGTAATTGATTACGGCGAACTTCCGAGATCAACATCTCTTTACGTACGGTTTCCCGAAATTCGGCAGGGGTTAAACCTTCGCGTTCGGCCTGAGCTTGCATGCTGGCAACTGTTTGGCCTTTTTCTGCTGCAACGGAAGACAGTGCCTGATCCAGTTGTGTATCGCCAATTCGCAGCCCTTGTCGTTCTGCTTGTTGCAGGATCAGGCTGTCTTCAATCAAACGATCTAATACTTGTTTATGCAGTTGGCTATAGGGTGGCAAACTTTGGTGTTGTTCCGTCGCATCGGTTTGTACTTTATGTATCAGTCGATCCAGTTCGCTTTGCAACACTACGTCTTTATTCACAATCGCAATCACGTTGTCGAGTGATTGCGTAACAGCCTGAGCGCATAGTGGCAGGGCGAACAACACGCCAGCCAATAACCATTTCGGTGAAAGTTGTTTTAACTGCATGAAAGATACCTTGCTTAATCGTTCAGGTTAAATGGTCGGGAATAAGGTAATAATCGGGTATTCAGATTGTATTTCGGCCCGTTGCCGACGCTGCCCAATCCTTTAAACTCGAATTGTAAACCGTATGAGGTTTCAGGTTTAGCCGTTAATGTAGTGTTATCGGGTGCATTATGCCGTTCAAAAGTGAAATTGACAGCCCAGCAACAAGAATCATAACGAGCACCTAACAGATTATCGATATTCTGACCGGTCTGTGTATCACGGTAATGAGCGCCAATTAACTGCCAATCGCGATTAACCGGTAATTTCACCACGGCACCAGCTTGGCTGATATCGCGGCGATTATCAGAAGTATCAACCACGAAATTCTCTTTGCTGACAAAACGATAGTTTAATTGGGTCGTATATTTTTGTTGCTGGTATTCGACAGCGCCATTGCCCGACGACACTTTCTTGGTTTGCGTGTTGTATTCCGTTCCGGTATGCATGTACCAGTCATCGGTTGGGTGGGCATCAGCACGCACGGATAGTAATGAGCGAGAGTTGGTTTGTTTGGTATCGTTTGGTAACAAGGTTACTTGTGGTGCTACCAAATCATACGACTGACCAAGCGTGAAACGCAGACGCTCGGTATTTTCACTATCAAACAGACGTGTGGTCGCACCGTAGCTAACCCGGTTGGCATCGCTGATCCGATCTAAACCGGCAAAACGGCGATCGCTGAACAAATTGTAATAATCGGATTGCATGTTGGTGGTGTCATACAAACCAATATTGTTCTGATTTTTATACGGAATATATAAATACTGAACTTCTGGCTCTAATGTCTGGGTGAATGGTTGATCGTTATAAGATGTTTTACGATCGAAACTCATACCACCATGTACTCGAGCTTCCGGTAATGTTCGACTGACACTTGAGGCCAGGTTATTCAGGCCTAAGGTATTGCTGTAATACGATGACATATCATCAGGAATATCCTGCTGATAATACGTCGCCATCAATTTGCCTTCTGCTTCCAGTGAATAACCTGGCGCTTGTAATAGTGGCACGGAAACAGCCGGCTCTGCATGCAGTCGCTGCCCAGTGTAGGCTTTATACTGTTCCGAATTATTTCCGAAATTAGAGGCTTCAGAATTAAAACTAAAACTGTATTTATCGGCAGTGTAATACTGGTTGTAACTCACCTGCGGTAACAACTGATGTGGTGCTGGCGTGTTAGGTAACAGGATCTGATAGTCACGCACTTCCGTGGTCAGATTCCAGTCTTTCTGGTAATAACCCGCGGTAGTTGATTGTAATAACTGGTTATCAACGATTTGACCCACTGGCGGATGTAATTCGTTGAAATAGTTGTAGTCGTTAGCATCAACACGGGTGTAATCCAGATTCCAGCGCAGATCGCCATTTTGGAAACTGGAACCATGGCGGATATTCGCCAACCAGCGTGGATTTAATTCGTCACTACTAACTTTTCGATCGTTAGCCATGTATTCGGTATAAATCGTGCCGCTTTGCTCGGGTTCCGGCATATAACGGTATTCGATTTGTTCCATGGTGCCGCGGTTTGACATCACACGAGGTGTCAGCGTCATGTCGTAATTCGGCGCAATGTTCCAATAATAAGGGGTACTAACGTCAAAGCCATTACTGGAACTATTCGTAAATGTCGGGTACAGCAGACCTGATTTACGTTGATCTTTGACTGGAAAGGTAATGTAGGGGGTATAAAACACCGGTACGCTTTTTAGCCACAGCGTAGCGTTCCAGGCTTCGCCAAATACCTCTTCTTGGTTGACGTTCACTTCGCTGGCACTCAGCCACCAGCTTTCCTGGCCCACAGGACAAGTTGTAAAACGTGCTTTATTGAGCGTCAGTTCTTTTTTCTGATTATCCAGATGGATGTTTTCTGCCTCACCGCGCGCAGGGGAGCCGTGCAGTTGATAGGTGGCATTATCAATCTGTGATTCTTTGGTGTTTAAATTCGTCGTCAGCTGGTCTGGACTTTTAAGCGTCACCTGACCGTCACGATAAAAAATATTGCCATGTGCCATGACTTGGCGGCTGACTTGATCCAGCTCGGTATAATCGGAACTGAAATATTTATTGCCCTGATTGACTTGCACGCCACCTTGATAGATCGCTTTGCCATTCTGTGTTGCATTCAATTGATCAGCAGAGACTTCAACCGGCGTGGTTCGGCTGTATTCTGTTGTCGTGGCCGGTGGAACATCGCTGTAGCAACGTTCATCGAAAACACCGGCACGGAGATTTGGTGGTACATTAACACTGTTGGCTGCCGCCTGACTTGGATGCGGTACGAATGCAAATCCGGCAGAAACAGAAAAAAGTGCCACAGTAATAGCGTTGATGCGAAACACCATTGGTAATCAGATCCCCTGGCAACTGACGAAGCACTTGGAGCCTTTCGGCGGTTGTGCTTTCACGGTCATTCTTTTATGGTAGCGGGCTATGATAAAGCATTATTCCGATAACGGCTAACACCGAGTAAGAGCCTGCCAGCATGATGACGCAACGCCATGCCCAACTACAGCGATGGGCACAACAAATTGAACAAAATCCTGACTTAACTTTACGTCTGATTTCTGGTGACGCCAGTTTTCGTAAATATTATCGCGCCGCTAACCGGATTTGGGTGGATGCACCGCCAGAAACGGAAAAAAATCGTGAGTTCATCGATAACGCACAAGCTTTACAGCGCACAAACATCGCGGCACCGATCGTGCACCATTCTGATTTGGAACAAGGTTTCTTGTGTGTTTCTGATTTAGGTGATGACTCATTGTTATCTCGTCTCAATGATGAGTCGGTTTCAGCATGGTATTGGCAAGCGCTGCAATTGTTACCACAGCTAATTAACATCAAGCTTGAGTTGCCTGTTTTTGATGCTGAGTTTATGGTGCGGGAAAACAGCATTTTCCCAGAATGGCTGCTGGGCCAACATTTGCAATTAACACTGACAGCGGCAGAAAAGGCGTTATTGGCAGAAACCTTTGCCTTACTGACCGCCAATAATCTGCAACAGCCACAAGTGGTCATGCATCGTGATTTTCACAGTCGTAACCTGATGGTATTAGCGGATAAATCGCTGGCCGTGATCGACTTTCAGGATATGGTGCTTGGCCCGTTAACTTACGATGCCGTTTCGTTGCTGAAAGATTGTTACTGCCGTTGGCCGGATGCGGTGATTGAACAAGGTGTTGCGCAGGCTTATCAGCTGTATAGCGAATCTGGGATTTTATCGGATGTGTCTTACGCACAATTTGTGCAATGGCTGGATCTGACTGGCATGCAACGCCATCTAAAAGCGGCGGGAATTTTTACCCGTTTGTATCATCGCGATGGTAAATCCGGTTATCTGAAAGATATTCCGCGCACGCTCGGTTATGTGCGTGATGTTGCCGCGTGTTATCCGCAACTGGCGGCGTTTGCTGCTTGGTTGGAACAGCGCGTGTTACCTGCATTTGAGATGGAAACTGTGTCATGAAGGCGATGATCCTGGCCGCCGGGCGCGGTGAACGGATGCGCCCGTTAACGGATCATCTGCCAAAACCGTTGCTAGTGGCGGGCGGTAAGCCGTTGATCCAGCATCATATTGAGAAACTGAAACTCGCCGGTATTACACAATTAGTCATTAACCATGCCTGGCTTGGACAAAAGCTGGTTGATTATCTGGGTAGCGGTGAGCAATTGGGTGTTGAGATCAGTTGGTCTGCCGAAGGAGCTGCCGGGTTGGAAACCGCTGGCGGTATTCGTCAGGCCTTGCCGTTGTTGGGTGATGAGCCGTTTTTAGTGCTGAATGGTGATATCTGGTTAGATGCCGATTACAGCCAGTTTAGCTCCCAACTGTTAACGGAAAGCGATCATGCTCATCTGTGGCTGGTAAATAACCCACCGCAGCACCCGCAGGGTGATTTTAGTTTGCGTCATGATCGAGTGGAGGATTGCCCCGGCTTGACCTTCAGTGGTGTCGGTCTTTATCGCCCGCAAAGCTTCTTACCGTTGGAACCTGGTGTACATAAACTGGCGCCGATTTTGCGACAATGGATGGCCTCAGGGCAAGTGGCTGGATCGCACCTCAATGCCGATTGGCGGGATATTGGTACGCCAGAACGGTTATACCAGTTAGATCAAGATTTACTGCGAGTAGATCAGGAATTACAGCGAGGTTCGCATGCCGGTTAAAGGCAAAATTATCGGTTTTCTGGTGGGGTTGTGGATCCTCAATATTCCTGGTGCATTACTTGGTTTATGGATTGGGCATATCTATGATCAGGGTTTACAGGCACAGCGCAGTGGTGATTTTGGCCGCTGGCGCACACCAACCCGTGAAGAACAGGCGCTATTTTTACACACGGCATTTGCCGTGATGGGCAATATTGCGAAAGCAGCCGGGCGGGTCACTGAGCAGCAAATTCAAGTTGCCACTTTATTTATGGATCGTATGGGGCTGAATGGCGAGTTACGCCGTGAAGCGCAGGATTCTTTCCGCCAAGGCAAGGAGGCGGAATACGATCTGGAAGGTTCTTTGGCACTGTTTCGGCGTTCCTGTCGCGGTCGCCCCGATCTGTTGAGGGTGTTTCTGGATATGCAATTACAGGCGGCGTTTGCGAACGGCGCGTTGCATGCGTCTTCACGTCAGCGCTTACTGGAAGTGGCGGAGTTATTAGGTTTCTCGCGTTGGGAGCTAGAACAGCTATTGGCGATGGCGGAAGCGGGCTTTAACTTTTCGCATCAGGGACAACAGCAGCAACGCTATTCTTCATCCGGGGCAGGGCAGCAGCAAATGCCAGGCCGAGATCGCCTGCGTGATGCCTATGCGATTTTGGGGGTATCAGCCGATGTTTCCGATACTGATGTGAAAAAAGCGTATCGTAAACAGATGTCGCAACATCATCCGGATAAGCTGATCTCTAAAGGGTTACCGCCAGAGATGATGAACATGGCGAAAGAGAAAGCGCAGGAAATTCAACAAGCGTGGGAAGTGATCAAACAAGCACGCGGCTTACGTTGATATACCCTTCCCACATGACGTTGCAGCGGCGTTGGCTGCATTCATTCGCCCCAATCACATAGTTTATCTATGCTCATGGGGTCTCATTCACTTGCCGTCTACCTGCAACGCCAAGTGGTTTGGGTATAAGACTTATTTGCTTACTTCCAGCCGAGCGTCGTCAGCCAGCCTTTGATGCGCTCGGGGCTATCTGTTAACTCACTAATCGTTTGTTGCCGCCAGTTTAGTTTGGTGGCACGTTTTGCGGCAATTTTGCGTTGTTGCGCTGCCTGTGTCAGCCAGTTGCCGTGCTCTTCCTGATATAAATCTAAAATGGGTAAGGTACTGCTGCTGAGCTGTGTTGCTTGGAGCTGATTTGCCTGTTTATCGGGGTAAAACGCATTCAACAAGATAATTGCATCGGGTTTATTGAGCTTGTCAGCATTCAGCAATTGCCCCAGCCAGACGGCGCTGCTGCCTTGCGCCAACAAGAGTCGATGACCGCCCGAACCATTCAGATTTTCGTCCACACTGGCCAAACGACTACTCCACAGTTCCAGCTGTTTGCTAATCGCTTCCTGCTGTTTTTCATCGCCGGGGTTCACCGCTTGTTGTTGTGGTGTAGGTAGCAGGATCACGCAGTCAAAACCTTGCCGACTCAACGCTTGCGACAACGGTAACAGTGATGCAGTTTGTTGCCATTCCGGCAACAAGATCGCGACACCAAGTTGAAATGATTGTTCGCTCTTGTGCAATAAAACCCAGTTTTGGCCAAACTGACGGGCATCAGGGTGTTTCTGCCAATCCTGTTGTTGGATCAGATATTCTGGATCTTGTTCAGTTGGTTCTGCGGCTGAAGCTGTTGGTTCGGTTGGTATCGCTGATGATACTGCATTGGCTGTATTTGTTGCGGCTGACGTCGCAGGTTCTCCCGCTGGCACCACTTCATTGGCGGCAGCTTGGGTTTCGGCGGTTGGTGCAGCAGGGGTTGTTTCTGCCGCCAGTAGCAATGATGACCACAGTACACAGCAACAGACCAGCCAGCGCATCATGATAGTGCTCTCTTAATAATCGGTTATTAAGTCGGAAATGGTGCCGGTGCTTCAAATTGCATCGGTTCACCGGTAACCGGATGATAAAAACTGAGCATAGCAGCATGTAACTGCAAATGTGGCACCAGATCTTGTGCTTCTTTCGGGGCATAGAGATGATCGCCCAAAATGGGGTGACCCAACTCTTTCATATGCACACGTAACTGGTGAGAGCGTCCGGTATAAGGCGTGAGTTTCATCAGTGTACGATCGGCTTCGACACGAATACGCTCCCAATGTGTTTGTGCGGAACGGCCATTAACATAGTCGACGCGTTGCAGCGGGCGATTTTCCCAATCGACACACAAGGGCAGGTCGATATCGCCTTCGGTGCCTTCTACTTGGCCATATACCCACGCGTAATAAAATTTGCCGGTTTTACGTTCCTGAAACTGTTTCCCCAAAATGCCGGTCGCTTTGGCATATTTTGCCATCAGGATCACGCCTGAGGTGCTCATATCCAATCGATGTACGCTACCTGCTTCTGGGCAACGTTGACGCACGCGCCATGCGATGCTGTCGGCATGTTCAGCCGCTTTTCCCGGCACACTGAGCAGGCCACTTGGTTTATTCATCACAATAATGTGCTCATCCTCGTACAGGATATCGAGATAAGGCTCCATCGGTGGGTTGTAAACAAAGGTGCTCATGTGGTTTCCGTGCATTCAGGTGATAAAAAAGGGTGCCAGAAGCTGACACCCTGAGTGTGGCTATTGTGCCGTAAATTACTGGTTGGTGACTACTACAAAGCGGATCGCATCTAATTTAAGCTGCGTTTTATCCATCAGATGATTCAGCTCTTGGCGCAGTTCACGCAAATGCTCCAGTTCACTGTCACGCACCGATGGGTTGATGGCTTTGAGCTGTTCCATACGGGTTAGCTCGGCAGTCAGCGTGTGTTGCATGGTCTGACGTGCATCGGCCACAATTTGCTCCATGCGTGGATGGGCAACTTGTTCGGCTTTGCCAATCATCTCATGGATCACCGCCTGCGACGTTGACACTAGTTTACTCGCCAGCTGGCGGTTGATTGGCATCAGCTGTCGGTGGAACTGCTCGAAGCCGACCTGTTCACCGACGTTGTTGCCGTTTTTATCCAGCAACAGACGGATTGGTGTCGGCGGCAGGAAACGATACAGCTGCGGGTGACTGGCGGATTCGGCCACGAAGATCAGCTCAAGGAAGATGGTGCCAGCTGGCATCTTGCTGTTTTTCAGCAACGATACGGCGGTGGAACCAATTTCTGACGCTAATACCAGATCGATACCACCCCGGATCATCGGGTGATCCCACGTCAGGAAGCTCAAGTCTTCACGGCTTAAGGCCACATCACGTTCAAACGTTACGGTGACGCCATCTTCCGGCAGGCCAGGGAAGCTTGGGATCAGCATGTGATCCGTTGGCGTCAGCACGACCGCTTGTTCGCCACGATCATCCTGCGCGATACCGATGTCATCAAACAAGTGCAGTGCGAAGGCGACCAGACTGGTGTCATCGTCTTCTTCTTCTTCCAACTGCTCAACGAGTTGCTGGGCATGTTTACCACCGCTGGACTGAATTTCCAGCAAACGGTCACGGCCCTGTTCCAGCTTGGCTTTCAGCTCATCGTGCAGGGAGCGGGTCTGTTGCAGCAGCGGGGTCATGGCATCGTCACTGCTCTGGTTATCGGCCAGCAGCGTAAACAGCTGATCTTGCACTTGATCGAACACCACACGACCGGTTGGGCAGGTATGTTCAAAAGCATCCAACCCTTCGTGATACCAGCGGATCAGTGTGCGTTGTGGGGTCTCTTCCAGATAGGGTACGTGGATCTGCACGACGTTTTTCTGGCCGATACGATCGAGACGACCGATACGCTGTTCCAGCAGATCAGGGTTCAGCGGCAGATCGAACAGCACCAGATGACGGGCGAACTGGAAGTTACGACCTTCTGAGCCGATTTCAGAACAGAGCATCACCTGCGCGCCACCGTCTGGATCAGCAAAATAAGCTGCCGATTTGTCGCGTTCCAGCAGGCTCATGCCTTCGTGGAACACGGTGCAACGCACGCCTTCGCGGGTGCGCAGGGTGTTTTCCAGCGTCAATGCCGAAGCGGCTTCAGAGCAGATCACCAGAATTTTTTCATGGCGTTCGGTTTTGATCAGGTTCAGCAGCCAATCGACGCGTGGGTCGAACTGTGTCCACGAGGCGTTATCGCCTTCAAACTGACCAAAGATTTTTTCCGGATAGAGGTAACGTTTCGCTTTTGTCAGCGCATCACCGGTGTTGCCGCCCATCATGCCCATGACGCGGATGGCCGTTTTATACTGATCAGGCAATGGCATCGGATAAGCGTGCAATTCACGCACCGGGAAACCCGCACTGGCGGCGCGGGTATTACGGAACAAAATACGACCCGTGCCGTGACGATCGAGCAGGTCTTTCAGCACTTCTTCGCGGTAATCATCAGTATGCAGTTGCGAAGCATCTAATTCCGGCAACAGACCTTGTAACACGGCGAGCTGGTCGGCGTTCAGCGCATCACCCGTTAGTAACGGTTGGGCGGCATCGGCGATCTGGCCGTAGGCTTGTTCTTCGGCGACAAACGCTTCGTAATCGTAGAAACGCTCAGGGTCGAGCAAGCGCAGACGTGCAAAATGGCTGGCATGGCCTAATTGATCGGGAGTCGCGGTCAGCAGCAACACGCCTGGGATCTCTTCAGCTAATGCTTCCACCACTTGATATTCACGGCTTGGCGCATCTTCGCTCCACACCAAATGGTGGGCTTCATCGACTACCAGCAGATCCCATTCGCATTCCAGCACTTGTTCAAAGCGGGCTTTTTTCTTGCGTAGCCAGTCTAAGCTGCATAACACGAATTGTTCAGTTTCAAACGGGTTGACTGCATCATGCTCAGATTCAACACAACGCTCTTCATCAAACAATGAGA
Organism: uncultured Tolumonas sp.; assembly: GCF_963556105.2. Lineage (NCBI taxonomy): Bacteria > Pseudomonadati > Pseudomonadota > Gammaproteobacteria > Aeromonadales > Aeromonadaceae > Tolumonas > uncultured Tolumonas sp. The sequence continues at coordinate 873,752 of NZ_OY829944.1, forward strand.
ACATCAGGTTGAAGCGGCGCAGCATTTCCACCAGCCACTGATATTGCAGCGAATCTGGCACCAAGATCAAAACACGTTTCGCACGGCCAGACAGCAGTTGCTGGTGGATGATCATGCCAGCTTCAATGGTTTTACCCAGACCCACTTCATCGGCCAGCAACACGCGAGGTGCATGACGATGACCGACTTCACGGGCGATATGCAGCTGATGCGGGATCAAACTCACACGACCGCTGGCCAAACCACGGGTTGGGTTCCGACGACGAGCATGCTGGTGGGTCAGCGCTTCATAACGCAGCGCAAAACGGGAATGACGGTCGATCTGGCCGGCAAACAGACGGTCTTGCGGTTTATTAAATTTGATGAAGTTATTCAGCATCACTTCACGCAGTGCGACTTCTGCACCATCATCCACCCGAGTGCCGTGATAAGTCAGCAGACCATCAGTTTCTTCGACAGCACGTACATCCAATTGCCACTCTTCATGGCTGGTAATACGGTCGCCTTCATTAAAACGGACACGAGTGACGGGCGCACTTTCGCGGGCATACAAACGCTGTTCGCCATTAGCGGGGAACAATAGAGTGATCATTCGACCCTCTATTGCTACCACGGTACCTAATCCAAGATCAGTTTCGGTATCACTGATCCAGCGTTGGCCTAGTGCAAAGGACATCTAAAACTCCACAGGTATCAAAAAATAACTATTCGAAAGCAACTGCTACGCAGTGTAAGCGAAGGTCGGGTGTGCCGACCTGAAAAAGGGGCGCTATATTACCCGAAGCTTCACCTAGGGTCATCCGCTATCAAGTAAAGTTTTTATGAGGGGATGAATGAGAGAATAGTCTAAAAATCGTTCAACCATTTGATCATATTGTCAGAAGTTGTCAGTAGTCGTTGCCAAAAAAGATTGGTTTGGTTACTCTGCACATCCAGCCAGAGCGGGCGTAGTTCAATGGCAGAACTTCTGCTTCCCAAGCAGATAGCGTGGGTTCGATTCCCATCGCCCGCTCCAAATTTCTTAAATCCCCTGATTCATCTCTGCCATTCCTTTTTAATGATCCCGATGTATCTTGTTGCTGAAATGGTAAATATTATTTCTGTATTAACAAAACGTTGCTAATCTGTTGCAGATAAAAATGACTAACTACTAATTGGCGAGGAAAGGATGCCATTACTGCTGGGTAGTTTACGCGGCAAGTTTGTGTTGCTGATGGCGATGGCTTACATCGTCACAATCGCATTGACCTTGCTGGCGTTTAATAGCGTCAGTAGCAGTATCACGCGCACGCTGGGTGTACGTTTTGCTGAGAAACAGGTGCTGTATGAAAAAGCTCGGATCCGGGCGCCGATCCTTAAAGAGATTGCGTTATCGCGGAAATTATCCGATTCGCCGATGTTGCAGACATGGGCAGAAAATGAATCAAACTCAACCTTGAAAGCACAAGCTTTGCAAGAGCTGGAAAGTTTCCGTCAATCTTTTCAGGATGGTAGTTTTTTCTATGTTATTGATAGCTCCCGTCATTATTACTACAACGATCATCAAAAACAATATAGTGGTCATGAGCTGAGATTCACTCTGGATCCACAAATTCCGCAAGATAAGTGGTATTTCGTTTCCCGTACGTATGATGAACCGTACTCACTGAATGTCGATCACGATGTGGCGCTGGATGAGACTAAAGTCTGGATCAATACGCAAATTCGCACCAAGGATGGCCGCTATCTGGGTATGGCCGGCACGGGCATGGATCTCACGGCGTTTGTGCGTGAATTTATTAAGAACGGGCATGATGGTGTTACCAATATTCTGATCGATGACAGTGCAGCTATTCAGGCACACCCCAACCGGGATTACATTGATTTAAATAGTCAGGCGAAAGATGCCAAGGTGCGCTTTACCTTATTCAATCTGCTTGCTGTGCCGCAAGATCGTGTGGCGTTGCAAACCGCGATTACTGAACTGCAGGCGGCGCCTGAGCATGTTAAAACTCTGTTTCTGACGTTAGACGGGCATGTGCAACTGGTCGGGCTGGCTTATTTGCCGGAAATGCACTGGCTGAATGTCACGGTGATGGATCTGGATAAACTGATTGGTGGCCAGATTTTCTCTTCATTAATACTGGTTTTGGTATTAGCGCTGTTTGTCTGTTTGTTGATTGTTACTTGGATCTTGCAGGCACTGGTATTGAAACGGTTGGATCCGTTGGATGGTGCGGCGCGTCAGGTTGCTGCCGGTAACTATTCTGCGCGCTTAACAGATAAGCGGAATGATGAAATCGGCCGGTTAGCTGTCGGGTTTAACCGCATGGCGGAGACGATTCGTGACAACACTAGCTTGCTGGAAGAGCGGGTGCAGCAACGAACTGAAGAGTTACACAGCGCGAATTTGCAGCTGGAACAGAAAAACAAACAGATCCTGGATTCGATCCGTTATGCCCGCATGATCCAAAGCGCCATTTTGCCGCGTTATGACTTGCTGAGTCGTTATCTGGCCGAACACATGGTGATCTGGCTGCCGCGTGATGTGGTGGGTGGCGACTTTTATTTTCTGCAACCCGATGAGGATGGTTGTTATATCGGTGTCGTTGATTGCACCGGCCATGGTATTCCAGGTGCTTTCATGAGCATGACGGCGAATGCCGTGATCCGCCAGGTGTTGACCGGTTCACGCGATAAACCATTATCAGATTTACTGCTGTCGATCGATGAACAACTCCGGCTGACGTTACAGCATAGCCCTGATTCGGTGGGGCTCGATTATGGTCTTGATATCGGCTTGTGTCGTCTGTCAGCTGCGGAAGTTGAATATGCCGGTTGTGGCGTTGACCTCTATCTGTCGGGTGCCGGCGAAGTGCAGCGGCTGTCTTCCGCCCGTAGGGGGTTGGGTTATAAACGCCGTGCTCGTCGCGATAAACCGATCACCACTTATCGGTTGCCATTGACCGCAGACAGCCGTTGTTATCTGGTTAGTGACGGCTTGTTAGATCAATCTGGTGAGCCGAATGGTTATGGTTTTGGCCGTCAGCGTTTCCAGCAACTCTTGTTGCAGTGGCAGTCATTATCGTTGACTGAACAACAAGTTAAGTTAGTCGAAGAGTTGGCTCGTTATCAGGGAGACTTCTCACAACGAGATGATATTACTGTATTTGGTTTCGCTATTTCACCGTTATTGCGAGGGAGCGTTTAGATGCAGCTGATTAATCTATGGTCGTTACATCGTCAGTTTGAAGAAGCGAATATTCAGATCTGTTTTAATGGCCCATTGACGCACAGTATCATTGAAGAGCTGGGTATGGCGGTGCGTCGTTATCTGGAAAATGAAACACCGGGCACCGAAAAAATGATGGATATCTTTTCGGTTTACATCGAACAGACACAAAACGTGCGTAATTATGCGCGCAAGAAGCAATCGGCGGAAACGCCGGCGCTGTACAATACCATCACGCTGACCATTGGTCGGCAGGGTGAACAATACGTCGTAGTGTCGGGCAACGTGATCGATCTGGCGGATGTATCGCCGTTGGTTGCCAAAATTGAGCAACTGCGAACATTAGATGCTGCCGGACTCAAAGCGCTGTATAAAGAGCAACGCCGCAAACCACTGACTGATGAGGCCAGTGGTGCAGGGTTAGGGCTCATTGATATGGCAAGGAAGACCAGCCAGCCGCTGGAGTATCAGGTTCAACCTATCAATGATAAGACTGCGTTTTTCACTTTACAGGCAGTAGTGTGAGGCTTTTTTGATGGATCATTTATTTATTTCGGCAACCACGTCATCGCCTGCTGTCAGTTTTAATGCAGAGACGGGCGTGTTGCAAATGACGGGTGAAAGTTACCCGGAAAACACCTTTGAGTTTTATCATCCGATCATCCATTGGGTAAAAGAATATCTGAAAACGGCAGTAGGCAAAGTGACGTTGCAGTTAGAAATGCCTTATCTCAACACCGGCAGTATTAAATGTTTAATGGATATCTTCGATCTGCTGGAAGATGCGCATGAGAACGGCCAGACTGTAGAAGTGATTTGGCGTTATCATCAGGGTAACCCGAGAGCACAGGACACTGCGGAAGAATTCAGTGAAGATCTGACTTTCCCATTTTTGATTGAGGCGGTTGCTTGTGAGTAATCATACCGACGAACATGAAATGCAGATGCGTTTGTCTGCATTGGCAGAGCAGTATGGTGAACACCCGTTATTTGCGGAATTACAGCATTTAACGCAACAATACCATCGTCTTGAGCGGCGCTTGAATAAGGTTGCCCGCATTGGCGATATGATGCAGTCGCAGATCATGGAACTAAATCAAAAACTGGAACAGAAAGCGAGCAGCGATGCACTGACCGGCTTGTTAAATCGGGCCGGCGCTTATCAACGCATTAATGCGGTAGCCTCTTATTTGTTGCGGGAACAGCAACCCTTTGCTTTGCTGCTGTTAGATCTCGACTATTTCAAACAGATCAATGACAGTTTTGGTCATCAAACCGGCGATCGGATCTTGATGGAACTGGCTGCTGAGCTGCAACGTAATTTACGCGGTTATGATTGCTGTGCCCGCTGGGGTGGTGAAGAATTTTTAGTGGTGTTGCCGGATTCATCTAAAGAGTCGATGTTATCGGTTGCCCAAAAAATATTGCAAGGCATTCGCCAATTACCGATGCCAGCGGAATGGACTCAGAGTTTAACCGCCAGTATTGGGTGTTACCTCTGTTTAGAGCCGGAAGCGATCGACGACAGTATTCGTAAGGCGGATTTAGCAATGTATCAGGCTAAGGCGCAAGGTCGAAATCAATTGGTTGTTTATGAACCCACCTTAGAAAAAACAAGAGTTGTTCTTTAAAGCTTACTCTGATAGATTAGCGGCCGTCTTATCAGCCGGTCTGTAACATTCTGATGTTACAGTGTTTTAATTTTGACCGGTATGCCTTGCGGGCATCGTATAATGGCTATTACCTCAGCCTTCCAAGCTGATGACGCGGGTTCGATTCCCGCTGCCCGCTCCAATTTCCTTCTCTTATTCTTCCTGTTTATCTCTGGATTATTTTGTTTTTGGCTCATCGTTTGTTTCTGGCCAGCGTTCTTTTATTTCAATAATTTCGGGCAGATGCTCCAAAAACAAAGGGATCAGGGCTGGGTCAAAATGCTGTCCGGCTTCTTGTTTCAGATAGCTCACGGCGTCGCTGACTGTCCAGGCTTTCTTATAGGGGCGAGCGGTGGTTAGCGCATCGAAAACATCGGCAATGGCCACAATTCGCCCTTCAATAGGAATATCTTCGCCTTCCAGTTGATAGGGGTAACCGGTGCCGTTCCATTTTTCATGATGTGTTAAGGCCATCAGATGTGCCATGCGCAGTAATCCGGAAGAGTGATGGCCGATAATTTCGGCACCGATTTCGGGGTGCTTACGCATGATCACCCATTCCTCTTCGGTAAATTTACCTGGTTTTTTTCAACACACTGTCTGGGACACCAATTTTTCCAATGTCATGCATCGGTGCTGCGTTCAGTACATCATCGGCGTAGACTTGCGAAAAACCAGCAGCCAGCGCAATGATGCGTGAATAGTGGCTCATACGTATGACATGGCGACCGGTTTCATTATCTTTGTATTCTGCGGCCATCCCCAGACGCTGCACAATCTGCAGGCGGGTTTCTTTCAATTCGTTGATGCTGACTAATGCCAGATGCGTTCTGATCCGCGCGCGGACGACTAACGGGCTGACCGGTTTGGTGATGTAATCGACAGCACCGGCGTCAAAGCCCTGCGCCTCATCAACATCTTCCGCCAGTGCGGTGACAAAAATGACCGGAATATTCATGGTGAGCGGGTTTTGTTTTAACCGCCGACAGACATCGTGGCCGCTGAGGTAGGGCATCATCACATCGAGCAAGATCAACGCGGGTTGTTCTTTGGTCGCTAATTCCAGCGCTTTGATTCCATCTTTAGCAAACAATAAACGGTATTCCTCCTGCAAAATTTGCCGTAACACTTGCAGGTTTAACGGTTCATCATCTACCAGTAATAAAACCGGCCGGGTATCGATCATCATGCGTTGGCCCCTTTGGTTTGGTAAGGCTGATATAGCCGTTCCAATGCCTGTAATGCCTCATCAAATTCGAAACTATCTAATGCGTTACGCAAGGTTATCCACTCGGGATGTAACTCTTTTTGCGGTAGCTGTTTGGCCAATAACTGCAGAGCCTCATCGTTTAACTCACCATGCTTCAGCGCTTGTTTTAACTCTAGTGCAGCTTTTAATAATGCGCCGATATCTAATGGAGATTCGTTGCTGTCTTCGTTATCAGTCACAGCAATCGGTTTATTTTGTCCCCAGATTTGTAAGGCTTGTGAGGTTTTATTAAGCCCTTCGGCGAGCCGCTCTAACAGTGCAGGTGCTATTTCTTCACGTAATAAACAGTAACTTTCCAATTTTTGCGCTAAAGCGGCTAATTGTTTTAAGGCCAGATTATTACAAACGCCTTTCAGTTTATGTGCGTAATAGCGTCCTTGTTCCGCATTGGCGAAGGTTTGTTGTAATTGATTCAGCGATGGTTGGTACTCATTGGCAAATCGCAATAACGCCTGTCGATAGGCTTGTGGTTGCCCCCAGAGTTTTAAGCCTTGCCGATAGTGTAAACCGGGGATCAACGGTGTTTCATCCAAGGCTTGTGATGAAACGGATGAGCTTGATGGCAGCGGTAATGGGCTCAATTCCAGTTTTAATACGCGGGCTATTTCCAGCAGTAATTTTTCGATTTCGATGGGTTTGGAAGCAAAACCATCCATCCCCGCATCTCGGGCTGCAAAACGATCATCTTGGAACACACTGGCTGTCAGAGCGATAACCGGAATGGGCGGCTGATGTTTTTCCTGTTCATATTGGCGGATCTGACGTGTTGCGGTGAGCCCATCCATGCCTGGCATTTGTACATCCATCAAGATCAGATCGAACTGCCGTTCCTGTGCCAGAGCGACTGCTTCGTGACCGTCGTGTGCCAGAGTGATTTTATGCCCTCGTTCCCGCAATATTAACGCCAGCAGATCCAGATTTTGTTGTACATCATCGGCCACCAAAATATTGAGTGCTGGCAAGCTGACGGCTGTTTGCGGTGTTAATGCCGCAGGGGCTTCCCCGATGACAATCGGCAGCAGCACATGGAAGTGAGTGCCCACACCAACCAGACTATCCAACCAGATCTTGCCGCCCATTAGTTCAACTAATTGTTTGCAGATGGTTGTACCAAGCCCGGTGCCGCCATAACGCCGGGTGACAGACGCATCCGCTTGGGTGAACGGCTCGAATATCCGTTCCAGCCGTTCGCTGGCGATCCCGATCCCGGTATCCTGAATATTAAAATGCAGCTGCTCTTGTTCCCGAGTTACGGATAACACTACTTGTCCGTGTTCGGTGAATTTGATGGCATTACCGATCAGATTGGTGAGCACTTGCCGTAAACGCAGCGGATCGCCTTTCAGATAAGTCGGTAAGTCGGGAGCTTGTTGTAAGATGAGTTGCAGCCCTTTGTTACGTGCCCCGATCTCCAGTGCCTGCATTAACTCTTGCAGCAGATCAGGCAGCGAAAAATCGATCTCTTCCAGTTCGATATTGCCACGTTCCATTTTGGCCGTATCGAGTATGTCATTTAGCAGACGCAGCAGGGATTTTGCCGATTGACGGATCGTTTCTAAGTGCTGCCGCTGCTCTGGTTGCAGATTAGAGGCCAGCACGACATCGGTGAAGCCGATGATGGCATTCATTGGTGTGCGGATCTCATGGCTCATGTTGGCTAGGAAGGCAGTTTTGGCGGCCGCTGCTTGTTCAGCGCGGTTTTTGGCTTCCACCAGCGCTTGCTCCATGGCGTGGCGTTCGGAAATATCAAAGATCACCCCGTCTAACCACACCAGCTGACCGCGATCATCAAACACGCTGCTGCCGTGTTCCCATACCCAGTGGTATTCACCGTCGCGGTTGCGTAGGCGATATTCCACGGTGTAAGGCTGACGAGCCCACACACCGTCGGCGATGGCTTCCTGTACCCGATCCCAGTCATCGGGGTGGATCAAGGAATTAAAATTGAGTTCTTGGCGTTTATTGATGAAATCAAAAGACGGGTAACCGGTCAATTCAATAACAGCATCGCTGACAAACACTAACGGGCGGTTGTCTTCCGGCAGGGCACGATAAGAAACGCCGGGCATATTTGAGATCAGTGAACGAAATTGCTGTTCGTTATCCCGCAGCGCAATTTCCACCTGATGGCGTTTACTGATGTCTTCGACAAAACCGACAAATAACTCTTCACCCGGAATGTGCATGTGCCCGACCGACAGCTGCAGGGGAAAGGTTTGGCCGGATTTACGAATACCCTGTATGACCCAAGTGCGGTCAGCCCGCAGTGGTTCATCATGATGTAGCATATAAACCATCCGGCTGAGCTGCACTGGCATCAGTGTTAAGCGGTTGACATTCTTACCGAGAATTTCATCGGCCGACCAACCGAAGATCTCTTCAGCGGCGCGGTTAAATTGCTGGATATGTCCACGCATATCGGTGATCACAATGCCGGTAACGGCAGTATCGATCACGGAACGAAAGCGGGTTTCATTGATACGCAGATGATCCAACATATCGCGATAACGCATTAAACCGCTGGTGGCCACAATCAGCAGAATAACAATCAAGGTGATCAAGGCGACCATGATACTGAGGTATTCCGGCTGCATATTTTCCAGCGATATGCCCGTATGTGGCATAGCGACCAGACGCAATGCGGCCATGTTGCTGTAATGCATACCTGCCGTCGCTACGCCTATCAAGACGCTGCTGAGTAACATATGCGCGGTATTCCCAAACGTTTTCCGTAATTGTGTTTGTAGAAAATAAACCCAGAGTGCGAGGGTTGAGAACACGATGCCAATGAGTAAAGAGATGATAAATAAGGTGGCATCATAACGAATGGCGGCATCCAGCTGCATCGCACGGATGCCGGTTTGATGCATGATGGCGATGCCGAAGCCTAAAATGATCCCGCTTTCAAATAGCCGGAAATAGGAATCTGGATGATTTATTAATAATGATAACGCTAACCAGGATGCAGCGATGCTGGGCGTTAACGAAATCAGCGTCAGAGTGAGGTCGTAACTCACATAGGTGTGCAGAGGGCAGGCGAGCATGCCGATAAAATGCATAGCCCAGACGCCACCACCTAAACCGAACCCGCCTGCCAGTACCATGGCTCTTTGGGTGATGTTTTGATGCGCGCGTTGCGCTTGCCCTGCAATCAAAAAGGCCATGAACGCGGCAAATATCACCACCAGAATAGATAATAAAACCAACCACAGATTGTACTCGCCCATGATCAGCAGCGCTTGCTCATCAGTCGGGTGCCAGAATTGGAGTGGAAATTCCATGTGGTGTTCTCTATTCGTCGATAAGGTTAAATCATCGGTGTTCATTAACTCATTGAGATGTCTGCCTTGCTGAGTGTAGCTGTAATTATTCTGCTCGGGTGAGAGTTCAGTTGCGGGTGATGGTTTTTCTCTGCGCAGGCGAGTGTTAGAATGTGATCTATCCGAAAGTCCTGAAATAATTCCAGTCACAAGGAAGCCCATGAAAGTCAAAACCCGTTTTGCGCCGAGCCCGACCGGCTTATTGCACATTGGTGGTGCCCGTACAGCACTCTACTCCTGGTTATATGCTAAAAGTCAGGGTGGCGAGTTTGTTCTGCGTATCGAAGATACCGACACTGAACGTTCTACTCAGGCAGCCATCGACGCAATTATGGAAGGCATGACATGGTTAGGTTTTGACTGGGATGAAGGCCCTTATTACCAGACCAAACGTTTTGACCGTTATAACCAATTGATCGACCAATTGCTGGCGGAAGGTAAAGCGTACAAATGCTACTGCTCAAAAGAGCGTCTGGAAGCCCTGCGTGAAACGCAAATGGCGAATGGCGAAAAACCGCGTTATGACGGCCGTTGCCGTGATAGCCATGAACAGCATGCCGATGATGAACCTTATGTTGTGCGTTTCCGTAACCCGCAGGAAGGTGTGGTAGCGTTTGATGACCACGTACGTGGTCGTATTGAATTCGCCAACACCGAGCTGGATGACTTGATCATTCGCCGTTCTGATGGTGTACCGACGTATAACTTCTGCGTTGTGGTGGACGACTGGGATATGCAGATCACTCAAGTGGTCCGTGGTGAAGACCATATCAACAACACCCCACGCCAGATCAATATCTATCATGCACTGGGTGCACCAGTACCGGAATTCGCCCACGTATCGATGATTCTGGGTGATGACGGCGCCAAACTGTCAAAACGTCATGGTGCGGTGGGTGTGATGCAATACCGCGATGATGGTTACTTGCCGGAAGCGGTGCTGAACTATCTGGTTCGTCTGGGTTGGTCACATGGCGATCAGGAAATTTTCTCCCGTGAAGAGATGATCAAGCTGTTCAGCCTCGACAATATCAGCAAATCGGCTTCAGCCTTTAACACTGAAAAACTGAAATGGCTGAACAACCATTACATCCGTACCATGGATCCGGTGTATGTCGCTTCACATCTGGAGTGGCAGATGAACGATCTGGGTATCGATTATAAAGATGGCCCGGCACTGACCGCGATCATCGGCATGTTGGCAGAACGTTGCCATACCTTGCGTGAACTGGCACAACAGAGCCGTTATTTCTACGAAGAGTATGAAGCCATTGACGAAGCGGCAGCTAAGAAACATCTGAAAGCAGCAGCGCGTGAACCACTGGCGTTGATCCGCACGAAACTGGCGGCATTAGACAGTTGGGAAACTGAAGCTTTGCATCAGGTGATTCAAGACACAGCGACCGAATTGAATTTAGGGATGGGCAAAGTTGGTATGCCGCTACGTGTGGCAGTAACCGGTGTTGGCCAATCACCGTCGATTGACGCGGTGATGCAATTGATTGGCAAAGAGCGCGTCTTAGCGCGTCTGGACAAAGTGCTGGCGCAGTTGCCAGCGGCGGAATAAATTAATATCAGGGGCGGGTAACCGCCTCTATTGTTAACAATGATGGGAGCTCCAACATGAACAAATACAGTATGAGTCTGCTGGCTGCGGCAACGTTGGTTACTGGCGCTGCACAAGCCGATGATTTTAGCATCGGTGGTGGTCTGGACTATATGTATTCCGGCATGACTGGTACGGCAGAAAGCCAGGGTGATTTTTCAAACAGCAGCCGGTGGTCGACTTTTGTCGATTTTCGTCACCCGCTGTTAATGGTGCCGAATGTAAACTTCCAGACATCAGATTTGTCTTCAGAATCTGCAAATTTTGAAAACAAACTGAGAACTTATGACTTTGCGTTTTACTATTCTCCAATTGAACTGGAAGAGTTGACGCTGAATGCAGGTCTGAACTTCCGTCGTTATGACGGTACGCTGAACCACAGCCAGGATTATTCAAATAATGCAGTAATGCTTTACGGTTCTGCAGAAGCACCGATCCCAGGTAGTGATTTTGGTTTGTTTGCTGATGCACGTGTTTCTCGTTGGGATAGCGACCACTCACACGACTGGAAAGCCGGGGTAAGCTACAACGTATTTCCAGAAGATACGCTGAAATTTAAAGTACGTGCTGGTTACCGTAATATGCGTGTTGATTATCATCAGGATAGTATTGATCTTGCTCAACACACTGATAGCTGGTTCTTAGGCGCCGAGCTGCGTTATTAATTTTTTCGATATAGAAAAAATATAATACCGATAAGCGGATGAGGGGATGTCATTTATGGCATCCTCTTTTTTTATGCAGAATTTGGGCGTTTTTTAGCCTTGTTGGGCTTGGTTTCTGAGAAATCGGCTGATTCCCTCTTTCTTATGTCTTTCATATCCACATTTTAACTATAGATATGACATTTCTATATTAAGAATTTCGATAAATTCTTTGTGAAGTACCGATTCTGCTTGTAAGCTGACTGCATTCTTAATGCAGGAATTGGCATATGAGCGACAAATCTCCATCTTTAGCGGGTCCGATTGCGGGGCCGCAGCTTTCTAAACTGGCGGAAGCCGTAGCAACTCTCTCTCCAACGGAACTGATCTGGGCCAGTGGCTTCTTGTTTGGTTTGGCACAAGGGGCGGGTGGCGTTGCGGTTGTCGGCACTTCATCAGCGACCAGCAATGCAGTGGTCGCACAACCAACTGGTAGTCTGACCATTCTGGTAGGTTCGCAAACCGGCAATGCCAAAGGCGTGGCAGAAAGTGTGAAAGCACAAGCCGAAGCGCGTGGTATTCCCGTGTCACTGGTAACCATGAATGACTACAAACCAAAACAGCTGAAGAAAGAAACGCATGTTCTGATCGTCACCAGTACCTATGGTGAAGGTGAGCCACCAGAAGCAGCTGCTGATCTGCATGCGCAACTGAAAGGCGGCAAAATTGGTAAGCTGTTCGGTCTGCAATTTGCGGTACTGGGTCTGGGCGACTCTTCTTATGAATTCTTCTGCCAGACAGCGAAAGATTTTGATGCGTTTTTTGAAAAAGCCGAAGCAACTCGTCTGCAAGATGCCGCTATTCTGGATGTCGATTATCGTGCTGCTGCTGATGCCTGGGCTGCGAGCTTTCTGGATAAACTGGCCGCGACATTAACGGCGGCACCTGCTGCGGCAACAGTTGGTGGTTCTGCGGTAGTTGCTTCAGGCCACAGCGCGTATGACAAATTTAACCCGTTTACTGCGACGCTGAGCACCAACCAGAAAATTACGGGTCGTGATTCCACTAAAGATATCCGTCATTTTGAGATCAATCTGGAAGGCTCAGGCATTACCTATCAGCCGGGTGATGCGTTAGGTGTTTGGTTTGATAACGACGCTGCTGTAGTTGCGGAAATTCTGGCACTGACCGGTTTGACCGGTGATGAACAAGTTACCGTATCAGGTAAAGCCGCAGCATTAAGTGATGCGTTGACCAATCAGTTTGAACTGACCCGCCTGCATGCCGCTTTTATTACCGGTTTGGCCGAAATCTCCTCGGATAAAAAACTGAAGAAATTAGCGGCTGACAAAGATGAAACCCGCAAGCTGGCGGCAAAAGCGCAGATTGTCGATGTATTAAAACGCTACCCAACTAAACTGACGGCTGAACAGCTGATTGGTTTATTACGTGCTCTGAGCCCGCGTTTGTACTCTATTGCTTCTGCACAGTCTGAAGTGGAAGAGGAAGTACATTTGACCGTCGGTGTGGTGCGTTATCCACAGGAAGATGGTGCTGTACGTTCTGGTGGTGCCTCGTCATTCTTGGCTGATCGTGTGCAAGAAGGTGGCGAAGTGCGTGTCTTCATCGAGCACAACGATAATTTCCGTTTGCCTGCTAATCCTGATACCCCCGTGATCATGGTCGGGCCAGGTACCGGTATTGCGCCATTCCGTTCGTTTATTCAGGAACGTGATGCGCAAGGCGCAGAAGGTAAAAACTGGTTGTTCTTTGGCAACCCGCATTTCACCCAAGATTTCCTCTATCAGGTGGAATGGCAGAAATACGTGAAGAGCGGCCTGCTGACTAAGATCGATCTGGCCTTCAGCCGTGATCAGGAAAAGAAAATCTACGTACAAGATAAATTAAAGGCCAAAGGCGCAGAAGTATGGAAATGGTTGCAAGACGGTGCACATTTCTATGTCTGCGGTGATGCCAACCGAATGGCGAAAGATGTTCACGATACACTGGTGAATATCGTGGTGGAACACGGCGGTAAGAACGCTGAAGAAGCCGAAGAATATGTCAATGAACTGCGTCGTGCCAAGCGTTACCAGAGGGATGTCTACTGATGAGCGATCAAAAATTATCTGACAACGAACGTCTGAAGGCGGAAAGTAATTTCCTGCGCGGTACAATTGAGCTGGATCTGAAAAATGAACTGACCGGCGGTTTTACCGGCGACAACTTCCAGCTGATCCGCTTGCATGGCATGTATCAGCAAGACGACCGTGATATTCGTGCCGAGCGCGCTCAGCAGAAACTGGAACCACTGCACAACGTGATGTTACGTGCCCGTATGCCGGGCGGTATCATCACGCCGGAACAATGGCTGGGTATTGATAAATTTGCGCTTGACCACACCATGTATGGCAGCATTCGTCTGACCACGCGCCAGACCTTCCAGTTCCACGGCGTGCTGAAGCCAAACATCAAAATGATGCACCAGACGCTGAACAAATACGGCATTGATTCTATTGCCACCGCCGGTGACGTGAACCGTAACGTGCTGTGTACGTCGAATCCGGTCGAGTCAGAGCTGCATCAGGAAGCTTACGAATGGGCGAAGAAGATCTCTGAGCATCTGCTGCCGAAAACCCGTGCCTATGCCGAAATTTGGTTAGATGGCGAGAAGTTAGGCCCGGACGAAGAACCAATTTTGGGCTCAACTTATCTGCCGCGTAAGTTCAAAACCACGGTGGTTATTCCGCCGCAAAACGACATTGACGTGCACGCCAATGATCTGAACTTCGTAGCGATTGCGGAAGACGGCAAGCTGGTTGGTTTCAACGTGCTGGTCGGCGGTGGCTTAGCCATGACGCATGGCAATAAAGAAACCTTCCCACGTAAGGCAGATGATTTCGGTTTTATCAAAAAAGAAGATACGCTGAAATTTGCCGAAGCTGTTGTGACGACACAACGTGACTGGGGTAACCGTTCAAATCGTCTGAATGCCAAAACCAAATACACGCTGGAACGTGTCGGTGTTGATGCGTTTAAAGCGGAAGTGGAAAAACGTACCGGTATCAAATTTGAAGCCAGCCGCCCATATGTGTTTACCAACCGTGGCGATCGTATTGGTTGGGTTGATGGTATTGATGGCAAACAGCATCTGACGCTGTTTATCGAAAACGGCCGTATTCTGGATTTCCCCGGCAAGCCGCTGAAAACGGGCTTGGCGGAAATTGCGAAAATTCACAAAGGTGATTTCCGCATGACTGCGAACCAGAATCTGATCATCGCCGGTGTGGCGAAGAAAGATAAAGCCAAAATTGAAAAAATTGCCCGTGCGCATGGTTTGATTGATGACAGCGTTTCTGAGCAGCGTAAGAACTCGATGGCATGTGTGGCGCTGCCAACTTGCCCATTAGCGATGGCAGAAGCCGAGCGTTTCCTGCCGGCGTTTACCACGCAAATCGAAGAAGTAATGGCAAAACACGGTTTGGCTGATGATCACGTGATTTTGCGTGTCACTGGTTGCCCGAACGGTTGTGGCCGTGCGATGTTGGCAGAAATTGGTCTGGTAGGTAAGGCGCTGGATCGTTACAACTTCTACATCGGTGGTAACCGTGAAGGTACGCGTATTCCACGTCAATACCGTGAAAACATCAGCTCTGCGGAGATCTTGAAAGAGATCGATACATTGCTGGGGCGTTGGGCGAAAGAGCGTAACGAGAACGAAGGTTTTGGTGATTTCGTGATCCGCGCTGGTATCGTGAAACCTGTCGTTGATTCTGCTAAGGATTTCTATGCCGCATAATCTTTTGTCGCTGAGTGCACTGGCTGCACTCTCTAAAGAAGAACAAACAGCGCAGCTGGTTGACGTGAATCAGCAGCTGGAGGCGCTCAGCGCACAAGAGCGTGTGCAATGGGCATTTGAACATCTGGAAGGCGAGTTCATTCTCTCGTCGAGCTTTGGTATTCAGGCAGCCCTCATGTTGCATCTGGTGACGCAAGTGCGCCCAGATGTACCGGTGGTGCTGACCGATACCGGTTATCTGTTCCCGGAAACCTATCAGTTTATCGATCAACTAACAGATCGTCTGAAACTGAATCTGAAAGTGTATCAAGCACCGATCACCCCAGCCTGGCAGGAAGCCCGTTACGGCAAACTGTGGGAACAGGGCGTGGAAGGCATTGAAAAATACAATCAGATCAACAAAGTGGAACCGATGGCGCGTGCGTTGAAAGAACTGGATGTCAAAACCTGGTTCTCCGGTTTACGTCGCGAACAGTCATCCACCCGTGGCAATCTGCCGGTACTGGCTGTGCAACGTGGGATCTTCAAGTTCCTGCCGGTGATCGACTGGACCAACAAAGACGTGTTCTATTACTTCAAGGAGCACGATCTGCCATATCATCCACTGTGGGAGCAAGGCTACCTGTCCGTCGGTGATGTACAGACCACCGCAAAATGGGAACCGGGCATGACGGAAGAACAAACCCGTTTCTTCGGCCTGAAACGCGAGTGCGGTTTGCACGAAGAGAAATAAACTTAGCAAAAGGGCACATCAAGTGCCCTTTTTTATGTCTGTCAGGTTTTAACCGCTTCTCGCTGTAATACCAGCTGAATAAATGCATCCCGGATCGGATTCTCGTAATGCGGGTTCCAGGCTATGCCGATATCCCATTGGGTGTAATCACCCGATAAAGGGATGATATCGACCTCTTCCGGCGCAATAAATACCGCACTTTGCGGCACTATCGCCACGCCCAGCCCGGCTGCCACCAGCGCCAACAAGGTCTGATTATCGCCTGCGTACTGTGCCACCACAGGATAACAATGATGAAAGGCCAGAAACTGATCAATCTGCCGGTTGAAACGTTGCCCTTGTGTGGGCGTTAAACGCAGCAGTGGTAATTGCTCCAATTGGCGTAAAAAATCCGCTTCGTCATGGCCAGGATAATGGTGCCGGTTCACCGCTAATACTAATTGATCGGTTAATAACTTATGCGCGACCAACGGTGGTTCAATCGGTAAACGTAAGAAGCCTAATTGCGATTGATCGGACAGCAGCTGGGCTATCAACGGCACCGATGAGGTGTCTTGAAAGGTGATCGTGACATCGGGATACAGCCCGCGGAATTGTGCGGTGAAAGAAGATGCCAAACGCAGGCTGGAAAGCCCGATCCCGATCGCCAGTTTGCCGGATTGTCCTTTTAACACCCGTTGCGCGTGTCGTTTTAACTGCTCTGCTTGCAAGACCAGCGTGCGGGTTTGTTCATGCAACTCTTTGCCCAACGGCGTTAATTCCGCGCCGCGCCGGTTACGGGTAAACAATAATCCGCCCAGTGTTTCTTCCAACGCATGGATCTGCTTGGAAAGCGCCGGCTGGGTAATAAATAGTTTTTGTGCAGCTTCGGTAAAATTCAGGCAATCCGCCAAAGTCACAAAAGCACGTAACTGACGCAGTTCCATTCCGTTTGGTTATCACTGGTGGATAATTATTCATTTTAAAGAATACCAGAGCTCTGCTGTAATCACTATATCGGTTAGGCCTAACCTTGATGATGAATACAAATCACTACAGCGATGTAACCGGAGGTTATATGACGAAGAAATTTATATTTTTGATCAAGAATCAGGTCGTAACACAAGTTTGCCAAGAGGAAGAATACAGCGAAGAAATTACCGAACAATTGCTGAGACAGGGGTTTTATATTTCGCACCATCATATCTATGCCGACAATGACAGAAAGGCGATGGCGAAATATGATGAGCTCCAGTCAGTAGGTCAATAACCCAGTATGCTGGATCGGCTTTGATTGTTGGGTCGCGATGAATTTGAAATATAAATAAAACAGGATTATCTCAATGAAATGCAAAGGGTTTCTTTTTGATCTCGACGGTACATTAGTTGATTCATTGCCGGTTGTCGAACGAGCGTGGTCGAACTGGGCAAAAAGCCGGAGTCTTGATCCCGCAGTCGTATTAGATTTTATCCACGGTAAACAAGCGATCACTTCACTGCGTCACTTTATGCCCGGTGAAAGTGAAGAGGCTATTCAGCAGCAATTTCGTTTGCTGGAACGTACTGAAGCGGAAGATACCGATGGGATTTCCGCATTACCGGGGGCGGTTGCATTACTGCAACGATTGGATCAGTTGTCGATTCCTTGGGCCATCGTAACCTCTGGTACGGTGCCGGTTGCGCACGCCCGTCATGCGGCTGGTGAGCTGGCGACGCCGGAAATTTTTATCACTGCGGAGTTGGTGGCGAAAGGTAAACCGAATCCCGATCCGTATCTGTTAGGCGCACAACGATTAGGTCTGAAACCGGAAGAGTGTGTGGTGGTCGAAGACGCGCCAGCGGGTGTTTTATCTGGTCTGGCTGCCGGTTGTAAGGTGATTGCCGTGAATGCGCCAGATGATACACCGAAGTTAGAGCAAGTGGATTTGGTGTTGAAATCACTGGCGGTGTTGCAGGTTGAGCCGGTGCAGGGTGGTGAGTTTCTGATTAGCGTGATTGATGCCTAATTTCTCGGAGTAACATGAAACCACAGTCAGCAATCAGCGCTGTGGTTTTCCACTTATTACTGCTTGTTATTAAAACCACACTTAACCATCGCCAACGTTGTATCCAGCATACGGTTGGCAAAACCCCATTCGTTATCGCACCAGACCAGCGTTTTGATCAAGTGTTTGCCACTGACGCGGGTTTGCGTGCCATCAACGATAGCGCTGTGCGGGTCGTGGTTAAAATCGATCGAAACCAGCGGTAGTTCAGTGTAATCGACAATGCTGCGGAAACTACCTTTTGCTGCCCGCTGTAGCACATTATTGACGTCCAGCACGCTAACGGCATTGGTAACCGTGACGCTAAGATCAATGGCGGTGACATTGATGGTCGGCACTCGCACAGAAATCGCTTCAAAGCGATCGCAGAATTTCGGGAAGATACGCGTGATACCAGCGGCCAGTTTAGTATCGACCGGAATGATCGACTGGCTGGCAGCACGGGTACGGCGCAGATCAGGATGATAAGCATCGATCACCTGCTGATCATTCATCGACGCATGAATGGTGGTCACAGTGCCTGATTCAATATTAAAGGCGTCATCCAGTAACTTGATCACGGGAATAATACAGTTCGTGGTACAAGAACCACTGGAGACGATGCGGTGTTCCGGCTGTAACTGCTGATGGTTAACACCATAAATCACGGTTGCGTCGAGATCGCTGCTGCCTGGGTGCGAAAACAACACTTTCTTGGCGCCGGAAGCTAGATGTTGTTCACCATCCGCGCGTTTGCCATAGATGCCGCTGCAATCGAGCACGATATCGACACCCAAATCTCCCCACGGCAGTTGGTTGATCTCTTTTTGATGCAACAGACGAATGGCATCATCACCGACATACAGCACGTCGCGCTCCTGACGCACGTCCCAGTCAAAACGGCCGTGTGTTGAATCATATTTCAGCAGGTGCGCCATACCTTCCGCATCTGCCAGCTCATTAATGGCGACAACTTTGATTTCGGCCCGACGCCCTGATTCATATAATGCGCGTAAGACACTTCGACCGATGCGGCCGAAACCATTGATGGCGATACGGATGGTCATGCTGCTCCCTGATTATTACTCGGATGACAATGTACTAGAGTAAATCAATGCGTAGCATGATTGAACCATCTTCGGGCATTTTCATTATGACCATGTTCGCAGACAATGGTCCGCACATCAGTTTCGCCTGCCGAAGCCATTCTTACGGCTTTTGATTACAGGTCTTGTATTAAAAATGGGTCAAAAGAAGAGAGCGCCGAAAAGTATTCATTTATACATTCCGTCATAGTGCGGGGCGAAAAATTCAGATGCTCACGGGAAAGTGAAATATCGTAAATTTCTTTCTGATTAAAATAAAAATGTACCTGACTCTTCAGCAGTTTAGGTTCAATATTAAAATATTTACTCAATTCAGCCAGGGTGGCGATAAAAAGTAAAACATTTTTTCCCACCCGGCGGGGTAATTTTACAGATGAATTATATTGTTGTGCTAACTGGGTGATTTCTTTGACACTAAGCCCCTGGGGGTTGGCTAATATATAACGGTGTGATGTTTTACCGGCATAACCAGATCGGGCAATGGCATCGCTGACATCATTGATATGCACAAGATTAAAATCGAACTCTAAATCGAGCGGCAGCTCACCTTTAAAGATGGATTGCAGGAAACGTGTAGTTGGTGTGCTGTGGGAAAGATCACCGTTTATCATGGCTGAGGGTAAAACACTCACCATTTCAATATGATATTTTTCTGCTAATGACCAAGCTAACCGTTCCGTTTCTATCTTTGATTGAAAATATGGATTGCCATAAGTATTTTCACACCATGAATTCGGGGAAATTATTTCTCCAGTGGTGTTTCTGGCTAATGTGCCAGTTGAGCTGACAAAAATAATTTTTTTTACCGAGGCGTCATGTGCAGCATTAAAAATATTTTTTACCATATTGCTATTGGCTTGAATAATCTCTTTCTGCGAATTTTTTGACCAGTGTG
The DNA here is from genome assembly GCF_963556105.2 of uncultured Tolumonas sp. Classification (NCBI taxonomy): domain Bacteria; kingdom Pseudomonadati; phylum Pseudomonadota; class Gammaproteobacteria; order Aeromonadales; family Aeromonadaceae; genus Tolumonas; species uncultured Tolumonas sp. The sequence continues at coordinate 893,991 of NZ_OY829944.1, forward strand.
AAAAATTAGCTGCCACTTGAAAAACTGTATCGGTACCATCCATGGCGGCAGACAGTGTATCTGGCTTGAGTAGATCGGCATACGTTATACTACCGGCAATATTATTATCCAGTTTGGCTTTAGTGATATTTCTGACACCGGCAGTGACTTGATAACCCAGTGCAGACAAACTCCGGGTCAGAGCAGAACCTAAGTGCCCGGAAGCACCTGTAACAAATACTTTGTTTTGCATGGTTTATATCTCAGTGTTTGTTGGCTAATAATAAAGGTGTTAATTGAGAGAGTGTGGTAATACATTGGCAGTTATAATTTAACGTTTTGTTGAAATCATTTATTGTATAAACGTTGTTTATTAACATAACAGCATGAATGCCGATGCTTTTTGCAATACAAACAGCCATTGGGCAATCATCGACATAGATAATATTTTCCGGTGAGATGCCTAAATCGCTAGCTATGTTTCGGAATGAATTAGAATTGATTTTTGAATTCAAATCCGTTTGTATAAATAGATTGTTTGGAAGTTTTGATTTAAATGGAGAACTTCCGTTGCTATAATGGCGTGATGAAGAATATATTTTTATAATAAATCCAAGTTCATTCCACTTAGTTATTAAAGATTCAAATTCACTGGTGTCATGAGTTATCGTTTTTATTTTAGATAATAATAGTTCTTTCTTGTCTTCTAAACCTATCGATGACATGAAAAAATTAATACTTTCAAATAAAGGAAATGGAACTAAAGCCTTAAATAACTCATCGAATAAAATACGATTGATGTCTTTGTATTCAGATATAAACGCGTACGTTGCATTCATAATGTCAGCAGTACTGTTCCGGCTGATCACGCCATCGAAATCCAGTAAGAGGCATTTTTTCATAAGGTATTCCTGAAGCATTTCCCATGGTTGTCGATAGCATGGATCATCTCAACTGAGATAGATGAAATTGAATCAACCATGTATTCCACACCGAGGTGATGCATTTCTTCTTTTTGGTAGCTAAAAGGGAAGTGGCTGGGTACACCGATAAACAGAGCATTTTCCTTTTTTGCATTTTCAGCAAAAAAAGCAACATCATCTATGAATAAAACACTCGATGGCCGAACACCATACATGTTGGCGATTTCATTGATTCCAGGTCTGAAATCATTGGTGCATACATATTCATTAACATATTGCATGCATGGTTTTATATCGTGATGCAATTCGGATTCTGATAATCCACCGTAAAACAGAATGTCGGTATCCAGTTTCTGAATGGCTGTTAAAAAATCAATGGCCCCAGTTTCTATGCCACTTTCATGCGTGGCCATATACCGTTCTCTTTCCTGAAAATATTCACTGATAAGTTGTGTTGGAGTCAGCTTGAGGTTTAAGGCCTTGGCTATGTATGTTGCAGCCTCTTTTCTGTTTCTTGAAAAGGCATTTCGTTCTAATTCCCTGGTATATATTCCATTGTATTTTTCAATGACTTTCTTCAGCACTGGGCTATAAGTATCTTTTAGTACAACCCCGTCAATATCAATAGCTATTAATTTAATTCTGTTCATGGTCAAATAATCTCAATGCAATGTCTGATATAACATTGAACCGCCATCTTTGGGGAAGTAATCCCCCAAATAAGGTGCCCGAGCCAGTTTGACCACATATAACATCAGAAATGTGTTTGGGGAGGTCCAGCGGCATATACCATGCCGGTATTCTTTATTATTATCCAGAAAGCCACCGATCAAACGCACAGAACCATGGAACAAGCTTGATTTTTCATGAAACAGTGCTGCTACCTGTCTGAAGTCTTCCTCTGAGGTGCTTGCCGGAATTAAATCCTGAGCAGTATGCCAAAGAATAACCTCCTGATAGGAATTAATGCTCTTATTGTTTCTCTTTTGATATTCATCAAAATATTTGACGATATCATTTTCGCTGAAGTTATATTCCAGCCATAACTTATCTAAATCCTCAACATCATTTGCATCAAAGTTCTCTTTGTCAAATAAAGAAAAAACAACTTTCTTGGGGGCTTTCCCATTGAGCTGATCATAAAGTTCCCCAGCAAAAGTATGAAATGAAAACATTAATACGAGGAGGATTAAAATTCTCATGCGGTTATCTCCGTGCTCTCTTCAGTATCTGTTATGAAGTTGTTTATTATTTTATTCTGGTTTTTTTCATGTCTAGTCATGAATAAATTAGCCAGCCTCATTTCTTTTCTGGATAGCTCGTCTTTATCTACAGACGTAAATCTTCCTCCGGTCTTAACTACTAATTTATCTGATTGATAAAAAAATAGTTCGACAACATATTCAGACTCTTTTTCAGTATTGGACATTTTTAATGTAATTTTTGTTTCTACAGGAAAAGCAAAAGATTGATAGTCTGCATATATATTACTTATGGCAAAAGATTGCTTTTCTTTTTTCATATAGAGCTCAGTCACTGCTGATGCCATTTGTCGGGTGGCTTCCAAAAAAATCATTCCCTGAATATGGATGCCCGTTGTGTGATCCAGTGTTAATTCATTATTATGTTGGATAATTAAATCTGAAATATAAACGTTATCGTGAACTTTGACTGGTTCGGTTATCAATGTGTTAACGTGATTTTGTTTATGTGATGACGTCTTTCTCGCCATTGGGAGATTATTTATTAATATTCTTGCATAGTCTTTTTTACAAGTGTCGGTAACCAAGTCTCTTTGTGACTGTGTCAGCCCTTGTCCGGGTAAAAATATAATATCTTCAATACATTTTTCACCGAATAATTGATGCCAGTTTTTAAAACACACAAAGTTATCAAGCTGCTCGCAGTTAGAAAACATTTCTCCGACAACATATGTGATTTTCATTACAGCTCCCGTTTATTAATTATTCTGTGCACAGTGCCATTAGATTCCAAAAATAAGTTACTCTTGGTATCTTATTCTGTCAATAGCTCCAAATGAACTATTCGTTACCGCTTCGTTTCAATATAGAGAACTTCAGAAAAATCGCTCTGACAGTGCGGTATTCCATTTATAGTGGTATTTGATGCGGATTCAGTGTGGAAAATTAGTGTAGTTTTTGACGCGACCAGAAGCGATTGGCTAGTCATTGTTGATACTATGACGTCAATGTTTAATTTAAGATCGTTACCTATGCGAAAATATCAACGTGCCCGCAGTCACGAAGAAAAAAACGAACGGCTGAGCAGTATCTTGTCGGCAGCCGAAAGTATGTTTGCAGAAAATGTGTATGAGGCGTGCAATCTGAATGTAATCGCCGCCGCCGTTGGTATCACTAAAACGGCGCTTTACCGTTATTTCAGAAGCAAAGAATTGATTTTTCTGGAGATCTATAAACACCAGTTAGCGGAGATTGTCCCGTCTCTGCAGATTTGTTTACAGATACAGGATGCGGCTGGCTTGTCTGCATTGCTGTCTTCACGCCCATTGTTTTGCAGGCTCAGCGCAATTTTAACGACTGTGCTTGAACGTCCACTCTCAGTGGCAGAGGCGAGATCGTTCAAATTAACCGTGTTGCAGTTACTCGAACCTTGTGTGATCACGCTGGTCAGTGAACACGGTTTCACACCGGATGCGGCCGCTATGTGGCTAATGCAACTTTTAGTGGCGGTGGTGGGATGCTGGCATGTCTGTCACACATCGCCAATGATGAATGAGGCACTGGCAATTCCTGAACTGGCCAGTTTTCAGTTAAATTTTGATGAGATGCTGCAGCAGCATATAACCATGATGATGCAGGGGCATTGATGCCCCTTTTTCAACTGACTTCCGGGTGGTCTATCTGTGTGGAATTTATCCGCCGAATGCAACTTCTGGTAAACCAGCAACATCCATCGGAATGGCCAATACCGCACCTTCCAGCGGATGTGCGGCCAGATGTTCTGCCGACATACCTTGGCTGGCACTGGTGACATACAAGGTTTTCAGATCCGGGCCACCGAAGCAGGGCATGGTTGGATTGGTGACGGGTAAGGCAATATCGCGCAGTAATTCACCTTGTGGGCTAATACACAGCACGCGGCTACCGGCATATTGCGCTGACCAGTAATTGCCTTCGCTATCAACAGTGGCGCCATCAGGGCGCCCCATGCCTTCCGGTACATGGAAAAACAGCTGTTGGTTACTGACTTCACCTGTTTCCGGATCGTAATCGCAGCGGTAGATATTGCGGTTTTGAATCGGGGTATCTGACCAGTAGAGTGTTTTGCCGTCCGGGCTGAAGGCCATGCCGTTACAAGTCCAGCTTTTGCCGATCAGCGGACGCACACTCAAATCAGGGCATAACTGATAAAACGTACCAAACGATTCATCTTTACGGGCATTCATGGTGCCGGCAATAAAGCGACCTTTCGGGTCGCAGCGGCCATCATTAAAGCGTTGCCAGGGTTTATCGGCTTCAGGGTCAACAATGGGTGTTAAGGTCGGGTTGCTGACGTCATCAATAAAATGAAAGCCCGATTGCAGGGCGACTAATAAGCCCCCTTTTTCACGCCAAATAAAACAGCCTATCTCTTCTTGCAGCTGAATGACACTGTGCTGCCCGCTGGCAGGGTGATGACGGTGGATCTGGTGTTTTGTAATATCGACCCACCACAAAGTTTGTGTTTCCGCATGCCAGCGAGGGCATTCACCTAATTGATCGCGTTGAGCTGATAGTGCCTGCATGATGTTCTCTCCGAGAATGACTAAACGCAGATTAACGGATGTTTCCGGTAACATAAAATGTAACCGGTTTTATTGTGATCTATGTCTACCTTCGAGTTTGAGTAACACTATGCTCTCTGCTATTTTTTTACATTGCGCGGCAAAAAATAAATTCGTATAGATTGTAGATAGTTAGATAATAAGCTTAAATCTCAGTTAGATATAATCGGGGTGAGTTTATTCATAGCACGGAGTCCCCACCCGTCATGGTTCCTGGTGTTGCTAATGGTGGCAAACCTCTGACTATATGAGCGAGTTCTCCTTATGCCGTATGAGTTGAGTCAAGGCGTTGATCTGTTAAATGAAACAGAAACTTTCTTACAAACGCTTTTAGAAACCATCCCAGACATACTATTTGTGTTTGATGAAGAGTGTCGCTATTTGTGCGTGCTGTCGTCGGAACACAACATCAGCCAAATGAAAGCCTCTCACTTTGTCGGTCATCGGATTCATGACCTCTGGCCAACAGAGTTAGCCGATCGTTTCTATCACACTATTCGAGAAACACTGCGCACAGAGCAACCACAAGCACTGGAATATGAACGTGACACCGCGATGGGGTTGCGTTGGTTTGAAGGGCGCACACAACCCTTACCGCAATCATTGTATGGTCGTAAGGCCGTTGTTTTTCTGGCGCGTGATATCACCGAACGCAAATTGGCTGAAATTGCCCGGACTAAATCGGAATCACAGCTTAATTCTCTGTATGAACTAGGGATTGTCGGCTTTGCGTTCAGTCTGACCGGAAAACAGTGGATCCGCGTTAACAGTTATTTGTGTGACTTGCTGGAGTTTTCAGAAGCTGAATTATTAGGCATGACTTGGGCAGAATTTACGCATCCTGATGATTTAAAGCATAATGTCTTTGAATACGAGCAAATGCTGGCTAACGAAACTAATGGTTATACGTTAGAAAAACGGTATATCAGCAAAAGCGGTAAAGAGATCCCTGTTCGCGTCGTGGTGCGTTGTGCCCGTCATCAAGATGGAACGATTGAATATGTCACCACGATGGTGGAAGACATCAGCGAGCGTCGGAAAAACGAAGCCGAGATCCGCCAGTTGGCATTTTATGATTCGCTAACCGGGTTACCCAATCGACGTCATTTTAATAATCGTTTACGGCAGGCTTTATCTGCCAGTGCTTTGCATAAACGAATCGGGGCGTTGTTTTTTATTGATCTCGATAACTTTAAAAATCTGAATGATACCTTGGGGCATGAAAAAGGTGATGGATTACTCACATTAGTGGCGAACCGTTTATCCGGTTGCTTATCACAAAGCGATATGGTGGCTCGGCAAGGTGGCGATGAATTTGTCGTCATACTGGAAGAGATCGGTAACAACACACGGGAAGCCATAACGCAATGTCAGCACATTGGTGAGCGTTTGCTGGATGTGCTGTGTCAGCCTTATTTCATCGATGGTTTTGAACATAACACCACGGCCAGTATCGGCATCACACTGTTTGATGGACACCCGGAAAAGAGCGATGAATTATTGAAACGGGCAGATATTGCGATGTATCAGGCGAAAGCGGCCGGTCGTAATACCTTTTGTTTCTTTGATAAAGAGATGCAGGACAAAGTTTCGCATCGGGCGGCATTAAGTGCTGATTTATTCGTGGGTATACGTGAAGAGCAGTTTCGTTTGTTTTATCAACCGCAGGTTGAACATTCTGGTCGGGTTATCGGAGTAGAAGCGCTGATCCGTTGGCAACATCCAGACCGGGGCATGGTTTCGCCAGCCGAGTTTATTCCTATGGCGGAAGAAAGCGGTGCGATCCTGACGCTGGGTCATTGGGTATTAAAAACCGCCTGTCAGCAATTGGCGGTTTGGGCGACTAAACCGGATTATGCACATCTGACGATTGCCGTGAATGTCAGTGCCCGTCAGTTTTACCAGTCTGATTTTGTGGAAAAAGTACTGATGGCATTAGAAGAAACGGGTGCAGATCCGCGCTTGTTAAAATTAGAGCTGACAGAAAGTATGTTGCTGCAAGATGTTGAAGATATCATCACCAAAATGACATTACTGAAACGCATTGGGGTTGGGTTCTCGCTGGATGATTTTGGTACGGGTTACTCCTCGCTTTCCTACTTAAAACGTTTACCGTTGGATCAGCTTAAGATCGACCAATCTTTTGTGCGTGATTTGTTAACCGATGCCAACGATGATGCGATTGCCCGGACGATTGTGGCATTAGCGGAAAGTATGGGCTTGGCGGTTATTGCCGAAGGGGTGGAAACGCAAGAGCAGCGCGATTGTCTGGCGGGGCATGGTTGTTATACCTATCAAGGTTATTTGTTTGGCCGACCGGCTCCAGCTGACGAGCTAAAATTATCCTGTTCGTAAGTTTATCAGCCGATCATTCCGATATTTCTCCGTAAAACTCTTGTTTAAGTCTGATTTAAAGCAATTATTGCTCATCTCATACTGTCTTGCCTTATTCGATCAGGTTATTCTATCGCCGGTTTTTTTAATGGCAGGAACAGTAGTTCAATTTGCTGACTCAACAGTCAGTCTCTATTCGTGACAGAGGTTTTCATGGAAGTTCAAACTGAGGGTGAACTGAAGCGCGGGTTGAAAAACCGGCATATTCAGTTGATCGCGTTAGGTGGTGCGATTGGCACAGGGCTATTTTTAGGTATTGCTCAGACGATCAAGATTGCTGGCCCTGCGGTATTGCTGGGTTATGCGCTGGGTGGTTTGATTGCTTTTTTGATCATGCGTCAGTTGGGTGAAATGGTTGCTGAAGAGCCGGTATCAGGTTCATTCAGCCATTTTGCGTATAAATACTGGGGCGATTTTCCAGGTTTCCTGTCTGGATGGAACTACTGGGTTTTATATGTGCTGGTGGGCATGGCTGAGTTGTCGGCCGTCGGCATTTATGTGCAGTACTGGTGGCCTGAGTTGCCAACCTGGGTTTCGGCACTGGCCTTTTTCATCATTATCAATGCTATCAACCTGACCAATGTGAAGTTCTTCGGTGAAATGGAGTTCTGGTTTGCCATCATCAAAGTGGTCGCGATTGTCGGGATGATTTTGTTTGGTGGCTGGTTATTACTGAGTGGTCATGGCGGCGAACAGGCGAAAGTCAGTAACTTGTGGGCGCTGGGCGGGTTTATGCCAAACGGCTGGCATGGTGTGCTCATGTCACTGGCGATCATTATGTTTTCGTTTGGTGGTCTCGAGCTGGTGGGTATTACTGCAGCGGAAGCGGATAACCCACGTAAAAGCATTCCACAGGCTGTAAATCAGGTTATTTACCGGATTCTGATTTTCTATATCGGTGCTTTGGCTGTGCTGTTGTCGCTGTTTCCTTGGAGCCAACTGGCGGAAGGTGGTAGCCCATTTGTGATGATTTTCTCGGCATTGGGCGAAAGTGGCACCGCGAATATTCTGAATATTGTCGTATTGACTGCCGCATTGTCGGTTTACAACAGTGGTGTGTATTGCAACAGCCGCATGTTGCATGGTCTGGCACAGCAGGGCAATGCACCGCGTATTCTGGGTAAAGTCGACAAACGCGGTGTACCGGTGCCAGCGATCATGCTGTCTGCATTGGTGACACTGCTGTGTGTACTGATCAACTACCTGTTACCCGGCAAGGCATTTGGCATTCTGATGTCACTGGTGGTTGCTGCTTTGATCATTAACTGGGGCATGATCAGTCTGGCGCATCTGAAATTCCGTGCCGCGAAAGATCGGGAAGGTGTGACGCCGGTATTCAAGGCATTTTGGAGCCCGTTTACCAATTACGTATGTCTGGCATTTATGGGTTTGCTGCTGGTGCTGCTGTATATCAGCGGTGAAACCATTGCAGTGGAGCTGGTGCCAGTCTGGCTCGTGCTGAATTGGTTAGGTTATCGCTATAAATGTCGTACCTTAGGCGATAGCTCAGGTGATAGCGTCATCATTAATCAGTAATAGATAAGCGTGATCATGAAGGGATGCCAGCTGGCATCCCTTTTTTGTCGTATCTGCAACAAACCCGTCAGTATGTTTCAATATTGACGCGGATCGCAATTAAATAACACTTAAAAATCAATATCTTATTTTGGGAATGGGAATTGCTGAATCCTGTTATGCAGGAGGTGCATTATGGCCCGAAAAACCACATTTCAGAAACCATCCCTGATCATCAACGACACCACGCTGCGCGATGGTGAACAGTCCGCCGGGGTGGCGTTTACTCAGGATGAGAAGATCGCTATCGCCCGTCAGTTGTGGGAGATCGGCGTTAAGGAACTGGAAGTGGGTATTCCGGCGATGGGGCTGGATGAGTGTCGCCGAATTGGCGCATTACGTCAGGCTTTACCTGATGCCACACTGATGGTTTGGTGCCGGATGCATGCCACTGATATTCGTCAAGCCGCAGCGTTAGGCATGAATTGGGTAGATATTTCCATTCCCGTGTCAGCACAGATGATGGAACACAAGCTCGCGCGTTCCCGCGATCAGGTGTTGTTAGAGTTAGCTGAGCATGTATCTCTGGCGAAATCTTTAGGGCTGCGAGTCTGTATTGGATGTGAAGATGCCTCGCGCGCCACACTGAGCGATTTGCGCATCGTGGCTGATTTAGCATTACGTACGGGGGCTGAGCGCCTGCGATATGCTGATACGGTCGGCATTCTTGACCCATTTACCACTTACGATCGCATCCGTGCCCTGCGTCAGTATTGGCCGTTGCAGCTAGAAATGCATGCGCATGATGATCTGGGGCTGGCGACTGCTAACACTTTAGCCGCCTTCCGTGCCGGTGCTACCCACGCCAATACCACCGTGATTGGTTTGGGTGAGCGGGCCGGAAATGCGCCGCTGGAAGAGGTGGTAATGGCGCTTAAGCAGTGTTTTAACATCGAATCCGGCATTCAAAGCCATCGTTTACCGGCACTTTGTTCGCTGGTGGCCAAAGCGGCCGGCCGTGAAATTGCGCAGCAAAAATCACTGGTCGGTGAATATGCTTTTACGCATGAATCCGGTGTGCATGTCGATGGTTTACTGAAAGACAAAAACAACTATCAGGGTGTTGATCCCGCCAGTTTAGGCCGTGAACACAAGCTGGTGCTGGGCAAACATTCTGGCCGCAATTCGGTGCGTTCGGTGTTTGCAGGCTTAGGTTATCAGCTGGCCAATGACCAGATCGATATGGTGCTAGAGCAGATCCGCCATTTTGCCGAGCGGGCGAAACGAAACCCGACTGAATCAGAATTACGCTGGGTTTATCAGCGTTTGTTTAATTCCCCCCAACGTGTTGCCTTGTAATGCAGGCCAAGGAGTCTTTATGGATTGGTTTACCTCACTGGATGGTATTGAAGAGTTAGAAAGTGCAGAAGCCTTTCTGGATTTTTTCGGTATTCCGTATGAAGCAGCACAGGTGCGCAGTAAACGACTGCATATCATGCATCACTTTAATCAGCAGATTAAAAATGCCAACTCAGAACGTTGTATGAATGAACAAGATCGTTTTCTGTTAGCGAAAACCTTGCTGGCAGAAAGCTACCGGAATTTCCACCATCAGGATGTGAAATCGAATTCCACACTGGGTGTGTATAACCGTTTAACGCCGAGTTTTGTGGCCATGTCTAAATTGCAGGAGGTGCTGTTATGAAACCTGAATATGACTATGGTGAAGTCGTGCGCGTGGTACGCACCATTCGTGATGATGGCACTTTTCCGGGTAAACAACGTGGCGATCTGATCGTGCGCAAAGGTAGCTGTGGTTATGTCCGCGATGTGGGCGTTTTCCTGCAAGATCAGTTGATTTATCAGGTGCATTTCATCGAAGAAGACATCATTGTCGGTTGTCGCAGCCAGGAGCTGATTTCAGCCGATGAACCTTGGGTGGAAAGTGAATTCGAATTCGGCGATTGGATCAACGCAGTAAATCATCTGGCCATCAAAGGCGAAGTGATTGCTGAAGCCGGCTCCCGCGGGCAGGTGATGTCAGTGCGTCGGGATATGGACCCGATCATGTATGAAGTGCTGTTTCAGGATCGTATGTTACTGGTGCCGTTATCGGCCATTTGCTGGCCGCCGGAGGTAGAACCGGCCGAGGAGGCGGCATGCTGAATTGGCAAGCATATCCCACCTTAAAACTGGCAACCCAGCATTTTGGAAAAGTGCCCGCAGACTTGTCGGCGGATGAACAAAGCCAGCTGGCAAAAATGCTCGATCACCAATTGGCGATGGAAGCGCGTATTCTTGATTATGCGGCACAGGCGGAAATGTCTGTGTCAGCCGCCGATCTGAATGCAGCGCTGGAAGAGGTTAAAAAAGCTTATCCGGATGAAGAGGCCTGGAAAGCTTCGATGGCCACGGTAAAGCTGGATCTGCCAAGTCTGAAAGAGGCGCTACGGCGTGAACTGTTGGTGTCGCAGGTGATGGACAAGGTGGTTGAGAATATTAAACCGCTCACGGAAGAAGCGGCTAAATCGTGGTATCTGGATCATCCGCGCCAATTTCTACAACCGGAACGTCGTTTGGTGCGGCATATCTTGATCACGATTGACGATACCAACCCGGAGAACTACGAGGAAACATCCTATTCGCGGTTACAGAATATCCGTAGCCAGTTGATCAGTTCGCCGGGGAAATTTGCCGATTTAGCGATGCGCTATTCGGAATGCCCAACCGCCGTCAATGAAGGCAAAATCGGCTTGGTAAAAGCGGGGCAACTGTATCCGGAATTGGATGCAGTGTTGTTTCAGTTGCCAGAGCGTGGGTTTAGCCAGATCACGCGTAGCCCGATGGGGTTTCATCTGCTGTGGTGTGAAAAAATCCACGCTGCCGCACCGATGCCACTCAGCGAAGCGGTGCCAAAAATTATCGAAGCACAGTTACAACAAGCGAAGAAAAAACTGCAAAAACAGTGGCTGACTTGGTTAATGCAACAGGAGGCATAATGCCTCCTATATCCTTCGTACTTGAAGTTGCAGCGTCGTTGACGGCGTTCACTCACCCCAATCACATAGCATCTCTATGCTCATGGGGATTCGCTCACTTGTCGCCTTGCTGCAACTCCAATGACTTTGGGTATATCTTGGAATGCAGCGTAAAGGTCACTATTTCCGGCGGTACACCTAAACGGTAAGGCCAAACATGGCCCATACCTACCGAGACAAACAACTGACTTGAAGGCAGCTGATACCAGCCTTTCAGATAGTTAAACCACAATCTGCCGACCGAATAACCCAATGGTAAGACCTGCCCGCCGTGGGTATGTCCGGCCAAACTCAGGCCAGCATGATTTGCTGCCGCGAGATCAAAAAAGTCCGGATGATGTGTCAGGCATAAAATCCACTCGCTGGGTTTAACGCCGCGGAATGCTTTATCTGCCGAACGTTGCATGTAATCCAGCTTAGCTGTTTCAGCCATCCGGCGACGGCTGTCCGGCAGAATGGGATAATCGACCCCGACGATCTGAAATTCGGCTCCGTGATAATTCAGCGTGATATTTTCATCAACTAACAGACGTAAATTAGTCTGTGTTGCTTCGGTTTTGTATTTTTGCAAAATAGTTGGCAGACCATGATATTTTTCATGATTTCCCAGAATGGCAACCACACCCATCGGCGCATTGGCGTGGGTGAGGGCGGCAAAGGCGCTGTCTAACTGGCGTTCGTCATCGAGTAAATCACCGGTCATGACCAGTAAATCAGGGTTGGTAGCATTTAGTCGGCTAACGGCGTTGGCCAATTCACGACTACCCACAAAATCGCCGACATGGCTATCCGTGATTTGCGCAATTTTAAACCCATCTAACTCAGCGGGAAGTTGTTCCAGATAGACATCATAATGGCGCAACAGCGGTGCTGACATCGCCTCATAAACACCGAATGCAGATAACATCCAGACCAATGGCAGCAAGATGGCATTTGGCTGATGCCAGAAGTGAGCGCTTAATTTTCGCCGCGCCACCCGCAGCAATACACGTAATACGGTAAAGCCACCACCGACTGCGACATAAGCCATCGATGCATTGAGCCACAATGCGATGATCCAGCGTAGCGGTGTGGAGGTGACCAGCCAGTTTTGCTCAGAAAATTGCGAGATTAGCCAAATACTGAAAATCAGCAGGTTGAGGACCCAGTAGATCCACAACGTGCGTTTGTGTAAGCGCAAATGCGGCACCAAGGTCAGCAGCAGGCCACAAATTCCAGCATAAATAATGGAATGGTACACAAACCAAAGCGAGGTACTGATTGTCATGAGTTACTGCAAACTACCGGTAATTTTATTGCGGGCAGCATGTCGTTAGATTGTCTGATTATTGATAATTCCTTATTTATTATTAGATAGTCAACGTTTTGACTTTTGTAGTTGCAATAAATGCCTGCTTTTGGCAAGTTCTCAAACAAATAATCAATCAAGTTTCATTTCAATTACCAGACTCGCATAAAATAATCATCCAGTTACGAAAATGGGCAACCGTTTAAATTTTGAATTGCTAAGATGCACATTTTCATTGATATAGTGCTGTTTTATTTTTAACCATAGCTCTATCTTCAACAAACGACTGGCTTATGGTTGAAATACACCAAAGTTATCCATGGCATATTTCGCCCGTTCGGCAACACTCATCTTTTTGATATCAGTGTCAGCCATCTTTTCAATTTTACGCAGACGAGGTAATAAACCTGCGCCATTCGCTATTTGAATAGATAAGCCAGGACGTGCATTCAGTTCCAGCAGCAATGGTCCGCGTTTTTTATCCAATACGATATCGGTACCGATGTAACCAAGACCTGACATTTCAAAGCAAGCGGCTGACAGATTCAGCAGTTTTTCCCAGTGTGGTACCTGCAAATCATACAAGTCACGACCGGTATCCGGGTGGTAACGCATCGGGCTGTTATATTGCACGGCACGCAGTGCTTTACCGGTACGCAGGCAAAGACCGACCCCGACCGCACCTTGGTGCAAATTCGCTTTACCATCTGATGATGCAGTGGAAAGACGCATCATGGCCATTACCGGAAAACCTTTGAAAATGATAACGCGGGTATCAGGAACCCCTTCATAAGAGTAACCATCAAACACATCATCAAATTGGATCAGATCTTCCACCAGCACAAAGTCCGGCTTACCGCCTAAAGAAAACAGGCCAGCCAGAATATTGGTGATATGGCGTTCCAGATCGGTGGCAGTACAAGAGCTGCCATTCGGTTTGTAATACAAGCCATCTTCATGGCGCATGATCACCAGGATGCCTTTACCACCAGAACCACGCGCCGGTTTGATACAAAAGCCTGGCCACTCTTTAACCATTTCTGCGATTTTGGTGACTTCATGCTGATGTTGCACGGTGCCAATCAGTTTTGGCACCGTAACACCAGCATCAACCGCAATACGCTTGGTTTTCAGCTTGTTATCAACTAACGGGTATAACGAGCGCGGATTATAGCGCCCGATATAACTGACGTTACGCTGGTTCATGCCCATAATACCGAGCTGAGCCAGTTTAAAAGGTGAGGTGTACTTCTCTAAAAGCCACATGGCATTTACTTCTTATGCAATTCGTCAGCTAACGGCTTAAACCGTTTAAGCTCAGACAGACGGTAGCCAGTGTAGTTACCCATCACCAATACAGTTGCCATGATGATCAGCTGTAACCCCAGGAAGTTAAAGGTCAGATGCTGGATCAAGCCATTGTTCATGGCCAAATAAGCCAATACAGCAACCAGTAATGAACCACCACCTTGTTTGAAGACTTCTTTCGGACCTTCCTCTTCCCACAGGATCGACATACGTTCAATCGTCCAAGAGAGAATAATCATCGGGAAGAAGGTGATCTTCATGCCTTGGGTAATACCCAATTTGTATGTCAGCACGGACAAACCACCGATGATGCAGATAACGGTGATGATGATGGCCGATATTCGGGCGACAAGGAGCAAGTTCAGTTTAGACAGCCAGGAGCGGATGACCAGACCGACACCGACGATACTGAGAAAGCCCAGTAAGCCGGTTAATAGCTGAGTCTGCAAGAAGGCCACGGCAATCAGTACCGGCATGAATGTACCTGATGTTTTGAGTCCGCAAATAACCCGCAGGAATACCACGACCATTACGCCGATAGGGATCAACAGAATGCCTTTGAACAGCGCTTGTTCTTCCACTGGTAGGATATCTACTGAAAAGTTCAGCATATCGCTATGTTCAAACTTGGCTTTCAGCGCTTTGTTTACCGGTACCATTTTCTTAATAATGGAATAGGTGACTTGCGATTTACTAGCACCTGTAACATCCAGTAGCGGAACTGAATTGTATTCCCATAATAACAGATTGTCGGGATGCCCTTGTACACCAGTTACAGGGTCGAACAGGTCATATTTATCACCATTGAATACCTGAACGTAATCAACTAAATGTTGACGGCGACGTCCATCTTCCAGATTCAATGCGCGTACTACCCGCGCCGGAATATCTGCTTGATTCAAGATCTCGACCAGTAGATAAGCTGGTTTTTTGGTCTGTTCTAACAAGGCTGCATTCTGAGCCTGTGTTTGGAACTCTTTGATGATCTCGCGTGTTAAGGTGAAAGAATCTGCAGCCCGTGTTTTTGCCGCGGTTAATATCTGATTGATGGCAAAGGCAATCGGCTCTTTTTCCAGCGTTTTATCAATCGCAGGAATGGTTGACGGTAGCGCTTTGGCATACGGGTCGCTCATCATATCTGTACGGTAATACAACTCTTGATGACCGGTGGCTGAGCTGATGGACCATTCCGCGCGCGTAATGCCGCCTTTGGTCACAAAAGACAGGCCATACCCTGGGCTGGCTGCATTTTCGCCGACATGCGTGAAACCTTCTTGGTTATCAGGCAGTGCCAGTGATGCCATAACAGGGCCACCATTCGCATCAAATTCAACCTTTGCTTCTGCTGACCATATGTTGCGATATTCCCCTGGCCACAGAGGAACATTAAACGCGATATGACGGTAAACAACCAGAGCGAGCCCTAGGATATAGAGCAACGCAACTACAATATAAAACGGGCGGCGTGAGACCATGATAATTACTGCTTATCCTTGTTGTCATCGGAAGTTGCCGCGGCTGCAGAGGTCGCCTTGACTGGCTGAGCGTCTGCTGGGAGGGCGGTTTTTACAGGTTTTTGTTCTGGTTTTTCTAAATCAGCCGTTGGTTGGACTGCTGGTTTAAAATCAGCGGCTGGTTGTGCGGCTGGTTTGGTTTCATTCGTCGCAGCGGGAGCTGTTTTTTTCGCTGACAACGCTTCTGCCGGCTGAGCTGCTTTTACTGTTGGATTGCTTTCGTCTTTAACGGGCACTTTTTTGACGGTGAGCACTTTGTTGCCTTCTTTGACGGTTTCTAACCCTGTTGGCTTCGGTGCTTTCTCTGTTGTTTTAATGTCTTTAACGACTTTGGGCTGTTTTTGTTTGGCGGATGCCTGTGCAGCACCTGAAACTTCCGGTTTGCCCTGTACGTTTTCACGTGCCACATCAACTACGGCGACATCTTTAATAAACTCGCGCCCCATCAGCACTGGGAAATCCATATTCGAACGGTCAGTTAAGCTGAAATCAGCTTTTTCGGTGACAGAACCAATACGGATTGTCATACGAACAATAGGACGATCTTCTAAACCGTTAGCCTGACGAATACGGATGTATTTTACAAACTGCGCTTCCACTTCGACTGACTTACCGCCATCGACTGGCATAGTGAATTTAACCCAACGGCGGCCTTCACGCTCGAATACGGTTACATTTTGTGCACTAATGGATGATGTCGCTGCACCGGTATCGACACGGCTCATGAAGTTACCATTGGCTTCTTCAACGTAAATCCACTCTGTTTCACCGAGGATCATTTTACCATCAGCTGTGGTTTTGCCCGGTTCGGCAGGAACACAGTTATCATTGGAATCTTTGCGGGATGATTTTTTGAAAACAGGAGGCTGTGATGTTGTAGATACTTGTTTACCAATTTGCTGTTGCAAGGCTTTGATTTCATTCAGCTGTTTTGCTGTATGGCCTTGCTGATCAAGCAACATGCTCAGACGAGTATTTAATTCAGTTTGTTGTTTCAGTAATTGCTGTACGGCAGCATCATTGTTGCCTTCTGCAGCGGAATATCCTGAAAACAGACTCAAGGTGAGCAAGGCAAAACCCGGTAATACTTTAGTCATGATGATATCGATTCGATGTGGTTAACAAAAAATTGCTGTAAGTTTATATCAGATAACGATTGAGGCACTAGTCTTCTGAGCCTCTGGTCGCAACAAAAACGGCGCGCTTTGGTGCCGGATAGCCTTCAATCGTGCGTGAAGGATCATCAGGCATCAGATATTGCGCTAAAGAATCATTTCGCATCCAGTTGGTGCTGCGTTGTTCATCGGTAGTTGTAATGGCTTCATCGACCACGCGCACATCCTGAAAACCGCATTTTTTCAGCCATTTGATCATCGCAGCTGCTGAAGGCAAGAACCAGACATTATTCATTTGCGCATAACGATCATCGGGCACCAATACAGTATTTTCATCACCATCGATGATTAATGTTTCCAGCACTAATTCGCCACCATCACGCAGTTGATCTTTTAACTGATAAAGATGATCGATGGGGGAGCGGCGGTGATAAAGCACCCCCATGGAAAACACGGTGTCGAATGCGCGCAGTGCCGGTAGCTCTTGAATACCCAGCGGTAAAAAATGCACATGCTGATCATTACCGGCTAAATGTTTGATGGCGCTAAATTGGCATAAAAACAGCGCCGTCGGATCGATACCAACTGCCATCTCAGCGCCTTCGCCACGCATACGCCATAGGTGATAACCACTACCACAGCCGACATCCAACACATACCGGCCTTTTAAAGGGCTGATATGCGGTGAAACGCGATCCCATTTCCAGTCGGAACGCCATTCGGTATCAATATGAATACCAAACAGATGGAACGGTCCTTTGCGCCACGGATGTAAATGCTGCAACAAACTTTCCAGCTTTTTCGTTTCGCCCGCACTGAGTTCATCAGCCTGACCGATTTCTACGCGATCAAGGATGTTAACGTGCGGGCTGGAGTAGTGTTCCAGCTTGGCTAACACTTTTTGCCATTTCGGCAAATTGCCGTGGCGTTCACTGTTTTCCCACGCATAAAGTTGCGCGGGCATGGTGTGTAGCCAGTGACTTAAGCGGCTTTTGGCAATGACCTGATAAAAGGAGGCAAAATCGATCATGCGGCAGCTCCCTTATCTTTGATGGCGACAATCGAGCCAAAATTGAAACATTGGAACCACAGATCAATGTGTTCAAAACCGGCGTCTTGTAGCCGTTGTTTATGGTTATCGACACTGTCGGCACGCAGTACGTTTTCCAGCATGGTGCGTTTCTGGCTGATTTCCAGCTCGCTATAACCATTGGCGCGTTTGAAATCGAGGTGTAATTCAACCAGCAAATCACTGACCTCGGCATCATCGAAGCGGAATTTTTCACTTAGAATCAAAATACCACCGGGGCGCAAGCCTGCATAAATACGGCGTAACAAGGTGATGCGTTCCGCCGGTTCAATGAATTGCAGTGTGAAATTCAGCACGACCACCGAGGCATTTTCAATGTCTACGGCTTGAATATCGGCTTGGCGGATCTCAACGGCAACGGCACTTTTGTAGGTTGCCAGATGTTGGCGACAGCGTTCGACCATCGGCGCTGAGTTATCAACGCCGATGATCTGGCAATCAGCATGCGGGACGTTGCGGCGCATCATTTGTGTTGCGGCACCCAGCGAACAGCCAAGATCATAAAGATTCGAGCCAGGTTGGGCGAAACGCGCGGTCATCATGCCGATAGCAGATAAAATATTGGAATAACCCGGCACGGAACGTTGGATCATGTCGGGAAAGACTTCAACGACCTTTTCGTC
The DNA here is from genome assembly GCF_963556105.2 of uncultured Tolumonas sp. Lineage (NCBI taxonomy): Bacteria > Pseudomonadati > Pseudomonadota > Gammaproteobacteria > Aeromonadales > Aeromonadaceae > Tolumonas > uncultured Tolumonas sp. Next base: position 912,583 of record NZ_OY829944.1, read on the forward strand.
AAAGCAAAAGTCGCCCAACTGAGCAATCGGGGCGGCAAACAGTTGATCTTTCATGGCGGTAAACCAGAACAAAACAGAATGCGAAATTGCCGCGCATGTTAGCAGATATCCCGACAGAAGGTCAGTGTTTCCATGACGCAAGCTTAGGTTGTGGTTAAGATAGCTTATCGCGTCAGTATCGGCGGAGTTTCATGTGCACAAAACAAACGAAAATCAGGAAAGAACACAATTTGACATTATCGTCGTTGGTGGTGGCATGGTGGGTTCTGCAGCAGCCTGTTTGTTAGCTCAACAAGGTTGGCAGATCGCGGTGGTAGAGCAAACAGAACCGGAAGTCTATGCGCCAGAGCAAGCAATGGATCTGCGTGTCTCTGCCATCAGTCCGGCATCGGTGGCGTTATTGCAACAAGCCGGTGTCTGGGATGCCATTTTAGCGATGCGGGTACGCGCCTATACCGAATTGGCAGCCTGGGAAGTGAACGGGTTGGAAACGCACTTTCATGCGCATGAAGCGGGCGTCACCGAGCTGGGTTATATCATTGAAAATCGCTTGCTCCAGCTGGCGTTATGGCAACAACTGCAAACATTCCAAAATGTGCGTTTGTATTGCCCGGCGCAAATTAACGCACTGATACAAACGGATGAACAAGCAACAATAACGTTAAACGATGGTCAGGTGCTATCGGCGAGCTGGTTGCTGGCCGCCGATGGTGCGAATTCTAAAATTCGGGCCTTGGCTAAGATTGGCATTACTAGTTGGGATTACCGACAAGACTGCTTGTTGATTAACGTTGATTTGGAAGACGATGCCCCAGCTATCACGTGGCAGCAGTTTTATCCGTCTGGTCCGCGTTCATTTTTACCGTTGGCGGGGAAAAAAGCTTCGTTAGTTTGGTATGACACACCGGCTCGGATCGCACAGTTAACAGCCATGACGCCCGCGATGCTGGAGCGGGAGGTGAAACGCCATTTTCCCGAACAGTTACCGGCTTGCAAGGTCACTCATTTTGGCTGTTTTCCTCTGACCCGCCGGCATGCGCAACACTATTACCAAGGGCGAGTGATCTTACTGGGGGATGCGGCGCACACTATTCATCCGCTGGCTGGGCAGGGGGTGAATCTGGGATTTAAGGATGTCGCCTGTTTAGTCGAACTTTGGCATTCCGTGCAGCAAAAACAACAAGATTTTGGTCATAAACAATTGCAGCAGTATGAGCGTAAACGCCTGTGTGATAACACCTTGATGCAATCAACGATGGATCTGTTTTATGCAGGGTTTAGCTCATCACTCATGCCATTGAAAGTGTTACGCAATATCGCGTTGCTGGCGGCGGAAAATGCCGGTTGGCTGAAACAAAAAGCCCTGCGTTATGCGCTTGGGCTGTAATTGTATTGTTTGACCTGCTGTTCCACATCCAGAAACACTTTCAGACTGCGCGATAAGTGTTTCTGCTTGTGACGGATTAGATACAACGGGCGCACGATATTGTTCATCCCTTGCAGTTGTAAGGTGGCTAGGCGGCCACTTTCCAGTTGTTCTGCAATGACGGCTCGGGATAAACAACTGACAGTCTGGCTGTGGCTGACCGCGTGTTTGATGGCTTCCGAGTTACCTAACTCCATGACTAAATTAAAGTGGTGAAGTTGCGGTAACAGCAGTTGTTCGACGACTTCACGCGTGCCAGAGCCAGCTTCACGCAAGATCCACTGACATTGGGCTAGTTGTTCGGCACTGACTGTTTTTCCGGCTAACGGATGTGTAGCCGCACAAAACAGCAACAGCTCATCTTGTCGCCAGAGCTGGCTTTCCAGTTCCATGCGATGACAAGGGCCTTCAATAAAACCAATATCCACCTCAAAATTGGCCACCGCTTCGGCAATGTCGGCACTGTTCGCGACTCTTAATTCCAGCTGGATACCGGGAAATTTTTCACGATAACGGGAGATCACTGCGGGTAACAGATAATTACCGATCGTGGTGCTGGCACCAATTTTTAATATACTGCGGCCATCAGAAAATAGGTTTTCCAGCTCTTGCGCTTGCTCCAGTAATGCCTGTGCACGCGGGAAGAGCAAGCGGGCATTTTCATTGACAATCAAGCGTTTGCCTGCGCGTTCAAATAGTTGCACACCCAGCTGATTTTCGAGATCAGCCAGCGCACTGCTAACAGCAGATTGAGATAACGAGAGTTTCTCTGCCCCGCGAGTGGTGGACTGAGTGTCGATAACGGCGAGGAAAACTTCTAATTGGCGCAGTGTGATGTTCACAGTGATATCATTTTTTTGGATTGATTATCCAAATATAATCATTTTTAGTAATTAATGCATCTTTATTCTTTGTTTAGCTATTTTTCGGGTTTATACCCTTTGTACTTGAAGTTGCAGCGTCGTTGACGGCATTCACTCACCCCAATCACATAGCTATCTGTGCTCATGGGGATTCTCTTACTTGTCGCCTTGCTGCGACTCCAATTACTTTGGGTATAGCACGTAATGATATTCGAGGAATGATTGACGGGAATAGTCAACCATTCCATTATCAACAGCGACGGGTAATCTCGCCTTCATTAAGGAGAAACGATGAAACTGTACTACGCTCCCGGTGCCTGTTCTCAGGCTTCCCACATTGCATTACGCGAATCAGGTTTAGATTTTCAGCTGGAAAAAGTCGATTTACGCCAGAAAGTGACAGCGTCAGGCGAAGATTATCGCACCATTAATCCGCTAGGTTATGTACCAGCTCTACAACTGGACACCGGTGATGTGATCACCGAAGGCCCGGCGATCATGCAATTTATTGCTGATCAGGCACCGGCCTCCGGTTTGTTGCCGGCCGCCGGTGTTGCACGCTATCGCGCGATTGGCTGGTTAAATTTTATCGCGACTGAATTGCATAAAACCTGTTCACCGCTGTTTTCCCCAACTATCACCGAAGAACAACGTAAACCTATTATTGAGCGTTTATCGTTGCGTCTGGATGCTATCGAGCACAAGTTTGCAGCCGGCGGTTATTTAATGGGGGCGAATTACTGTGTTGCTGATATTTATCTGTTTGTTGTGACTGGCTGGTTTGGTCGGTTACAAATCCCATTAAAAAAATGGCCACACATCGAGCGTTTCCGCGAAGTGGTGGCAACACGCCCAGCAGTACAGGCCGCATTAGAAGCCGAAGGGTTGATTTAACTCATCCCTTATTTTGTATGAAAGCCCGCGTTGCGGGCTTAATTAGAGGATTCAAGTCATTGGTATCAATTTTTAGGATGTCCAACTCTTCCTCTTGCTGCCAGCAAACGCTTGAGTCGGGCGTTTTCATCAGTCAGTAGTTGTATCCGTTCGCTGCTGACAAAGTTTATTTTCCCAGTAGTAAAGGAGGTGCTAAACATCGAACTGAGTAGCTGCTTTGGCAAAACCAACCCCATCATTGAAGTTTCTTTTTGCAATAACGGGGCGGGCTGTACATTATTATTTAATGTACTTCAATTTAGACGTTAAACAGGAAGTTCAGTACGTCACCATCTTTCACGATGTAATCTTTGCCTTCGGCGCGCATTTTACCGGCTTCTTTCGCACCTTGTTCACCCTTGTAGGTGATGAAGTCTTCAAACGCGATAGTTTGTGCGCGGATAAAGCCTTTTTCAAAGTCGGTGTGAATTTTACCGGCCGCTTGTGGTGCGGTGGCACCAACAGGAATGGTCCAGGCACGCACTTCTTTCACGCCCGCAGTGAAATAAGTCTGCAGATTCAGCAACTGGTAACCGGCGCGGATCACTCGGTTCAGACCTGGCTCTTCCAACCCCAGTTCCGCCATGAACTCAGCACGATCTTCTTCTTCCATTTCAGCTAAGTCAGCTTCGATAGCGGCACACACTGGCACAACCACAGAGCCTTCTTTAGCCGCAATCGCACGAACCTGATCCAGATAAGGATTATTTTCAAAACCATCTTCATTGACGTTAGCAATGTACATGGTTGGTTTCAGAGTCAGGAAACTTAAATAACGGATCACAGCTTTTTCTTCTGCACTCAGATCCAATGCGCGCAGCATGCCCGCTTGTTCCAATTGTGGCAGACATTTTTCCAGCACTTCCAGTTCCGCTTTGGCGTCTTTATCGCCGCCTTTGGCTTTTTTCTGGATACGCTGAATAGCGCGTTCACAGGTTTCCAAATCAGACAGGGCTAATTCGGTATTAATCGTTTCAATATCGTCAGCTGGATCAACTTTACCCGCAACGTGGATGATGTTGTCATTTTCAAAACAACGTACCACATGACCAATCGCTTCGGTTTCACGAATGTTGGTCAGGAACTGGTTACCGAGACCTTCACCTTTGGACGCGCCTTTTACCAGACCCGCGATGTCTACGAATTCCATGGTAGTTGGCACAATGCGTTGCGGTTTGATGATCTCAGCTAGTTGATCCAGACGTGGATCAGGCATAGGAACCACACCGGTATTCGGTTCGATAGTACAGAACGGGAAGTTGGCAGCTTCGATACCAGCCTTAGTCAGCGCGTTGAACAGGGTGGACTTGCCTACGTTTGGCAAACCGACGATGCCGCATTTAAAACCCATAGTGGTTGATTCCTCAATATCAGGCGGTAGCCTTGAAGCTGTGTAAGCGATTCATGGCTTTGGTCATATCATTAGTGAATAGTATATCAGTTGCGCGCACGGCTTCATCCACTGCGGCATCAATCAATTCTTGTTCGGCTTTTGGCGCTTTATTTAAGACAAAACCAACCACCAGCTCTTTACTGCCCGGATGGCCAATGCCTAAACGCAGGCGGTGAAACTGGTTGTTATTACCTAATTTGCTGATGATGTCTTTTAAGCCATTATGCCCGCCATGGCCGCCGCCTTGTTTAAACTTGGCAACACCCGGCGGTAGATCTAATTCATCATGCGCCACCAGAATACTCTCTGGCGGGATCTGGAAAAATTTAGCTAATGCAGCAACTGACTTCCCGCTCAAGTTCATAAACGTGGTTGGGATCAATAAGCGCACATCATGGCCATTGATTTGAATGCGGCCTGTGATGCCAAAATATTTCGGATCTTCCCGCAGACTGGCATTGTAACGGGCCGCCAGTTCGGCCACATACCAAGCTCCGGCATTATGACGGGTTTGCGCATATTCCGGGCCAGGATTGGCTAATCCGACAATCAGCTGTATGGGTTGTGTCATCACTACTACCGTTTCGGCTGGTATAAAGAAAACTGGCCTTTATCAGGCCAGTTGCAGCGGAATGTCTTTACTGGTGCGAACAATGTTGTTCTGTGCATCCAGATAAACCAATCGCGGCTTATGCTGGGCGACTTCGTCTTCGCTCATCGGCCCGTAAGCACAGATGATGATGCGGTCGCCGACAGCAGCTTTACGTGCAGCAGCACCATTTAAGGAGATCATGCGGGAACCGCGTTCACCAGAAATAGCGTAAGTGGAAAAACGCTCGCCATTTTCAATGTTGTAGATATCAATCGCTTCATATTCGACGATACCGGCAGCATCCAGAAAGTCCTGATCGATTCCACAGGAGCCTTCATAATTCAGTACCGCATGGGTAACGCGGGCCTGATGCAGTTTGCCTCGCAGCATGATTCGTTGCATTGCTTTTTCCTTACATTACACGGCTTCGGTGTGGCAGAGATCACACCAGCGGCGCGACTATAAACTATCTGGTGGTTGCGCGCAAATTGACCACTAAATTATCAATCAAACGGGCCCGATTACCTAACCAAGCCGCCATGAGCACCACGGCCTGAGTGCTTTGTTCACTCAGTGGTAACAGGCTATCGGCATCAACAATATCAATGGCATCGGTACGGAAACCCGCTGCATTCAGTTGCTCAGCGGCTTCGCTGATCAATGCAGGAATGGTATGTTGTCGAGACGGTAATTGTTCGCCGATCCATGACATTACCTTTGCCAGTGTTGGCGCAATAACACGTTCTTCCGCCGTCAGATAACCATTGCGGGAACTCAGCGCTAATCCGTCATCGGCACGTACCGTTGGTACACCAATAATGTCGATTGGCATCGCCATATCGCGTACCATTTTACGGATCAGTGCCAGTTGCTGGTAGTCTTTTTGACCAAAACAAGCGACATCAGGCTGCACCAGATTAAACAGTTTCGTTACTACGGTGCTGACACCACGGAAATGGCCCGGGCGCATAGCACCTTCCAGCAGTGAAGAGATGCCCGGTACTTCGACGAAGGTTTGTGTTTCCAGCCCTTGCGGATACATGATGGCGGGGGTCGGTGTAAACACGGCCGCCACACCTTCTTGTGCCAATAATGCGCAATCTTCATCCAGCGTGCGGGGGTAATTGACCAAGTCTTCTGCCCGATCAAATTGCATCGGGTTGACGAAAATACTGACAATTACCACGTCGGCATGCTGTTTGGCTTCACGGACTAACGTGAGATGGCCATTGTGCAGATTGCCCATGGTCGGGACAAACGCGATACGTTTGCCCTGTTGACGAAATTCTCGGATAGCGGCGCGCAGGGCGTCGATCTGTTCTGTGACTAACACGATCGGACTTCCTTAATTGAAGGTATGTTCAGCGGCAGGGAACTGGCCGTTTGCTACTTGTTCTACATAAAGCTCGATGGCTTTGCGAATATCGCCGGTTTCCGCCAGAAAGTTTTTACTGAATTTAGGGATATAACCAGTGGTAACACCGATGGCATCTTGCATCACTAATACCTGACCGTCGGTCTGCGCTCCCGCGCCAATACCGATCACCGGAATGCGCAGTGCTTTGGTAATACGTTCTGCCAGTTGCTCAGGAATACATTCCAGCACTACCATTTGCACACCGGCGGCTTGCAGCGCCAGTGCATGATGGTAAATCTCTTCGGCGCGTTGTGCATCACGGCCCTGAATACGGAAGCCGCCAAATAAATGCACCGACTGCGGCGTTAAGCCTAAATGGGCGCACACAGGGATACCATTGCGGTTCAGCTGTTTGACGGTGTCACACAACCAGTCGCCACCTTCGATTTTCACCATTTTGGCACCAGCCGCCATGAGGCGACCTGCATTGAGGCAAGCCGATTTCACATCGCTGTAGCTCATGAATGGCAGATCTGCGATCAGTAATGCGTTTTGTACACCACGGGCAACATTGGCAGTGTGATACACCATGTCATCCATGGTCACTGGCAGCGTATCACTATGACCTTGCACTACCATGCCCAGTGAGTCACCGACCAGAATGGAATGAACACCGGCATCGTCAAACAGACGTGCAAAGGTGGCATCATAAGCGGTCATCATCGCGATTTTTTCACCGCTTTGTTTCATTTTCTGAATATGGGTCAGGCTTATTTTGCTCATAGTGACTCCTGTGAAACTAAAATTATTCTGGTAAGCGGAACAGCGCAGTGCGATCACAGGCTGCAGCCAGTTCGGCTAATTGACTTCCATCCGGCAGTGTCAGGTGTGGTGCTAAATCGAATAGCGGCACCAACACAAACGCGCGTTGTTTCATTCCGTAATGAGGAATGGTCAGGCGTTCATCATCGATCACCTGTTGACCAAATAACAGGATATCCAGATCCAGTGTGCGTGGCCCCCAACGTTCATCCTTACGCACTCGACCTTGTTCCAACTCAATACGTTGTAATTCGTCTAATAACGCATGTGGTGGCAGCGATGTTTGCAACCTGGCAACGGCATTAATGTAATCAGGTTGATCCTGTGGACCCATCGGTGATGAGCTATACAGCGGAGAACAGGCCAGCAGTTCCGTCGCAGGTATGTTTTGTAAAGCAGCGATAGCACGCAAGATCTGCGCTTGTGGTTCAGCCAGATTTGCGCCCAGCGCGACAAAAACCTCAGTCATGGTTACGTTGGCCAGCTTGCTGCGGATAACGGCGACGACGGCGCGGACGTTTCCGGGCGTTATGTTCTTCACTTTGCGGACGTTCACGGTTTACAGCGGCGGTTGCTGTTGGAGCGGCCGGGCGCGGAGTATGTGTGTGTTCCGGACGAATGAATTCGTGTGTTTGTTGGTAATCTTGCCACCATGCCACGACATCGCGGAAGCGTGGTTCTACCTGTGTGCGCAACTCTAGAAAATCGAATGCGGCGCGGAATTTAGGCTGGGCAAACAGTTTTTCTGCCCGTTTACCGGAGTAACGTGGCAGACGTTCTTGTAGCATCCAGATTTCACGAACATCACTGGTAAAACGACGTGGGATCGCTACGGTGTGGATCTGCTGTTCAATCGCTTCGTTCATTGCCATCTGCATGGCATCTTGGAATGGCAGATTACTTTCGTTACTGATTTCACGCTGACGCAGGGCGACTACACCCCATAATAAAGTGGCGTAGAAGAACGTTGGTGTCACCGGTTGATCGGCTGCCACACGTTTATCAGAACCAGCGAGCGCTTTTTCCAGAAAGCGTTCATACGCAGAATTACCTTCCGGTGTCAGCAGTTTTCCAGCTTGTGGGAACAATTGCTGGAACAGGCCAAATTTGCGTAATAAGTGATAGGTGCTTAATGCATGGCCAGCGAGGAATAGCTTGATGGTTTCTTCAAACAGCCGCGCCGACGGAATATCTTGCAGCAGCGGCGCCAGTCGCGGAATGGGCTCAGCACTACGTTCGCTGATGGTCAGACCTAATTTGGCGGCAAAGCGGATTGCACGCAACATGCGTACCGGATCTTCGCGATAGCGGGTTTCCGGATCACCAATCAGCTCCAATTTACCGGCAGCCAGATCGTTCAGGCCACCATGAAAATCGTGCAGGGAAAAATCTTTGATGTTGTAATACAAGGCGTTAACGGTAAAGTCGCGGCGTTCAGCATCTTCTTCGATGGTGCCGTACACGTTATCGCGCAACAACATGCCTTCTTCTGATTGTTCTGCAATGTTTTTGCTGGTATTCACCTGATGGTGGTGCCCGCGGAAGGTGGCCACTTCGATAATATCGCGGCCAAACACAATGTGAGCAAGACGGAACCGGCGCCCAATCAAGCGACAGTTATTAAATAATTTACGGATCTGCTCTGGGTGGGCATCGGTCACCACATCAAAGTCTTTGGGTATTTTTCCCAGCAAAATATCGCGTACACCGCCGCCAACCAGATAGCCCTGATAGCCTGCTTTGTGCAAGCGATAGAGTACCTTCAGTGCATTTTCACTGATCATGCTGCGTGAGATGCTGTGCTGGTCGCGGGTTAAAATGCGGCGAGGTGAATCTGCCGCAGGGGCAACCTTGTTAACCTGTGGCGCAGTAGCGCGAGGCTGACGTTTTGGTTTTTCTGCTGGCGGATTGGTTTGCGTCGTTTGTGGCTTGGCTGGTGTCTCTTCTTTACCAAGCACTTTGCGATACAAATTGGCGATATGGGAAAAAATAGTACACCTCGGGATTTCTGACACAAAAAAAGAGCGGGCGGTATGATAGCGCACCACAGCGTAAATGCGAACATCAGGGCGGGCAGATCACATTATTTTAAGAGAGAACAGCAAACTATGGCGCTGATTCTTCTGTTTGACACACTTTTACCATCATTAACGGGCAGACTTATCTGCGGTTCAGGTCGGGGACTGTTCAACTTGTGATGAATGAATGGAGAATACATGAAAATCTGGCATTGGATAGCACTGAGCGCAGTTATTGGCGTCGTCGGTTATCGCATCTCTTTAACTCAGCAAGCACAAACCGCCCCGTCGGTTCAGCGCGCGACTCAAGTGGTGGTTGCACCGGTTAAAAGAGAGGATTTTAAAGCGGGTTGGCAAGCGGTCGGACGTGTTGTTGCAAAATCATCCGTTGACTTAAAACCGCGTGTTGAAGGGCAAATCGCTAAAATTTTATTTAAAGAAGGTGCCTTGGTCACCGCTGGACAAGTTTTAATTGAATTAGATGACAGCGATTACCGTAACAAATGGCAACAGGCCAAAGCTGTACTGGCGCATGATCAGGCTTTATTGAAAAAAGCACAGGCTGATCTGGCCCGGGCTACCGTTTTACTACAGAAAAAATTTATTTCTGATGCTGACATGAATAGTGCGCAGGCGACGGAACAATCGGCGGCGGCATTGGTTCAGCAAGATAATGCCAGTTTAGATATTGCCGCACGCAATCTTGAGTATACGCATATTAAAGCCCCATTCAGTGGCCGGGTGGGTGCGCATTTAGTTTCTGTAGGAGCCACTGTACAGGCATATAGCACAGTACTGACATCGTTAAATCAGCTTGATCCTATCGCCGTGAGTTTTACATTGCCGGAGAAAAATCTGGGTGATCTGCAGCTGGCGTTGCGTAAAGGCGTGCTGGATGTTACCGCACAGGTTAATTCGGGTTCACTCACCGAACAGCGGCATGGGCAGGTTTCATTTCTCGACAATAATGTCGACAGCAGCAGTGGTAGTGTGGCGCTGAAAGCTGATTTTGCTAATCCGCATGGTGAATGGCTGCCAGGGCAATATGTCACGGTGAAATTAGCTCCACGGACTTTGCCGCAGGTGTTAGTTGTACCAAGCCAGGCATTACAGCAAGGGCCTGATGGTTTACAACTTTTTGTCGTGATCAAAGGGATTGCGCAAAAAGTCGCAGTGGAAGAATTAGCCGCCAATGACGGTTGGAGCGCCATTCAAGGCGACTTGCAGCAAGGTGACCAAGTTGTCACAGAAGGACAATTCCGTCTGAACGATGGCTCACCAGTCACCCTTGCACATAAAGGTGGCAGCAGCAAAGCGGTTAAACCAGCTGGCAAGGAGTAAACATCATGCAAATGTCCATGTTGTCTATTCGCCGGCCGGTGATGACTTGTCTGCTGATGGGCTTTTTTACCCTGTTTGGGGTGATGGCCTATCAGGCATTACCGGTCAGCGAATTACCGCAAGTTGATTTTCCGACTATCAATATATCCGCCAGTCTATCAGGCGCTTCGCCGGAGACGATGGCGTCGGCAGTCGCTACGCCCCTGGAAGGGCAATTGGCGACGATTTCCGGTATCGACAATATCAGCTCAACCAGTTCACAGGGCACCACCAAAATTACGGTTCAGTTCAATTTAGACCGTAATATTGATGGTGCCGCCTTGGATGTGCAGAGTGCCATCAGTGCGGCTCAGCGTAAATTGCCGAAAAACATGACTCAAACACCATCAATGCGGAAGTCGAATCCGGCAGATGCACCGATTTTCTTTATCGCCTTGCATTCGGATACCTTGCCGATTTCCACGGTAACTGAATATGCCGAAAGTAAGCTGGCACAATCGCTGTCAATGTTGCCGGGTGTGGCGCAAGTGGGTGTGTATGGTTCTAAACCGTATGCAGTGCGTATCCAGGCTGATCCAGACAAGCTGGTGGCGCACAATCTGGGGTTAGATGAACTGGCAACGGTTGTTGCCAATAACAATGTCAACAATCCGATTGGGGATCTGGATGGCGAGCATCGCAGTTTAAGTTTGCAAAGCAATGGTCAGCTGGAAAATGCAGCGGCTTATCGCAAGCTGGCGGTCGCCTATCGTAACGGCGCACCACTTTATCTGTCAGAAGTAGCTAACGTATTAGATAGTGAAGAAAATACACGGGTCGCCAGTTGGTTTGTCGATAAGCCTGGTGTCATTCTGGCAGTACAACGCCAGCCGGGTGCGAATACTATCAGCACGGTTGATGCAGTACGCCATGCCCTACCACAATTTGAGACCGTACTGCCTGACTCCATAAAGATGGATATTCTTTATGATCGCAGCGAATCTATTCGGGCATCTATCCATGACGTGCAGTTCACGTTATTACTATCGTGTGCGCTGGTGGTGTTGGTGATATGGCTATTCCTGCGCAATTTATCCGCCACCGTGATCCCTGCGCTGGCGGTGCCTTTATCGGTGCTGGGTGCCGTACCGGTAATGTATTTACTGGACTACAGTCTGGATAATCTCTCGTTACTGGCATTGACGCTGGCCGTCGGTTTTGTGGTCGATGACGCGATCGTGATGATGGAAAATATTGTCCGTCACATGGAAGAGGGCATGAGTGCCATGCAAGCGGCGCGCAAAGGCGCACGTGAAATTGGTTTTACCATTCTCTCGATGACCTTATCGTTGATCGCCGTATTTATTCCCTTACTGTTTATGAGCGGCCTGATGGGGCGGTTGTTGCACGAATTTGCGGTGACTATCAGTGCGGCAATTGCGGTTTCAGGGCTGATCTCACTAACACTGACGCCTATGTTATGCAGTCGGGTATTGCGCCCGCAGCACGAGGAAGTCAAAACACCGGGTCGTTTTGCGCAATGGCTGGAAAATGGTTTCAGTGCGCTGACCGAAAGTTACAGCCTTTCTCTTGTTACGGCATTACGGCACCCGCGCTGGATGTTGTTCAGTTTTGCCGCCAGTATCGGTTTAACGGTGGTGCTTTATCAGCAATTACCGAAAGACTTTTTACCGAGCACTGACAGTGGACAAATATCACTGACCTCAAAAGCAGCGCCGGATACGTCGTTTGCTACCTTATCGCGAATGCAACAGCAAGTAGCGGCGATCGTCAGGGAAGATCCTAACGTGGCGGCATTTATGTCATCAGTCGGCAGTACCGGACCAAACGGCAGTGCGAATGGCGGTTCGATGACCATCCGCTTAATTCCGCGCGAACAACGCGTTTCTGCGGATAAAGTGATTGCCGAGTTACGGCGCAAAGTGAACCGTATTCCCGGTATCAGTGTTTATTTGCGTAACCCGCCGATGATTAAAATTGGTGGTATGTCGAGTGCATCGGAATATCAGTTTACGCTGCAAAGTAACGATTTCGATGAACTGAAACTGTGGCACGATCGCTTCTTAACGGCAATCAAAGCTATTCCCGGCTTGCTGGATGTCACCAGCGATCAGGAGGTAGTTGGCGCCGGATTAGCGATTTCAGTGGATCGCGATAAATTAGCCAGCTACGGGCTGAGTTATAGCCAGGTTGAAATAGCGTTACAAAGTGCCTTTGCGGCACGGCAGATCTCCACCATTTATGCTGATACCAACCAATATTCGGTAATTTTGGAAGTATTGCCTGAACGTCAGCGACAGACTACCGATTTAAGCCGGATCCAGGTACGTAGTAGCAATGGCTCTCTGGTGTCGTTAGATGCCGTCGCTAGCTTCAAACGTCAGCCACAAACTTTGACGGTCAATCATTTAGGAACGCTGCCGGCAGCGACTATCTCCTTTAATATGCGACCCGGTATGGCGCTGAGTGATGCATTGAAAGCATTGGATAATGTCAAAGCTGAGCTAGTACCGCCTGTGTCGTTGACAACCAGCTTGCAGGGGAGTGCGGCAGCGTTTGCCAGTTCACAATCCAACATGATGGTGTTGTTAGTGCTGGCATTGCTGGTGGTGTATGGCGTGTTAGGCATGTTGTATGAAAGCTTCGTACATCCGCTCACTATTCTTTCCGGTTTACCTTCTGCCGGGTTGGGAGCGTTGCTGACACTTTGGTTGTTCCAGTTCCCGGTTACCCTATATGCCTTCGTGGGGATATTACTGCTGGTTGGGATCGTGAAGAAAAATGCCATCATGATGATCGACTTTGCGCTGGAGCGGGAGCGGGAAGGGCTGGCACCGGATCAAGCCATCCATCAGGCTTGTTTAGTGCGATTCCGGCCGATCATGATGACCAGTATTGCGGCGTTGGCTGGTGCCTTGCCGATCGCTTTGGGTTATGGCGCCGGCGCTGAGTTGCGGCAACCGCTCGGTGTGGCGATAGTCGGCGGCTTAATGTTGTCGCAGGTGGTGACGCTGTATCTGACACCGGTGATTTACCACTATTTGGCGCCGTGGCACGCTAAGTTAAATTTCCGCTCTTAAACGTCGGAAACACTGGCAATTGTTGGAATAGATGACAATTGCCAGTGTTCAACTGCCCAACGCAACAAACTTTCCGCACTCATGTCTGCGGTATCATCTGGCAGCGTTTGCCCCAAAAATAGCAATGCCTGGCATAAGGTTGCCACCACAGGCAATTCGTCAATCGCCGGAGCATGATTTTGCTTTGACAGTTTCAGCCCGTTTTGTTGCAGTGCCAGCGGCAGATGCAGCCACGCGGGCACAGGCCAGCCTAATTGCTGATACAGCGTGATTTGACGTACGGTTGGTTCCAACAGATCGGCACCTCGCACAACTTCTGTTATTCCACAATCAGCATCATCAATCACCACCGCCAGATTGTAGGCAAACAAGCCATCACGGCGTTTTAAGATGAAATCTTCACTGGCCAAGCGAGGCTCAACCTCAATTAAGCCCAATAACTGGTCATGGAAGGATAAACAAGGCGCATCTACACGTAGACGCACGGCAGCATTCAATGCTGGATATTGTTTATCGCGACAAGTGCCAGGGTAGAAACCGCCAGCGGCCTGAATTTGTGCACGGGTACAATGGCAGTGATAGGTTTTACCTTGCTGATATAGCTCATCAAGCACAGCTTGGTAACGTTCGTGGCGTTGGCTTTGATAAATGACTTCGTCATCCCAATGCAGGCCAAAGTGTTCCAGTGTACGTAAAATTTGTGCGGCTGCCCCCGGCTGTTCACGTGGTGGATCGATATCTTCGATCCTAACCAGCCAACGACCTTGCTGTGCGCGAGCGCGTAGATAACTGCCGACTGCCGCGATGAGCGAACCAAAATGCAACGGGCCGGAAGGTGAGGGAGCGAAACGTCCGATATAGGTCATAATTAGGTGTCGGTCAAATAACAAAAGGGAGCCGGAGCTCCCTTTTTATGCACAGACATTAACAGTTCATGCATAGACAGTGGCTGTTTAGCCAACCTGCTGCTTTTCTTTAATCTCAGCCAGCGTTTTGCAGTCCACACACAATTCTGCGGTTGGACGAGCTTCAAGGCGGCGAATACCGATTTCGATCCCACAAGATTCGCAATAACCGAAGTCATCTTCTTCCAGTTTTTTCAGGGTCTTTTCGATTTTCTTGATCAGTTTACGCTCACGATCACGTGCACGTAATTCCAGAGCAAATTCTTCTTCCTGTGCTGCACGGTCAACTGGATCGGGGAAATTGGCCGCTTCATCTTTCATATGATCAACGGTACGGTCAACTTCTTCGCGCAGCTGGGTTTTCCAGGCTTCCAGAATTTTACGGAAGTGCTCTTTCTGCTGGTCATTCATGTACTCCTCACCAGCGGCTTGCTGATAAGGGGTAACACCCGCGACGGCCAGCGGTCCCAGAGATTTTTTGGTATCTTCTGCTGACATGCCTATCTCCTACCTTTACATGACACAGCACGTCACTGTGTGCTGGCACTGAATTTTGAGGCCGGTATCTATACCAGAACCCGCCTCACCTCGCAAATCCGTTGGCCAAAAATGTTAGCCAAGCCTGAAACTTCTTCACAATCGTTTAGATGAAATACCAAATTCCTGATTGTGATTTTAAACAGGCACCACTTTATGGGGACTCGGCTCGGCCATTTCAATACTAAGACTAAAATAAATTGCAGTTATATCCTGCAACGCCCATTATTTTGAGTCTCTATAACCGGATTGCACGGTTTGATTTTCTTATTATTTTAGTCTTAGTTGTTTGTTAGCGTTTGGTTATATACCAGAAATATGACTTATTGGCGTTTTTTGCCGGTTAACTGATTAAGTAATGACCAATGTAGTAATGGTCGGTATTGCACGCCGTTATTGCCAGAGACTGATTCATATAAAACGAACTCGGAAACAGGCAGTTGTAAGCTTGGAGCTGGTTGATTTGGCAACGTTATGGCATTACGAAACAACGTGATGTGTGGGCGATAATCAGTGCTGACTGGTAGGCCGAGTTGAGTTAATACTGAGCTTAATTGCTCGACCAGCATCGCAAGTTCTGGTACCGGATGCTGTGGGCCCAGCCATAAACAGTGGGCATGACGAAATAGGCCATACTGATCTAACTGCAATGTAAAGGCCGGGCTTTGGATCTGTGTGACAGCCTGATCCAGCAAGGGCAGGATGCTGTCATCCTGCAGACCAAGAAAATGCAACGTCAGATGGAAGTTGTCGACCGGTACGGGTTTTAGATAACCTTCCGGCAGCAACAGCTGTTGGCTGTGCTGTAAAGCATGGCTGAGTTGTTGTGCCGGAATGGCAAAAAACAGACGACGTTGCATACTCTCTATATTTCACTCATGGCTAATCGGCAGCGCCATTATAGAGTTTGCCGCCTTGTTGCAGATACAGCTCAAGTACTGCACGTCCCGCTGGTTGCTGTAACTGCCGGATCACCTCGATACCTGCATTACGCAGATAATCGTATGACTGCTCAAAGACAGGG
This sequence comes from uncultured Tolumonas sp., assembly GCF_963556105.2. Classification (NCBI taxonomy): domain Bacteria; kingdom Pseudomonadati; phylum Pseudomonadota; class Gammaproteobacteria; order Aeromonadales; family Aeromonadaceae; genus Tolumonas; species uncultured Tolumonas sp. Next base: position 928,874 of record NZ_OY829944.1, read on the forward strand.
CCTTCATCAAAACCGATCGCCCGTGCATCGTCACCAGTTGCCGCACAGGCCAGACGTTTAACACCAGACCACAAGATTGCGCCCATACACATGGCGCAAGGTTCGCAGGATGTGAATAGCTCATATTCGTCAATCTGACTTCCCAGACTAAATTGCTGTAAACGTTGTTCACCGAGCATGATTGCCATTACTTCACCGTGCAGGGTTGAGTTATTTTGTGCGACGACCTGATTTACACCCACACTCAGCAGTGAGCCACTTTCACGGTGTACGATAATGCTGGCGAATGGCCCACCGGTGCCACGTAAGACGTTCTGTTTGGCCAGCTCAATAGCAAGGGCCATTTTTTCGTCGTCAGAATGCAGCGGATGTTGCCAATCGACTAAGTCATTGATCCAGTCTGGCAGATGAATAGCAAGTTGTGTCTGTGGCGCTTGAATGGCTGTTGTACAGTGGTTTTGACACACGACCAATGATTCCTCATTTCAATAATTAATGCGGTCGTATAGTAGCATCGTTCTATACCCTTCGTACTTGAAGTTGCAGCATCGTTGACTGCGCTCTCTCACCCCAATCACATAGTTTATCTATGCTCATGGGGATTCGTTCACTTGTCGCCTTGCTGCAACTCCAATTACTTTGGGTATAGTAATAACAAGTTTTGGCAATAAAAAAGCGGACGATGAAGACACCGTCCGCTGGTAATTTTAACCGGCTGTCTTACAGCGCTGTACCGTAGTAAGCAGCGGTATATAACGCTTTAACATCGGCGACAGTTGGTTTGCCGGGGTTCGTCAGCGTACAAGGGTCAGCATGTGCATTAGCACTCATACGGTTGAGCACATCACGGAATTTTGATTCATCAAAATCCACTTCATCACATTGTTTAAAGCAGGCTGGAATGCCTAATTTGGCGTTTAACTGACGGACTGCTTCGGCTAAATCATTGATCCCCAGTAATTTTTCCACCCGATCATACTTATCAGTGAATTGGCGGTTAAAGGTGATGATATATGGCATCAAAATGGCGTTGGCCAGACCATGCGTCACACCAAATTCACCGCCAATTTTATGCGCTAAAGAGTGCACTAACCCGAGAGACGCATTGGTGAACGCCATACCCGCCAAGGCTGAAGCATTGTGCATATTAAAGCGCGCAGCTTTGTTGTGTGGTTCGTGGTAGGCGGTTTCCAGATTTTCCAGTACCAACCGGATCGCTTCAATGGCGTAAGGATCAGTAAAAGAGGTCGCAGCAATTGACGCTACCGCCTCTGTGGCATGTGCCAGCACGTCCATACCGGTGTTGGCGGTAATGTGTGGTGGCATCAGCTCTGGAATTGCTGGGTCGAGAATTGCCAGATCGGGTACCATATCAGCGGCCACAATCGGGTATTTGATATGATTTTCTGTATCGGTAATAACCGAAAACGCTGTAATTTCTGATGCGGTGCCGCTGGTAGAGGGGATGGCAACAAAGCGGGCTTTATTACGCAGCGGCGGCATAGAACCGACAGCAATAATATCTTCAAATTTCAGCTGTGGATGCTCGTAGAAACACCACATGACTTTGGCGGCATCTAAAGCCGAACCACCACCAATCGCCACGATCCAATCTGGTTCAAATTCCAGCATCGCTTTGGCGCCGCGCTGCACGGTGGCGACTGATGGGTTAGGTTCTACACCATCAATGATGATGCAGGCCATACCTGCTTTTTCCAGCAGTGATTGCGCTTGTTCCAGAAAACCAAATCGTTTCATCGAACTGCCACCCGTGACTAATACGGCGCGTTTACCTTTTAAGGTACTGAGGGTTTGCAGCGCATTTTCACCATAGACGATATCGCGGGGAACAGAAAAATGCATGACGCTCATGGGGGCTCCTGTTGTGAAGTAATGAATGAAAGATGTATTTATAATAAGACTTTATTGAGTCTCAAGTTGCAATCATCTTCATTCAGAACAGGCAAGGCGTCTTTGACTGACTTAACAGAATCCCTATTTTTGTTATTTAAGTTCTGTTAAAAATCAGTCTAATTTGAATCTTATCTATGTTTCGTTACAGCAAGTGAAGCGGATGAGCATGATGAGGTATTTTATAACGCAGAATAACTACAATAGGTTACATTCCAGCAATATTGCGGAATGCGTTCGCTGCATTCTGATCGTTATATTGGCTAGTTAACCAGCTATGCATAGCACTGGCTGACATCAATCCGGTCTGGCGTTTCCACAGCGGTTTTTTGCGCTGATCATTGCCTTCCAATGGTTCATAACAGATCCAGTTGTTTTGTTGCTGGCCAAGATGTTTGGAAACGCTAATGGTGTTTGAAATATTAATAAACATAAAAATCCTTGGATAAATATAGGTGCCCATTACAGGCTGTTTTGATAAATGGAGCCAATAAATGCACATCAAGTGCGAATGCAAAATGCAGAGATAACATCCATCAAAATGGAATGCAGTGCCGGAACAACGAGACTTTCTATGTGAGATTTAGAAGAGACGGTGTAGCGAGGAACTTGGTTATTACTTAATCATTGAGCAGTTTTTATGCTATAGCGTTACGAGCAACTTAGCAAGCTTATTTATAATAACCAAAATACCAGTTTAAGTTTTTCGATTATCTTGAGCCGGTGCTAAGTGAGAATATAAATTGGGGTAAAATAAAAAGCCCTGATAAATCAGGGCTTTAAATATTAAGTTTGGTGGAGCTGGCGGGATTTGAACCCGCGTCCGAAAAACCTACATCCTCAGTACTACATGCTTAGTCGTATCTTTACATTCGCCACCCAGCTGCGGACCGACACGCCACTGAATAACTAGTCTGATTAGTTTTAACGCTTCCACCCCAGACAAGGCTTCCACGCGATCCTATGAAAGATGACCTTCCAATCCCCTAGGACATAGGCAAGCTAGGGTAGAAGGGCTCCGAGCAGGTTATTAAGCTGCTAAAGCGTAGGTTTCGTCGTTTGCGACTATTTTTTGCGGTTTATTAACGAGGCCTACCGCACCTCGGCATGCACCTTGGGTTTCGAGTGTCCCGTCGAATCCAGAATCAGCCCCAATGTGTTGTTATCACTATACCTTAGAAACCAATGCTATCCAAGGTTATCTGCCTTTGTTTTTCATCATGCGTTCTTTATCACGCTGCCATTCACGTTCTTTCAGGTCTTCACGTTTATCGTGTTCTTTCTTACCTTTAGCGAGACCAATCTCCACTTTGACCCATGCATGAGACCAGTACATTGCCAGCGGGATCAAGGTGTAACTCTGACGTTCGACGAGGCCAATCAAACGTTCTAATTCATTTTTTTTCAGTAATAATTTACGAATGCGGGTCGGGTCACAAATCACATGGGTGGATGCAACATTGAGTGGAGTAATGGTTGCACCAAACAGGAATGCCTCACCGTTTTGGAGTAATACATAGCTGTCAGCTATATTGGCTTTGCCTGCGCGCAGTGATTTGACTTCCCAGCCTTGTAGCGCCAGACCAGCCTCATATTTATCTTCAATGAAATATTCATGGCGGGCTTTTTTGTTCAGCGCGATAGTACTGTCACCGCCTTTTTTCGTTTTATCTTTACTCATGTCGCTGAAACCTTTTATAAACTTAAGCGTTCTATTATACGTGTGGAATGAACGCTGTAAAACCAAACGCCACTCAGGTTTAGCGATTAGTCACAGCCCCATGCTAGAATTGGGTCAGCAAGAGGAGTGATTATGGCGCGTGTAAACCGTAGTGCATTGGTGATGTATAGCGCAGAGCAAATGTTTAAGCTGGTCAATGATGTGGAAGCTTATCCGAAATTTTTACCGGGCTGTGTTGAAGGCAAGGTTCTGGAGCATTCGTCACAACAGATGGTGGCTGTTGTTGGTGTCTCAAAAGCCGGCATTCACAAGACATTTACTACCTGCAATACTTTGACACCTTACAATACTATCGATATGGAATTAGTGAAGGGCCCGTTTAAGATGTTGCGTGGCATCTGGCGGTTTGTGTCGCTGGATGAGCAAGCCTGCAAAATAGAATTAGATCTGGAGTTTGAATTTATTTCCCCGTTGATTGAACTGGCCTTTGGCAAAATATTCCGAGAGCTGACGGGAGCCATGGTGCAGGCGTTTACACAACGGGCGAAGGAGGTTTATGGTGTCTGAGCAGATCCAGATAGAAGTCGTGTATGCGTTACCGATGAACCAGACTGCGCTTACATTAAAAGTAAGTGTTGGTACTAGTGTTGAAGAGGCTATTCGTGAGTCAGGCATTCTGGCTCGGCATCCGGAAATTAATCTGGAAACGAATAAAGTCGGGTTATTTGGTCACACTGTGGCATTAAACACTCGGCTGGAACGTGCAACCCGGATTGAGATATATCGTCCACTGATTGCTGATCCGAAAGAGATCCGTCGGCAACGGGCTGAAAAAGCGAAATTACAGTCGGTGAAATAATTTAGCCGTCGAAAGACGACGGCTAATATCGAGCGTTAACTGAAACTAAAGCGGTCTGTAGAAATCAGATGGGGTGTGAAAATCACCTGTGATGGCAGCAAGACGATCATTCTTAAACATGACATGCAAATCTTTGCGCTCTGCTTTATCCCAGCCTGGCTTCAGATAATAAATGTAATACCAGACATTCGGATCATTCTGATCGGTCACCATTGGGCTCCCCATCACATATTCAACCTGAGCGCGGGTCATGCCAATCCGCAGCTGATTTACTTGTTTTTGTTCGACATAATTACCCTGTGGAACATCAATACGATAGACGCAACCAGTAGTTGCAGACATCATCACGCCGGCTAACAGTGCCGCTATCCATTTGCGATTTTGCATGTCGATTCTTCTTGTCTGACAGTCAATTGAGCTGGCCTGATAATAACGGGTAAATATGCTCAGGGAAAGCGTCAGCCACTAATCAGCAGTTCACGGGCATTCGCCAGTGTGTTAGATGTGATCTGATCACCACCTAATAAGCGTGCTAACTCATTCAGTCGCATTGATTCATCCAGTAATTGCATGGATGTTTCTGTCTGTTGACCATCATTATGTTTAGCCACTAAATATTGCTGATGGCCATGACCAGCTACTTGTGGCAAATGCGTCACGACAAGCACTTGGGTTGATTGCCCTAACTGGCGCAGCATTTTTCCGACAATCGATGCGGTGCCACCACTGATCCCGACATCAACTTCATCGAAAATCAATGTTGGCGTCGCAATACGCTGTGCAGTAATGACCTGGATCGCGAGACTGATGCGTGACAATTCGCCGCCAGATGCGACTTTGGCCAGACTCTGCAATGGTTGCCCCGGATTGGTTGACACCTGAAATTCGGGAAGATCTAAGCCAGATGCGGTCGGTGTTGGTGTTTCTTGTGGGTGAAATACAATTTCCAGACGACCATCCGGCATATTTAACTGACGGATCTGTTCGCTGATTTGCTGGCTGAGTTCTTCGGCATAACGCTGCCGACTAGCCGATAATTTCTGTGCTGAACTGAGGTATTCATCGCGAGCTTGTTGCAAACCGACCGCGAGTTCCTGCAAACGCTCATCAGCGGCGCTCAATTCTTGCAGTTCGCTACGTAATTGCTGATGTTTTTCAACTAACTCTTCGGGTTTGACATGATGCTTACGTGCCAGTTCCATCGCTTTTGATAAACGAATTTCAACTTCGCTAAAACGAGCTGGGTCGATCTCTAAATGATCAAGATAGCTGCGCAATTCATAATGACTTTCTTCTATCTGAATGCAGGCATCTTGCAGCATCTGCGCGATATTTTTTAATGATGGATCTAATTCGCCGAGTGGTTCCAGCTTATCCAGAACCTTTTTCATTAACTGGTTGATGGTGACATCGTCGCCATCGTCCAGCAATTGCAAACAGAACTGGCTGTCGTTAAGCAGGGATTCGCTATTCGCCAAGCGAGTGTGCTCTGCCACAATCGCTGTAAATTCATCAGGCTGTAACGCGAACTCATCGAGTTCCTGCACCTGATATTCCAGCAATTGTAGACGTGCCTGACGTTGCTCCTGCGCCTGACGCAACCGCTGACGTTCCGCATGCAGACTACGCCATTGTTGGTAATACTGGCGGGTAGAATCCAGCAGACCACGGTGATTGGCATACGCATCCAGCACCGTCAGCTGATATTCGGGTTTTAGTAATAATTGATGCGCATGCTGCCCATGAATGTTGATGAGGGTATTGCCGACTTGTTTTAACTGAGTCAGTGGAACCGGAGTACCATTGATATAAGCACGGGAGCGCCCTTCGCTGGTAATGACGCGGCGCAGGATGCATTCATCTTGCATATCAAGCTCATTTGCTTGTAGCCATTGTTGTGCATTCGGGTTGTTTTCGATATTAAAACGGGCGATCACTTCAGCTTTGTCTGAGCCGTGACGTAGCATTCCAGCATCAGCACGTTCACCAAGACAAAGCCCTAAAGCATCAATGGCGATTGATTTACCTGCACCCGTTTCACCGGTGACACAAGACATGCCATTGCGCAGGTCGAGCTCCAGAAATCGAACGATAGCAAAATTATGGATAGTAAGTTGTGTCAGCATACCGGGCAGGCTCCACTGCGGATAACTGACTTAAGTTTACACTGTATAAATACACAGTAAAGAGGTGTGAATGAAATTTTACTGTATATTAAAACAGTTGATTGCTCCAACCTAATTTACTGCGCAACACATTAAAATAGTCGTAATCTTTCGGATGCAATAAGGTCAGTTGATGCGGTGCCCGACGAATAATAATTTCATCGCCAGGGTGCACTGATAACGTGACATGCCCATCACAGCTGACGTGTAATTGTTCATCCGGGTTATCCGGCGCAATCACTAGCTTTACCTGGCGGTGTGCATCGATCACGATAGGGCGACAGCTCAACGTATGTGGAAACATCGGTACCAGCGTCATGACATTCAGCTGTGGAGTCAGGATCGGCCCGCCAGCCGATAAAGCATAAGCCGTTGAACCGGTTGGGGTAGAGACAATCATACCGTCAGCGCGCTGGCTAAACACAAAACTATCATCGATATAGACCGAGTATTCGATCATATGTGCAATTTTGCCGGGGTGTAACACCGCCTCATTGAGCGCGGTATTTGACGATTTTGGCTCACCGTGGCGGTAGATAGTCGTTTCCAGCAAAAAACGATGTTCTGTCTGATAATCACCAGATAAAACTTGTTGCAGCGAATCTTGAAAATCGTGCGGTGATAAATCAGTCAGAAAACCCAAATTGCCGCGATTAACGCCGATAACGGGCACATTGTAACGAGCGAGCACGCGCGCGGCGCCCAGCATATGGCCATCACCACCCACCACGATGGCCAGATCGGCCTGTTTCCCCAGCTCAACGACATCCATACAATGGATTTTCGGGCATGAAAGCTGTCGTGAAAGTCGGCTTTCAACCAGCACTTTATAATGTTGCGCAGTCAGAAAATCATACAGTGCACTGATAGTCTGATTGACGTCATCGCTATTTGCCTTGCCCAGTAATGCCAGAGTACGAAAAGCCTTAGACATGGAGATATTCCTGAAAATGCTATGGCCCGAGTATAACTCTTTTACCTGATGAACCAATAAATTACCTGTTAATGAAATTTATCCTCTTGAAAATGTCGATAGCACCCCCATATCGGTGTCATTGCGTAACATTCAGGTAGTGAGAAATGACTAATCAGGAACAAACTCAAGAACCCATCGATCAGGAAACTCTGGCAGCAGAACAATCCGAAACCATCGCCATTGAAGGCATGGCTATCGATCCTGCTTATGTCGTTGAGCTTGAACAAAAGCTGGAACAGGCTACTAACCAAGCAGTGGAAGAAAAAGATCGTGCACTGCGTACCGTCGCTGAAATGGAAAATCTGCGTCGCCGTACGGCACTGGACGTAGAAAAGGCGCATAAATTTGCGTTGGAAAAATTCGCCAGCGAATTGTTGCCAGTATTAGACAATCTGGAACGTACGCTGCAGGTTGCGGATAAAACTAACGAAGCAGTAAAACCGCTGTTGGAAGGCGTTGAGCTGACATTGAAATCCATGGCAAACAGTGTGGCTAAATTTGGTGTGATTGCTATCGACCCACAAGGCCAGTTGTTTGATCCAAACCAGCATCAAGCGATGAGCATGATCGAGAATCCTGACGTTGCACCGAACACCGTAATTGCTGTGATGCAAAAAGGTTATGAGCTGAATGGTCGTGTGATCCGCCCGGCGATGGTTATGGTTAGCAAAGCACCCACTGCCAGCGTCAATGTAGAAGTTTAATTTAAATTTCCCCTTGAATAGACGAGGGGATAACACCATATAACAGTCAACGCCGTTTGGCGGGTTAACTTGAAAATTGCGGTTTAGCCCCCACTTAATGAATAACGGTTTAAATGTAGTAAGAAATTCTGGAGACATATCAAAATGGGTAGAATCATCGGTATTGACTTGGGCACCACCAACTCATGCGTGGCTATTCTGGATGGTGACACGGCTCGTGTAATTGAAAATGCCGAAGGCGATCGTACCACTCCTTCCATCATTGCTTACACCGATGATGGCGAAATTCTGGTGGGTCAGCCAGCGAAACGTCAGTCAATCACTAACCCTAAAAACACCCTGTTCGCCATCAAACGTTTGATTGGCCGTCGTTATGAAGACGAAGAAGTTCAGCGTGACATCAAAATTATGCCATTCGATATTGTGCGTGCAGATAATGGCGACGCATGGGTAGACGTAAAAGGCCGCAAACTGGCTGCGCCACAAATTTCAGCCGAAGTGCTGAAAAAAATGAAGAAAACAGCCGAAGATTTCCTGGGTGAACCAGTTACTGAAGCGGTAATTACTGTTCCTGCTTACTTCAACGATGCACAACGTCAGGCAACTAAAGATGCTGGCCGTATCGCGGGTCTGGATGTAAAACGTATTATTAACGAACCAACTGCAGCTGCTTTCGCGTATGGCGTAAACAAAGTGCAGGGCGAACGTAAAATCGCAGTTTATGACTTGGGTGGTGGTACATTCGACATCTCTATCATCGAAATTGATGAAATGGATGGCGAAAAAACCTTCGAAGTACTGTCTACCAACGGTGACACCCACTTGGGTGGTGAAGATTTTGATAACCGTCTGATCAACTATCTGGTAGACGAATTCAAACGCGAACAGGGTATCGATCTGCGTAAAGATCAGCTGGCTCTGCAACGTCTGAAAGATTCTGCAGAAAAAGCAAAAATTGAACTGTCCTCTGCACAACAGACAGAAGTGAACCTGCCATACATCACTGCTGATGCGACAGGTCCAAAACACATGAATATCAAAGTAACCCGTTCTAAACTGGAGTCACTGGTTGAAGATCTGGTTAAGAAAACTATCGAACCACTGAAAACTGCGCTGAAAGATGCTGGTTTGTCAGTAAGCCAACTGGATGACATCATCCTGGTTGGTGGTCAGACTCGTATGCCAATGGTGCAAAAAGCGGTTGCTGATTTCTTTGGTAAAGAACCACGTAAAGACGTAAACCCTGATGAAGCAGTAGCTATGGGCGCAGCGATTCAAGGTGCGGTTCTGGCCGGTGAAAAACACGACGTACTGTTGCTGGACGTGACCCCGCTGTCACTGGGTATTGAAACCATGGGCAGCGTGATGACTGCGTTGATCGAGAAAAATACCACGATCCCAACGAAGAAGTCACAAGTGTTCTCTACCGCAGACGACAACCAGTCAGCCGTAACTATCCATGTGCTGCAGGGTGAACGTAAGCGTGCGGCAGATAACAAGTCTCTGGGTCAATTCAACCTGGAAGGCATCCGGCCAGCACCTCGTGGCTTGCCACAGATCGAAGTAACTTTCGATATCGATGCGGATGGTATCTTGCACGTTTCTGCGAAAGACAAAGAAACAGGCAAAGAACAAAACATCACTATTCAGGCGTCTTCTGGTCTGTCTGATGATGAAATCCAGCGCATGGTTCGTGAAGCAGAAGCGAATGCGGCGGAAGATAAGAAATTTGAAGAATTAGTTCAGGCTCGTAACCATGCTGATGCGTTGATCCATGCGACTCGCAAACAGATCACCGAAGCAGGTACTGCATTGCCAGCTGATGAAAAAGCAAAAATCGACGCCGCAGTAAAAGCATTGGAAGATGCACTGAAGAGCGAAGACAAAGCGACCATCGAAGCGAAACAGCAGGAACTGATGACTGCTTCACAGAAACTGATGGAAATTGCTCAGCAGCAAGCGCAGCAACAACACGCCCATCAGGGCGCTGATGCTGGTGCAGAAGCTGCGGGTAGTAAAGCTCATGATGACGTTGTTGATGCTGAATTTGAAGAAGTTAAAGAAGACAAAAAATAAGCATCATTAACAGCTATTGGCAGTAATCACGGGCGTTGGGAGACCAACGCCCGTCTGTCTATACAAAAAGGTATGGATGACTTATGGCAAAGCGAGATTATTACGAAATATTAGGGGTTGAACGCTCTGCCGACGAGCGGGAAATCAAAAAAGCTTACAAACGATTGGCGATGAAATATCATCCGGATCGTAACCCCGATAATCCAGAATCAGAAGAAAAGTTCAAAGAAGCTAAAGAAGCATATGAGATCCTTTCTGATGCTCAAAAACGTGCTGCGTATGACAAATTTGGTCATGCTGGCGTAGATCCAAATCAAGCTGGCCCTGGTGGTTTTGGTGGCGGTGCTGATTTTGGTGACGTGTTTGGCGATATTTTTGGTGACATTTTTGGTGGCGGTCGTCGTAGCCAGCGTGCAGCGCGCGGTGCCGATCTTCGTTACAACATGGAGCTGACTCTGGAAGAGGCAGTCCGAGGTGTCAGCAAAGAAATCAAAGTGCCAACGTTGGTTGAGTGCGATGAATGTCATGGCTCTGGTGCCCGCACTGGTACTTCTGCGCAAACTTGTCCAACTTGTCATGGCTCTGGTCAGGTACAAATGCGTCAGGGTTTCTTCGCCGTTACTCAGGCATGTCCGCATTGCCATGGTAAAGGTAAGATCATCACTGATCCATGCCGTAAATGTCATGGCGATGGCCGCGTACAGAAGACCAAAACGCTGTCTGTTAAGATCCCAGCGGGTGTTGATACTGGCGATCGTATTCGTTTAGCGGGTGAAGGTGAAGCTGGCGAATTTGGCGCTCCGGCAGGTGACTTGTATGTACAGGTCCATGTCAAAGACCACCCGATCTTTGTGCGTGATGGTAATAATCTGTACTGTGAAATTCCAATCAGCTTTACCACTGCCGCATTAGGTGGGGAAGTAGCTGTGCCGACACTGGATGGTCGCCTGATGCTGAAAATTCCAGCGGAAACTCAATCAGGCCGTATGTTCCGCCTGCGTGGTAAAGGTGTTCGTTCCTTACGTTCAGGCTCAGAAGGTGATTTACTGTGTAAAGCGGTAGTGGAAACGCCTGTTAAACTGAGTGATGAACAAAAAGAATTGTTGAAACAACTGGAAGATTCGTTAAATGGCTCGGGCGTAAAAACCCATAAGCCAAAAGCGGAAGGATTCTTTGAAGGCGTAAAACGATTCTTTGATGATTTGACTGGCTAAAATAAGAGCGTCTGCTTGTTTCAGAGAGGCGCTCATGTATAGTCAGACATTGAATTTTTTAGTAGCGAGATGATGTGAGTTTTTCTATATCACATCATCTTCTTATTTTTGCGTTATCTAACGCTCAGAAAGTACAACTAGGTCCAAGGTTATGATTAAGACTCCAATGACCGTGCTCGGCGCGGAGAAATTACGCGAAGAACTAGAACATTTGAAGACGGTGCAACGTCCTCAAATTATCCAGGCAATATCGGAAGCCCGTGCGCATGGTGATTTGAAGGAAAATGCTGAATACCATGCGGCTCGTGAGCAGCAGGGTTTCTGCGAAGGGCGTATTCAGGAAATTGAAGCCAAACTGTCCAATGCTCAGATCATCGATGTAACAAAGATCCCTAATAATGGCCGTGTCGTGTTTGGTGCAACAGTTACGGTGTTAAAAGGTGACGATGAAGAAGAGATCACCTATCGAATCGTAGGTGATGATGAATCTGATATTAAATCAGGTTTGCTGTCGGTTAACTCACCGATTGCCCGCGGATTGATTGGTAAAGAAGTTGATGATGTTGCAACGATCACTACGCCGGCAGGTAAAGTCGATTTTGAGATCACTCAAGTCGAATATATCTGAGAAAAAATAGTCCTAGAAAAACGCCATCTGTTACAGATGGCGTTATCTTTTTAGTGATCACTTCGGAAGAGAAATTTTCTTTTCTTCGGAAGGACGGAACAGACTGAGGGTATTACCTAACACCTGTACCTGAGCTGCTTTTGTTTCACGAACAATTGCATCTACAATCAACTGTTTTGTTTCACGAACAATTGCATCTACAATCAACTGTTTTGTTTCACGATCAGCTGCGGAGACTTTAACCTTGATTAATTCATGGTGGTTTAGTGCCGCATCAATCTCGGCCAGCACACCTTCAGTCAGACCATGCTGACCCAGCATTACCACTGGTTTGAGGTTATGAGCTAGTCCTTTTAAATATTGCTTTTGTTTGGTTGTTAAATTCATGGCACTATTTCTTCTTAACTAAATATTGAAAACAGCACATTTTAACCCCATCTACACTTTAATACTAATAGGGTTCGTCCCCCAGAGTCATTTACATGAGTAAAAAGAAGCGTACAGCCAGCTCTACACGTTGGTTAAAAGAGCATTTCGAAGATAAATACGTACAACAGGCGCAAAAACAGGGTCTCCGTTCCCGGGCCGTATTTAAAATCGACGAAATTCAGCAAAAAGACAGATTGATCAAACAAGGCATGACGGTCGTAGATCTTGGTGCTGCTCCGGGCGGTTGGTCTCAATTTTGTGTTGAACAGGTCGGACCACATGGACGGGTGATTGCATGCGATATTCTGCCTATGGATCCGATTGCGGGAGTTGACTTCTTGCAAGGCGACTTCCGTGAAGAGGCAGTACTGAGCGCATTGTTAGGGCGTGTAGGCGAACAAAAGGTTGATATCATACTGTCTGATATGGCACCGAATATGTCAGGTACACCGGCAGTTGATCAGCCACGCTCTATGTATTTGGTTGAGCTTGCGCTAGAGATGTGTAAATCAGTTTTGGCTACTAAAGGCAGTTTTGTGGTCAAGGTCTTTCAGGGGGCCGGTTTTGAGGAATACCTCAAAGAAGTTAGATCATTGTTTTCTGTGATTAAAATTCGTAAACCTGATTCATCAAGAGCCCGCTCGCGGGAAGTCTATATTGTAGCTACAGGTTTTAAACTGTAGTAACCTAAAAACTATCTTAGCCATCAATTGCGAGGTTAGAGAATTGAGTGATATGGCGAAAAACCTGATCCTGTGGTTAGTTATCGCAGTGGTACTGATGTCATTATTCCAGAGCTTTAGTCCTACTGATAACTCAGGACGGCAGCTGGACTATTCCAGTTTTGTCCGTGATGTAGCACAGGATCAAATCCGCGAAGTGCACATTGATGGCAAAGTAATAAATGGTCAAAAGCGCGATGGTGAAAAATTCACGACAGTCATGCCAATGCAGGATAATCAACTGATTAATGACCTGTTGAATCATAACGTTCGTGTTGTCGGTGATAAACCGGAAGAACCGAGCTTGCTGGCCAGCATCTTTATCTCTTGGTTCCCGATGCTGTTACTGATCGGTGTCTGGATATTCTTCATGCGCCAGATGCAAGGTGGTGGTGGCGGCAAAGGTGCGATGTCTTTTGGTAAAAGCAAAGCGCGTTTGATGGGTGAAGATCAGATCAAAACTACGTTTGCTGATGTCGCTGGTTGTGATGAAGCAAAAGAAGAAGTTAAAGAGCTGGTTGATTACCTGCGTGATCCATCCCGCTTCCAGAAACTGGGCGGTAAAATACCAAAAGGTATTTTGATGGTTGGTCAGCCAGGTACTGGTAAAACCTTGCTTGCTAAAGCGATTGCAGGCGAAGCAAAAGTACCATTCTTCTCCATTTCCGGTTCTGATTTCGTGGAAATGTTTGTTGGTGTTGGTGCTTCCCGCGTACGCGACATGTTCGATCAGGCTAAGAAAGCGGCACCATGTATCATCTTTATCGATGAAATTGATGCTGTGGGTCGTCAGCGTGGCGCCGGGCTCGGTGGTGGTCACGATGAACGTGAACAGACACTGAACCAAATGTTGGTTGAAATGGATGGTTTTGAAGGGCATGAAGCGATCATCGTGATTGCCGCTACCAACCGTCCTGATGTATTGGATCCGGCATTATTGCGTCCAGGCCGTTTTGACCGTCAGGTAGTGGTTGGATTACCCGATGTCCGTGGTCGTGAGCAGATCCTGAAAGTTCATATGCGTAAAGTACCGCTCGGTGATGATGTTGATGCATCTTTGATCGCACGTGGTACCCCAGGCTTCTCAGGTGCTGATTTGGCAAACCTAGTCAACGAAGCTGCTCTGTTTGCTGCCCGTGGTAATAAACGACTGGTTAGTATGAGCGAGTTTGAGCGCGCTAAAGACAAGATCATGATGGGTGCTGAGCGTAAATCAATGGTGATGTCAGAGTCTGAAAAAGAGATGACGGCATACCATGAAGCGGGTCATGCCATCATTGGTCGTTTGGTGCCGGAACATGATCCTGTTTATAAGGTATCCATTATTCCTCGTGGGCGTGCTTTAGGCGTTACCATGTATTTACCAGAACAGGATCGCTGGAGCCACTCTAAGCAATATCTGGAATCAATGATTTCCAGTTTGTACGGGGGGCGTCTGGCTGAAGAGATCATCTACGGTAGCGAGCGTGTAACTACTGGGGCTTCTAACGATATCGAACGGGCGACTGAGTTAGCCAGAAAAATGGTAACACAGTGGGGCATGTCAGAACGCCTAGGCCCGATGTTATATGCAGAAGAAGATGGTGAAGTATTCTTAGGCCGTTCAATGGCGAAAGCCAAGCACATGTCTGACGATACGGCTCGCATCATTGATACTGAAATAAAACAGATCATCAACCGCAACTATGATCGCTCAAAACAGCTATTGATGGAAAATATGGATGTTTTGCATGCGATGAAAGATGCGTTGATGAAATATGAAACAATTGATGCTCATCAGATTGACGATCTAATGCTTCGTCGAGAAGTTCGTCTACCTGCTGATTATGAACGAGACAATAATTCGCAGAATGGCGGCAGTTCCGCAGCTGCTAGCAATGATAATAACGTTGCAGCTAGCACTAGTGATACGACTTCTACGCCGTCTGATACCTCGCACTAATATTGTATAACCTTAACCCCGGGCATTTGCCTGGGGTTTTTTATTGGAGAAATATAATGATATTAACTGGCTGCGGACGCGAACTCGATCTGTCTCAACCACGAATCATGGGCATACTTAATATTACTCCAGACTCTTTCTCTGACGGTTCTCGTTTTAACCAGCTTGATAGTGCGTTGTTTCATGCGGAAAAAATGATTGCGGAAGGAGCCGCTATTATTGATGTGGGTGGAGAATCAACCCGTCCTGGCGCCGCTTATGTTTCTGAACAGGAGGAGCTAGATAGAGTTGTTCCTGTCATTGAGCAACTCTCGCAAAAATTGGATGTAATGATTTCTATTGATACTTATAAACCCGCAGTTATGGCTGCAGCATGTCAAGCAGGTGCTCATCTCATCAATGATATCAAAGCATTACAAGAGCCAGATGCACTGAAAGTTGCCGCACAAAGCCAAGCTTTGATATGTCTGATGCATATGCAAGGCGAACCACAATCAATGCAAAATCATCCGGTATATAAAGATGTGGTTGAAGAGGTCTCATACTTTCTAAACAACCGTGTCGCGGAGTGCCTTGCAGCAGGAATAGCACCTGAAAAATTGCTACTCGATCCTGGTTTTGGTTTTGGTAAAACATTAGAACAAAATTATGAATTACTAGGGCGCTTAAACGAGGTGCAATCTGACTACCCGTTACTGATTGGTGTATCGCGCAAAAGTATGATTGGTAACCTGCTCAATCGCTCAGTAGATGAACGATTAGCTGGAAGTATTGCTGCTGCGCTCTATGCACTGGCTCAGGGCGCGCGTATTATCCGTGTCCATGACGTGCAGGCTACCTGTGATGCTGTGAATGTATTTTGGCGTGCACAGCAATATCAACGATCACTCATTAAATAGTTTTATCGGGCGAGAAAATGAGCAGAAAATATTTTGGAACAGACGGTGTTCGCGGCAAAGTGGGTGAAATGCCCATAACTCCAGATTTTGTTATGAAATTAGGTTGGGCTGCGGGTAAAGTTTTAGCCAAACAGGGCAGTAAAAAAGTGCTGATTGGTAAAGACACCCGAATTTCCGGTTATATGCTGGAAGCGGCCTTAGAAGCGGGTCTTTCTGCTGCCGGATTAAAACCGGTTTTACTTGGCCCAATGCCAACGCCCGCAGTTGCTTATCTGACCCGGACATTTCGTGCTGAAGCTGGCGTCGTGATCAGCGCTTCACATAATCCATTTTATGACAATGGGATTAAATTTTTCTCAACGCAAGGTACTAAATTACCGGATGAAGTTGAGGATGCGATTGAGCAGGCCATGGAACAAGATTTGCGTTGTGTTGAGTCTGCACAGTTAGGTAAAGCATCCCGGATCGATGACGCCCCTGGTCGTTATATTGAGTTTTGTAAAAGTACCTTCCCTAGCGAATTAAGTTTAGATGGGCTCAAAATCGTGGTGGACTGTGCACATGGTGCGACCTATCACATCGCCCCTTCAGTGTTTAGAGAGCTAGGCGCTGATGTGATCACGATGGGGTGTGCCCCCGATGGTTTAAACATCAATGACAACGTTGGTTCTACGGCACCAAAAGCACTGGTAGAACGAGTGTTGCAAGAAAAAGCGGATCTGGGGATTGCTTTTGATGGCGACGGTGATCGCTTGATCATGGTGGACCATACAGGCTATGAAGTTGATGGCGATGAACTGCTGTATATTATTGCTCGTGACTTGCAGCAACAAGGGACATTAGTGGGTGGTGTCGTTGGTACATTGATGACCAATTTAGGGTTAGAAGTGGCATTAACTAAACTGGATATCCCGCTGGTGCGCGCCAAAGTTGGCGATCGTTACGTCATGGAATTATTGCAGGAAAAAGGTTGGCGCTTGGGCGGCGAAAATTCAGGCCATATTATTTGTCTGGATCAAACCACAACCGGTGACGGCATTATCGCTTCTTTACAGGTACTTAAAGCGGCGAGCCGGGCTAATAAAACTTTATTTGAACTGCGTAAAGAAATTAAAAAATTTCCACAAATACTCATTAATGTGCGTTTTTCTGGTGAGCATGATCCTTTATCGTCGGTTGCAGTGCAGCAATCGGTGTGTGAAGTAGAGCAAGCATTAGGAAAAACAGGCCGTGTACTGTTACGCAAATCAGGCACAGAACCACTGATTCGAGTCATGGTCGAAGGTGAAAATGAAGCCGAAGTGAAATCATTCGCTGAAAAAATTGCAGCACAGGTTACTGCCGCTAAGTAGCATATTTTTGTTGTAAAAATATGCAATTAACAGGCTTTTTTGAAAATCTGCTTGTCAGCATAAGAAAGGGTGGCTAGTATTGCCACGCTTTCGCGGCCAACGCTGGTATTCAGACTAGCCTAATTGAGAAAATTTGTTTTCAATGCTAGTATTCCGCCGCTTTATATTGCTGAATCGGCAAAATAGCTCGCTGTCGGGCGTGAGAGGAATGAAATGTACGAAGTTCTACTGGTTGTTTATTTATTAGTAGCTATTACACTGGTCGGTCTGGTGTTAATTCAGCATGGTAAAGGTGCTTCAATGGGTGCATCTTTTGGTGCTGGTGCATCAAATACCGTTTTCGGCTCATCTGGTTCAGGTAACTTTCTGACCAAGAGCACTGCAATTTTAGCTATTGTGTTTTTTATTATCAGTTTGTTGTTAGGTGCTATCACCAATAACCGCAGTAAACCAGCGGATACTTGGTCTGATTTATCTAAGCCTGCGGCAGCACAACAAAAAACTGAAAAACCGGTAGAAAAAGTAGCGGATGTTAAAAAAGACGCTGACGTTCCAAATTAAGATTTAGCCCAGCTGGTGGAATTGGTAGACACGCTATCTTGAGGGGGTAGTGCCGTTAGGTGTGCGGGTTCAAATCCCGCGCTGGGCACCAATTTAGTTGATAGCATTAACCTCATTGTGTTATCATATGCGTAATTTGACGCGGGGTGGAGCAGCTTGGTAGCTCGTCGGGCTCATAACCCGAAGGTCGTAGGTTCAAATCCTGCCCCCGCAACCATTTTATATGATCATCATTTAAGGGTGATCAGGCTCAAGGCCCCAGTTCTTTGAACGGGGCTTTTTGTTATCCGGATTCTGTTACCACCACTCTGGTGGGCATAATATTGGGCCGTCGATGCCCTTTTTTTATTTATGGAGGGTCTATTGGCTACCTTGGAACAACGCCTGACAGAAATACTTGATGCACCAGTTGTTGCGTTAGGTTATGAGTTGTGGGGAATTGAATTTATCCGTGCCGGAAAGCATTCTACTCTGCGTGTTTATATTGATCATGCGAATGGAATTTCGGTAGATGACTGTGCTGCGGTTAGTCATCAGGTGAGCGCATTACTGGATGTGGAAGATCCAATTACCACTGAGTATTACCTTGAAGTTTCATCTCCGGGTATGGATCGACCATTACTCAAACCGGAACATTTTGCACGGTATATCGGCCAGGTTACGGCGGTGACATTGCGGATGGCAGTGAATAATCGACGTAAATATAAAGGCACTATCAAACAAGTTGAGAGAGAAATGATCACTCTGACGATTGATGGTAAAGATGAAATTCTGGCCTTTGCCAATATTCAACAGGCAAACCTGATCCCGAACTTTGATTGACGAGGCTATTGGATAATGAATAAAGAAATCCTTTTAGTTGTTGATGCCGTTTCCAATGAAAAAGCGGTACCTCGCGAAAAGATTTTCCAGGCACTGGAAACCGCGTTGGCAACAGCAACCAAAAAGAAATACGAAGGCGATATTGACGTTCGTGTCGCAATTGATCGTAAAACTGGTGATTTTGATACTTTCCGTCGTTGGCAGACGGTGGAAGGTGATGGTGTCATGCAAAACCCGTATCGTGAAATTTCTCTGGATGCTGCACGTTTTGATGACCCGTCTATTCAATTGGGCGATTTTATCGAAGAGCAAATTGACTCGATCACTTTCGACCGTATCACTACACAAACGGCGAAACAGGTGATCGTTCAGAAAGTTCGTGAAGCTGAACGTGCACAAGTAGTTGAACAGTTCCGCGATCAGGAAGGTACTATTGTTACTGGCGTAGTCAAAAAAGTGACTCGTGACAGTGTTATTATCGATCTGGGTAGCAATGCGGAAGGCGTTATTTATCGTGAAGATATGTTACCACGCGAATCTTTCCGCAACGGTGACCGAGTGAAAGGCTTGTTGGCTGCGGTTAAACCCGAAGCTCGCGGTTCACAACTGTTCATTAGCCGTACACACCCTGATTTTCTGAAAGAATTGTTCCGGATTGAAGTACCTGAAATCGGCGAAGAGATCATCGAAATCAAAGGGGCTGCCCGTGATCCAGGTTCTCGCGCTAAAATTGCGGTAAAAACCAATGATCGTCGTATCGACCCTGTTGGTGCTTGTGTTGGTATGCGTGGTGCTCGTGTTCAGGCTGTGTCTGGTGAATTAGCAGGTGAGCGAATTGATATCGTATTGTGGGATGATAATCCTGCTCAATTCGTCATTAATGCTATGGCTCCGGCTGATGTAGCGTCTCTGGTTGTGGATGAAGATAACCACACTATGGATATCGCTGTTATCTCCAGCAACTTGGCTCAGGCCATTGGTCGTAACGGTCAGAACGTTCGCCTTGCCTCTCAGCTTTCCGGCTGGGAATTGAATGTAATGACTGTTGAAGATATGCAGACTAAACATCAGGCAGAAAAAGATCGCATCCTGACTCTGTTTACTCAGGCTCTGGATATTGATGATGATTTTGCTGAGTTGTTAGTTGATGAAGGTTTCTCAACCGTTGAAGAGATCGCTTATGTTCCTTTAAGTGAACTGCAACGTATTGAAGATCTTGATGACGAACAAATTGAACAATTGCGTGATCGTGCTAAGCAAGCATTGAGTACTCAGGCGCTGGCTAAAGAAGAGACCTTAGCGGGTGCCAAACCAGCAGATGACTTGTTGGCATTAGAAGGTATGACGCAGGATCTGGCTTATGAACTGGCTGCTCGTGGTATCCCGACTCTGGAGGATTTGGCTGAACAAGGCATTGATGATCTGAGTGGTATTCCGGGAATGACCGAACAAAAAGCCGGTGAATTGATTATGGCAGCTCGTAACATTTGCTGGTTCGGCGAGCAGGCAGAGTAAACTGCGGAGGTAATGAATGGCCGATTTATCAGTAAAACAACTAGCCATTGAAGTGGGAACACCGGTTGACCGGTTGGTACAGCAGTTTAAAGATGCTGGTTTGACTAAAGATGCTGATGCTATGGTGTCAGAACAAGAAAAACAAACGTTGCTTGAACATCTGAAAAAACAGCATGGTGCGGATGGTGCAGAACCTAAACGCATGACATTGCAGCGTAAAACCAAAAGCACATTAAACGTAGCAGGTGCTGGCGGTAAAAATAAAGAAGTACAAATTGAAGTTCGTAAGTCAAAAACTTACGTGCATCGTTCTGTAATTGACGAAGCTCAACAGCAGAAAGAAGCGGAAGAAAAGGCGCGTCAGGAAGCTGAAAAAGCGCGTCAGGAAGAGTTAGCCAAAGCTGAACAAGCGCGTAAGGACGCGGAAGCCAAAGCCCGCAAAGAAGCCGAAGAAAAAGCGCGCAAAGAAGCTGAGGCCAGAACAGTATCGACAGAATCTGTTGCTGATAATGCAGCAAAATCTCCGGATGAGAAGGCCAAAAAATTGAAAGCTGAGGCAGATAAACGCGCAGACGATAATGCCAAACGTGAAGCAGAAGCATTACGTAAGAAACAAGAAGAAGAAGCTCAACGTAAAACCGAGCTGGAAGCTCAGCGAATTGCTGAAGAAGCTCGTCGTTTAGCGGTAGAAAATGAAGGCCGTTGGGCTGCAGAAGAAGAAGAACGTCGCCGTAAAGAATTGAACGACGATGTTAGCGAAGCCGCTTCTTTATTTGTAAAAGAAGCTGAAGCTGAACGTGAACGTCAGGATGAAAGCAAAGGCCGCCGTCGTCCAGGTGTTGCTAAAGCCAAAAAATCGCCGCATGAAGAAGCTCGCGAAGAGCGAAACACCCGTGCGAGAAAAGGTAAGCGCGCTAAAGTTCATACGCCAAATTCAATGCAGCATGGTTTCCAGAAACCAGCGCAACCAGTGAACCGTGATATCGTGATCGGTGAAACGATCAGCGTTGGCGAACTGGCACAGAAAATGGCAGTAAAAGCGGTTGAAGTGATCAAAGTGATGATGAAGATGGGCGCGATGGCCACCATCAACCAAATCATTGATCAGGAAACTGCACAACTGGTAGCGGAAGAAATGGGTCACAAAGTGACTCTGCGCCGTGAAAATGAGTTGGAAGAAGCGCTGTTGCAGGATCGTGATTCAACTGCGAAGAGCGAATCAAGAGCGCCGGTAGTTACCATCATGGGTCACGTTGACCATGGTAAAACTTCTTTGCTGGATTATATCCGTAAGGCAAAAGTGGCGTCTGGCGAAGCAGGTGGTATTACTCAGCATATCGGTGCTTACCATGTTGATACCGAAAACGGTAGTATCACTTTCTTGGATACCCCAGGCCATGCTGCATTTACCGCAATGCGTGCACGTGGTGCTCAGGCTACGGATATCGTTGTTCTGGTCGTTGCTGCCGATGATGGTGTGATGCCACAAACAGTTGAAGCAATTCAGCATGCTAAAGCGGCTGGTGTACCAATTGTTGTTGCAGTTAACAAGGTTGATAAACCTGACTCTGATCCAGATCGTGTCATGAACGAACTGACTCGTTACAGTGTTATCCCAGAAGAATGGGGTGGTGAGAACCAGTTCGTTAAAGTATCTGCGAAAAGCGGTGAAGGTATTGACGATCTGCTGAACTCTATCCTGTTGCAGTCTGAAGTTCTGGAGTTGACTGCGGTTCGTGATGCGATGGCCAGTGGTGTTGTGATCGAATCTCGTCTGGATAAAGGCCGTGGTCCGGTTGCTACCATCCTGGTTCAGGAAGGTACGCTGCGCCAAGGCGATATCGTATTGTGTGGTCTGGAATATGGCCGCGTCCGTGCGATGCGTGATGAAATGGGTCGTAACGTCGATTCCGTTGGGCCTTCAATTCCAGTTGAAGTTCTCGGTTTGTCAGGAGTGCCTTCTGCGGGCGATGAAGTTACTGTTGTGCGTGATGAGAAAAAAGCGCGTGAAGTAGCTTTGTACCGTCAAGGTAAATTCCGTGATGTCAAACTGGCTCGTCAGCAGAAATCTAAACTGGAGAACATGTTCTCCAATATGACAGAAGGTGAAGTTTCTGAACTGAACGTGGTACTGAAAGCTGACGTACAAGGTTCGGTAGAAGCGATTGCTGATTCGTTGAATAAACTGTCAACTGACGAAGTGAAAGTGAAGATCATTGGTTCTGGTGTGGGTGGTATTACTGAAACTGATGCCAGCCTGGCAGCAGCTTCTAATGCTATCGTGCTGGGCTTCAACGTTCGTGCTGATGCTTCTGCTCGTAAGATTATCGAATCTGAAAATATCGATCTGCGTTATTACTCTGTGATCTATGATTTGATCGATGAAGTTCGTCAGGCGATGAGCGGTATGTTGGCACCGGAATACAAACAGCAGATCATTGGTCTGGCTGAGGTTCGTGATGTATTCCGTTCACCGAAATTTGGTGCCGTTGCCGGTTGTATGGTGACCGAAGGTACTGTTAAGCGTAACAACCCAATTCGTGTGTTGCGTGATAACGTTGTTATTTATGAAGGTGAGCTGGAATCTCTGCGCCGCTTCAAAGATGACGTACCTGAAGTTAAAAACGGTTACGAATGTGGTATCGCCGTTAAGAACTACAATGATGTGCGTCCTGGTGACCAGATCGAAGTTTACGAAATTGTCGAAATTCAGCGTACGCTGTAATCGTTTACGGGGGAATTTATTCCCCCGTTTACTCTGGAGTTAAAAATGGCAAAAGAGTTTGGACGAGCCGACCGGGTTTCACAACAGATCCAGCGTGAAATCGCCGTTATCCTGCAGCGCGAAATCAAAGATCCGCGTGTTGGAATGGCGACGGTGTCTGATGTGGAATTGACTCGTGATCTGCAGCATGCCAAAGTTTTTGTAACGTTCTTTTTGAACGAAGAAGATAACGTTGAGGCCGGCATCAAAGTGTTAAATGATGCTTCCGGTTATATTCGTATTCTGTTGGGTAAAGCGATGAAACTGCGTGTAGTACCAGAAATTCGCTTTGTCTATGACAAAACGTTGGTTGAAGGGATGCGGATCTCCAACCTGATTACTAACACCGTTCGTAATGATCAGCTTCGCCGTGGCGAATTGCCAGATCAGAGCGAGGAGGATCGTGATTAAAGATGTCTCGACGACGTCGCTTCAAAGGTCGTGATGTGCACGGCATTATACTGCTGGACAAACCAAGCGGTATCACTTCGAATGATGCGCTGCAACAAGTAAAGCGTATCTATAACGCAGCTAAAGCTGGGCATACTGGGGCTTTGGATCCACTGGCCACGGGGATGCTGCCTATCTGTTTTGGTGAGGCTACCAAGTTCTCTCAATTTTTACTGGATGCCGATAAACGTTATTGCGTCACTGCACGTTTAGGTGTTCGGACTGATACCAGTGATTCTGAAGGCTCGGTGGTTTCTGTTCGTCCAGTCAGCGTGACAGAAGAGCAATTATCACTGGCGTTAGATAAATTCCGTGGCGATATTTTGCAGGTGCCGTCGATGTTTTCAGCTTTGAAACATCAAGGGCGCCCGTTGTATGAATATGCGCGCGAAGGCATAGAGATTGAGCGTGAAGCTCGTCCTATCTCTATTTATTCGCTGGAATTGCTCAATTTTTCTGACGACACCATTTCGTTAGAAGTGCATTGTTCTAAAGGCACTTATATTCGTTCGTTGATCGACGATTTAGGCGAGTTATTAGGCTGTGGTGCACACGTTATTCAGTTACGTCGTACTCAGGTCGCGAAGTATCCGAATGACAAAATGCTGAATCTGGAAAAGTTGAATGAAATTCTGGATGAATGCCGTGAGCAAGGCATCCCGCCTCGCGAGAAATTGGATTATTACCTACTGCCAATGGATAGCGCGGTAAGCAATCTGCCAGAAGTTAACATGTCGCCGGTGCTGGCTGCCTATGTGACTCAAGGGCAGGCAGTGATGGTTCCGCATGCAGTAACGGACGGTTTTGTGCGCATGACTGTTGGTCCGGAAGCGGAATTCATCGGTGTCGGTGAAATTGACGAAGACGGTAAAGTTGCCCCGCGGCGTCTCGTTCGCATTGGTGGCGATGTACCAGATGCGGATGATCAAGCTGAGTAGCTTGTCTGTTATTACAGCTGTGCTAGAATGCGCAGCTTCTCTGTGGGCTGAATTAGTGATCGGCTCACAGTCCATTAAACTCAGGAGTACACTATGTCACTAAATGCTGAAACTAAAGCCAAGATCGTTGCTGATTTCTCTCGCGGTACCAATGACACTGGTTCACCAGAAGTTCAGGTAGCTCTGCTGACTGCTCAGATCAACCATCTGCAAGGCCATTTCTCAGTACACTCTAAAGATCACCATGGTCGTCGTGGTCTGCTGCGTATGGTTTCTCAGCGTCGTAAAATGCTGGATTACCTGAAAGGCAAAGATGATGCACGTTACAAAGATCTGATCGCTAAATTAGGTCTGCGTCGCTAATTCATTCTTAGTGATTACATACAAAAGGAGGCTTATGCCTCCTTTTGTTTTTTCGTGACATAAGTGACATTTGCATCAGAATTATATCTTAAGTCGCTCTATCCCTGATTACCTATTGTGCTCGCCTTCAGCTATAATAAGCGCGCATTTTGAGCGACGAAATTAATAAAAGGAAATTCACGTGAATCCTATTGTAAAAACCTTCCAATATGGCCAACACACTGTAACGATTGAAACAGGTGTTATGGCGCGTCAGGCAACTGCAGCTGTTATGGTCAGCATGGACGATACTGCAGTATTAGTAACTGTTGTTGGTAAAAAAGAAGCTGTTGAAGGTCGCGATTTTTTCCCGCTGACTGTTAACTATCAAGAGCGTACCTACGCAGCAGGCCGTATTCCGGGTGGTTTTTTCAAACGCGAAGGTCGTCCAAGCGAAGGTGAAACACTGACTGCGCGTCTGATTGACCGTCCTATTCGTCCTCTGTTCCCAGAAGGTTTCCTGAACGAAGTTCAGATCGTGGCAACGGTAATGTCAGTTAACCCTGCAGTATCTCCTGATATCGTAGCGATGATTGGTACTTCTGCTGCGCTGGCTATCTCTGGTATTCCATTTAATGGCCCAATCGGTGCTGCGCGTGTTGGTTATATCAATGACGAATATGTTCTGAACCCGTCAGTTGTTGAACTGCAAGACAGTAAACTGGATCTGGTAGTTGCTGGTACTGCCGCAGCAGTGCTGATGGTTGAATCTGAAGCCGCTATCCTGCCAGAAGAAGTGATGCTGGGTGCGGTTGTGTATGGTCATGATCAACTGCAAACCGTAATCAAAGCTGTGAATGAATTTGCCGCTGAAGTGGGTACTACTCCATGGAATTGGGTTGCTCCAGCCGCTAACGTAGCGCTGAAAGCAAAAATTGCTGATCTGGCTGTGGAAGCAATCGGTGAAGCTTACCGTATTACTGAAAAAGCGGTGCGTTATGATGCAATCTCTGCTCTGAAACAACGTATCGTTGCTGAAATCGTTGCCGCTGATGAAACTCAGGATGCCGGCGAAGTAGCAGATCTGTTCCATGAACTGGAAAGTGATGTGGTTCGTGGTCGTATCCTGCGTGGCGAGCCACGTATCGATGGCCGTGATCCACAGATGATTCGTGCACTGAGCGTAGGTACTGGCGTTCTGCCTCGCGTTCATGGCTCAGCACTGTTTACCCGTGGTGAAACTCAGGCGCTGGTAGCTTGTACTCTGGGTACTGAACGTGATGCGCAAACCATTGATGAAATCACTGGTGAACGTACTGATCGTTTCATGCTGCATTACAACTTCCCACCATACTGTGTGGGCGAGACTGGTATGATCGGTTCACCAAAACGTCGTGAAATCGGCCATGGCCGTTTGGCGCGTCGTGGTGTTGCCGCTGTTATTCCTTCACAAGCTGAATTCCCTTACGTTGTTCGTGTGGTTTCTGAAATTACCGAATCGAACGGTTCTTCTTCAATGGCTTCTGTTTGTGGTACCTCTTTAGCTCTGATGGACGCAGGCGTTCCAATCAAGGCTTCTGTTGCTGGTATCGCAATGGGTCTGGTTAAAGATGGTGATAGCTTCGTAGTTCTGTCTGACATTCTGGGTGATGAAGATCATCTGGGCGACATGGACTTTAAAGTGGCTGGTACTTCTGAAGGTGTTACTGCGCTGCAGATGGACATCAAAATTGAAGGTATCACTAAAGAGATCATGCAGATCGCTCTGAAACAGGCTCGTGATGCGCGTTTGCACATTCTGGGTGTGATGGACAAAGCGATTGGTGAAGCGCGTAACGATATCTCTGATTTCGCTCCTCGCATTCATACCATCAAGATCAACCCTGAGAAGATCAAAGACGTGATCGGTAAAGGTGGTTCGGTGATCCGTGCTCTGACTGAAGAAACCGGCACCACTATCGAGCTGGAAGATGATGGTACTGTGAAGATCGCAGCAGTAAGCGGTGAAGCAGCACAGGAAGCGATCCGTCGTATTCAAGCGCTGACCGCTGATGTTGAAATTGGCCGTATCTACGAAGGTAAAGTAACTCGTTTGGCTGAGTTTGGTGCTTTCGTAAACATTCTGCCAGGTAAAGATGGTCTGGTTCATATTTCACAAATCACTGATGAACGTGTGAAAGATGTATCTGATTACCTGAAAGTTGGTGACATGGTTCGCACTAAAGTGCTGGAAGTAGATCGTCAGGGTCGTATCCGTCTGTCTATCAAAGAAGCGAAACGTGATGATCAGCCAGCAACTGAACAAGCAGTTGAAGCTGCACCGGTTGAGCAGGAAGTGGCAATCGACAACGTGCCAATGACTGAATAAGCATTAGCTAATTAATTATACGTAGAAATGTATGCGTACCGCCAATTAATTAAGAGTTTAAGCATAAATTGATACGTCGGATAAAAATCCAGTGATCTCAAGTCACTGGATTTTTTAATTCTTTTTCTACTGTGTATCCATCCGTCAACTTATCACTAAACTCAGAATTGAGCTGTTAGATGAAATGGAGTTGTTGCCAAAAATTCTGGCACCGAGCCAGATAGCAGTCCGATGAAGCGATTCCTCAGAAGTTTGAAAAGTGAGAGGCTACCGAGAGAGAGTATAAAAGTTCTCGTGAAGCTCATAATGAAATTACAGAGTAAATAATTGGTTATTACAACTAGTTTCGTCCGAATCAATATAGTAGTGGATTAATGTCGAACGAGTGGCTTTGTTTCTAAAACAGTGGTCAATTTAAGTTAACCAGTACAAGTTATTACGGAGAGCTATTTTGTCGCAATTACCCATTCACGATCTGTTGCCACAACTTGCGCAGGCGTGCCATTCGCACAATCAGGTGATCCTGCAGGCATCGCCGGGGGCGGGTAAATCGACGGTAGTGCCCTTATTCCTGTTACAACAATTGGCGGGTAGTGGCCGTATTATCATGTTGGAACCGCGCCGCTTGGCTGCGCGAAATATTGCACTGTATCTGGCGCAGCAACTAGGTGAACCGGTTGGGCAGCAAGTGGGTTATCGCGTGCGTGGTGAGCAGAAAACCAGTAAAGCGACGCGGCTGGAAATTGTCACCGAAGGCATTTTGACGCGCATGCTGCAGCAAGATCCGGAGCTGAACGGTGTCGATCTGCTGATTTTTGATGAGTTCCATGAACGCAGTTTACAAGCCGATACGGCACTGGCATTTGCGTTAGAAAGTCAGGCGGCATTACGACCAGAGCTGAAATTACTGGTGATGTCAGCCACACTCGATGGTTTACCACTACCACAACTGCTGCCCGATGCAGTAGTGCTGAATTGCCCCGGTCGCAGTTATCCGATCACTTTCTACTATCAGCCAGTAAACCGACAGCAACCGTTAGTGCCGCAATGGGGCTCGGTGATTATTGATGCCATTTCAAATGAGCAAGGCAGCTTGTTAGTTTTTCTGCCCGGAGCTGGTGAAATTGATCGTTTGGCGGAATGGCTGCAGCCACGCTTACCCGACACTATTGCCGTGTTACGTCTGCATGGCCGGTTACCGTTTGCGGAGCAACAGCGGGCAATTTTGCCTTGTGCAGCAGGGCAACGCAAAGTCGTGCTGGCGACCAATGTAGCGGAAACCTCGCTGACCATAGAAGATATTCAGGTCGTCATTGATAGCGGTCTGGAGCGTCGTAGCAGCTTTGATTTAAAAAGTGGAGTGACGCGACTAGAGACCAAACAGATCGCCAAAGCGTCGGCTACACAACGTGCGGGGCGTGCTGGTCGTTTAGGCCCCGGTGTCTGTTATCGGTTGTGGAGTCAGGAAGCGCAAGAACGTCTGGAAGAACAGGCGCCGGCTGAGATCCTGTGCAGTGATCTGTCATCATTACTGTTGGAAGCTGCTCTTTGGGGCAGTACGCCGGAACAATTACCGTTGTTAGATCCGCCCCCTGCTGCGGCCTTGGCAGCAGGCCGACAGTTGTTGCAATGGCTGGACGTTTTTGATGCACAGCATAAATTAACTGATAAAGGCCATCAGCTTGCCGCCTTACCTTGTGAACCACGCTTGGGGCATTTGTTATTAGGTGCGCAAGCGCTGGAACAGCAAGGTTATGCGGAGTTACTGGCTGCAGCCTGTTATCTGGTGGCGTTACAAGAAGAGCGTGTGTTGGGTAATGATCCTGTCTCTGTGCAGTTGCAGCGTTTAAGTCAAAGTTTACGCCCGGCGGCACAGCGTTGGTGGCAACGGTTAAACAGCGAAGGTGCTTTGCCGACTTGTTCGGTGGCGCAGATCGATCTGTTGTGTGCGCTGGCGTGGCCCGATCGCATTGCGAAAAACAGCGGCGAATTACGTTATCAATTGGCAAATGGTCAGCGCGCCGATCTGCTATTTGATCACCCTTGTCAGGGCAAAGAGTGGCTGGTGGCAGTCTCACTGCAACAAACGGAACAAGGCTTACGCATCTATACCGCCGAGCCACTAGACATCGTGACGCTGCAGACCATGCAACCACAGCTGTTTCGTGAAATCACCCATCTGGGCTGGGATAGCAAAGCTGAACGGGTACGCGCAGAAAAACAAGCCTGCCTGGGTGCCATTGTGCTGAAACGTCAGCCTCTCACAGATCTGAGCGCCGAGCAAAAAACACAATGTTTGCTGGAAGGGATCCGCTTACATGGTCTGGCGTGTTTACCCTGGAATGAAGAGAGCGAGCAGTGGTTGCAACGCTGGCGTTGTGCCGCCGATTGGTTGCCGGAGTTAGCATTACCTGCGGCTGACGATACGACGTTATTAGCGAGTCTGGAGCAGTGGTTATTACTGCATCTGGATGGTTTATCGCGTTTAGATGATCTGCGCCGATTATCATTTCTGACCATTTTGAAAGGGAACGTAAGCTGGGCGCAGCAGCAAAAACTTGATGAGTTATTACCCTCCCATTTTACCGCGCCAACCGGAAGCCGTATTCCATTGCGCTATGCCGCTGGGCGCGCACCGGTGTTGGCGGTACGTATTCAGGAGATGTTTGGTCAACGCGACACACCGAAAGTGGCGCACGGCAAAATAGCATTACAGATCGAGTTGTTATCGCCGGCGAAGCGCCCGCTACAGATCACGCAAGATCTGGTGGCCTTCTGGCAAGGGGCGTATAACGATGTAAAAAAAGAGGGCAGAGGGCGTTACCCGAAACATTTCTGGCCTGATGACCCGCTGGAAGCGATGCCGACAAAAACAGTGAAACGACTGATGCAAAAGGATTAATTCATTTTGGCAAAAAAAACGGTAACAAAAAAAGTAACAAGCTATCCATTCTGGCATTGGCGCCGTTGGATCAGTTTTGCCGTCAAGCTGAGCTTGGTGGGCATCGCCTTTATGGTGATGTTTGGTATCTATCTCGACAGTCTGATCCACAGCAAGTTTGATGGCCAGAAATGGCAGCTTCCTGCCGTGGTCTATAGCCGTCCATTGGAGTTATTTCCGGGCCAGCGCTTATCGGTGCAGCAGATGTTGCATGAGTTGAAATTGCTGAATTATCGCGCCAGCACTCGCCCACAGGGGCCGGGGCAATATGCGGTGAACGGTCAGCGGATTTTGGTGATCCGCCGTGCTTTTGATTTCGCCGATGGCACCGAAAAGATGCGTCCGTTATTGCTGAGTTTTACTGGTCAGCGTCTGGCGAGTATTCAAAGTGCTGATAATCAGCATGAACTGGCCTATGTACGCATGGATCCAGTCTTACTCGACCGCCTCAGCGGCGATGAGATCGAAGATCGTATTTTGCTGCGCATTAATCAGGTGCCGCAAACGTTCGTTAACATGCTGTTGCTGGTGGAAGACCGCGATTTTTACAGCCATGGCGGCGTGTCGATTCTTTCGATTGGTCGTGCGTTTCTGGCTAATTTACGTGCCGGTCATGCGGTACAGGGCGGCAGTACGCTGACCCAGCAGCTAGCGAAAAACTATTTCCTCACGCGTGAACGCAGTCTGATGCGTAAAGTGCAGGAAGCTTACATGGCGGTGATCATCGATTACCGTTATGAGAAAAACCAGATCCTCGAAACCTACATGAATGAGATCTACCTCGGTCAGAACTATGCGCAAGGTGTGTATGGCTTTGGTCTGGCGTCGTATTTCTATTTCGGTATGCCACTCAATGAGCTGGAGCCGGATCAAATGGCGTTGCTGGTTACCATGGTGCGTGGCCCCTCTTATTACGACCCATGGCGGTATCCGGAACGGGCACAACAGCGTCGTGACATGATCTTGCGGCTGATGCTGGAAAATCAGCAGTTGTCACCGGAGCAGTTCCAACTCTATGCCTCGCGGCCATTAGGGTTGCTGGAGCGTGGGCAGATGACCTTTGGTCGCACCCCAGCCTTTATGAATTTGTTGCGTCGTGAATTACGCCAACGATTTGGTGAAGGGTTCCTGAAGCAATCAGGCCTGAAGATTTTCACCAGTCTGGATCCGGTGGCACAACAAGCGGCAGAAGAGTCGGTGTCTTCGCAACTGGATAGCATTGAAAAACGCCTGAACCGCAAAGAATTACAAGGTGCGATGGTGGTGACCAACCGCCATTCCGGTGAAGTGTCTGCGTTAGTTGGTGGACGGGATACCAATTATGCCGGCTTAAACCGTGCACTGGATGCGCGCCGTCCGATTGGTTCTCAG
Organism: uncultured Tolumonas sp.; assembly: GCF_963556105.2. Lineage (NCBI taxonomy): Bacteria > Pseudomonadati > Pseudomonadota > Gammaproteobacteria > Aeromonadales > Aeromonadaceae > Tolumonas > uncultured Tolumonas sp. The sequence continues at coordinate 960,504 of NZ_OY829944.1, forward strand.
GTTAAACCGGCGGTTTATCTGACGGCATTGGATCAAGGCTATCAGTTAGCAACCCCGCTGAAAGATGAACCGTTGCAGCTGCGTAATCAGGGTGGTAAAACCTGGGCGCCACAAAACTACGATAAAACCTATCGAGGGAATGTGCCGTTATATGCAGCGATGGCCAATTCACTGAACGTCCCGACCGTTCGTTTAGGTATGGCGGTTGGTATTCCGGCGGTAGCGGAGACGCTGAAAAAACTCGGCGTGACGCAGGATATTCCTCTTTTCCCATCCCTGTTTTTGGGCATTCTGGAGTTATCGCCATTTGAAGTTAATCAGTTCTATCTGACATTAGCGACACAAGGCTTATATCAGCCCTTAACCGCGATCCGCACCATTCAGGATAGTGATGGCAAAGTGTTGTATCAGCGTGCCGAGAAAGCTGAGCGCCGTATTGATGGTCAATCTGCCTATCTGACGTTGTTTACCATGACCAAAGTGGCCAGTCAGGGCACCGCGCGCGTGCTGGCGTCGCAGTTCCCCGGTGCTGTGTTGGCGGGTAAAACGGGTACCACGGATAACCTGCGTGATGCCTGGTTTACAGGGATGGACAACGATGAGTTGATCACCACCTGGGTGGGTCGGGATGATAACCAGCCGGCTGGTTTAACCGGTGCCAATGGTGCACTGCCGCTATTTAGTAACTATATGCAACGACGGGGTGTGAACTCGCTGAAATTGCAGGTACCGCAAGGTATTTCCATGGTGAACTTCAACGTCGATGGTAAACCGGTGGCCAGTGGTTGTGCTGGCGCGCTGATGTTACCGGCGCGGACGGATAAACTGCCACCAGAGGAAAGTTGCAGCAGTACGCCGGTAGATTGGATTAAGAATATGTTTTCCAGTGGGGAGTAAGATCCTGATTCTGTTGGGTTAAAACCTGACAGCACAAAATTCAATAACTGCTTTTAAACGTAGAACGTATGGTAAGAGTTTCGGCTCTTACCATGCTATTTGCGGAGTAAATCGATAATTAAATCAGTCGTGAGAGACGACAAATTTATCTGTATATGTTTCCAATAACACAGCCAGTTGAGTCAATGAGACAAGGTGATTGTTGACGGATTTAATGGATTGGTTGTTATCTTCAGACATTCTGGCGACATATTCAACGTTGCGAGCTGCTTCACTCATTGCACCTGTTTGGCTGCTGAGAGCATTCATTACATTACGAACAGAATCCATGACGAGCAGATTTTTTTCTGAAATAGCCTGCATACCATGGCTCGCTCTTTCTGCTGCCGCTACCCCTCCATTGACGTGTTCAACGCTGGCATAAATCTGTTTAACCACTGATTGTGTACCGAGCTGAATTGATTTGATCATTGAGTCAACTTCGCGAGTTGATGCTGCAGTTCGTTCTGCTAGCATTCTGACTTCATCGGCAACAACCGCAAAACCTCTACCGGTTTCTCCGGCCCGGGCGGCTTCAATAGCGGCATTCAGAGCGAGTAGATTTGTTTGATCTGCAATTTCTTTAATGGTTGTGACAATGGTCGAAATCGCATTTGATTTGTCGCCTAACGCTGTGATTTCTGTTGCAACCTGATTCACTTCGTCTGAGATCGTATCAATGTTTGTAATTAATGCATTGATCAATGTGACACCGTGTTGGGCGGTTTCTTCTGCTTCTGATGTGAACGTTAATACATGCTCGGAGTTGTGTGAAATCTGTTGAATCGTGGTTGTCATCTCTTCAACAGTGGCCGCAATTGATGATGCCGCATCACTTTGCGTATTCGAAGCATTGAGAACTTGAGTACTGAGTTGATTCACTTCATCAGAGACACTATGTAACTCATGAGTACTTGATTGAATTTTTTTGATCAAATCATTTAAATGGCTGCGCATTGATTCCATTTGACCTAACAGGCTATGTTGTCGATCCGTTTTTATTGGAATTGATTTGGCTAAATTACCATTAGATATTGTCGATACGACTGATGCGGCTATCATGGGTTCGCCGCCTAACATCCTTTTTATCGATGAATATACCCGCCAGATAAACCCGAGAAAAACAAAGCACAAGCTAAGTGCGACAGTCATTTCAATTTGGTAAATCTTTGATTTTTGTTCGGCTGTATCTTGTTCAATAAGCTGGTTTTGCGTATTAGCATCAGCCAATAAAGTATCAACCATTTTCCGATGCTGACTAAATGTGTCTTCTAATAAAATTAAAGTTTCATCGTTAGGCTTTTTGTTGTTTTTCTCGATAAATGGAATGATTTCTGAATTGGCAATAGTAATGAATCGTTCTGCTGTCGGACGTATATTACTTGAGATTTGGGATTTCATTGCGGGATCAAGAGCAGAAGTTTCCCATCTACTATTTGCTGATTTGAATAATTCAATATCGCTTTCATAAGCCTCTTTGTAAGGTTCACGAGTAATATTATTTTCAGCATGTTGAATAAAAAGCTGTAATTGAAATGCAGCATCAACAAGATACATCGGCGGTGGCATGATATCGGCAATGAGATCTTGGTTGATTTTTAGTCGTGCGTAGATTGGGCCATTTATGGATATTTGTTTGATACTGTAGATACTAAAAAGCGTTAAAAAGGTTAAACCTAATAATGCACCCGTTATGAGAAATAAAAATTTATGTTTGATACTTAAACGGTCAAACCACGATAAATTGATGTTCTTATGATTAAGGTGCTGCTTATTGTTATAACTATCCATGTTGAAATTCCGTTTTTATTTTAAGTAATAGATATCCCGCATCTCTTAATGGTTGATTTAGATGTGGCTAAACTAAGTTGCCACAGAATATGGTGTTAATTCAATAGTATAATTGCTTGTAAATGATGAAATTTTTGTTATTTCACCTTTGTTTAATTAGATTGAATTTAAAGGTTTATGTATGTAAAACTTTAAATATTTAGATATGCAAAAAATGCATCTATGAAAAGTTGTTTTTATAACTGCAAATTTACAGTTGAAACCTTTAGGTTGTATTTCGAAGTTTTTTATAAATAAAAATGAAATGAATATAACTTTTTAAAGCAAAGCGCCGCATTTATGCGACGCTCTCTTTTCTTACGCCAACATATCTTTGCGTACCTGCGATGCGATTTCTTTACCTTGTAACTCGGCAACAATTGCCAGCGCAAAATCGAGGCTGGTAGCTGGGCCTTGGCTGGTGATCAGTTTGTTGGGTTTATCCACGACGACACGATCTTGGCGGAGTTGTTTGGTTGGTAACTGACTTTGCGTACCGGGATAACCCGTGACCAAAGCATCGCCAATCAGATCATGATGAGCTAAAACAAATGCCGGGGTGGCGCAAATTGCGGCACGCCACAATTCGTTGGCACGTTGTTTTTTCAGAAGCTCAATGACCATCGGGTTATCACGCAGATATTCAGCGCCCGGCAAACCGCCTGGTAATACGATCACATCAAACGTCTCATGCGCGACCTCTTCCAGTAAATGATCTGCTACCAGATGTACACCACGCGAAGCGGCGACTTCGCGTTGTTTGTTGGGGTTAATAGATGCGACCGTGACTTTTATATTGCCGCGTACCAGCGTATCGATGCTGGTTACCGCTTCAATCTCTTCACAACCGGGGGCAATAATAACCAGTGCTCTTTTGCTCATCATGTTCATCCTTATACGGTGACAAATTGCGATTCTAATGCTTTGATTTTTAGGTATAGCGCACGGTGTCGCGGTAGTTCAAGCCCGTTTTGTTCGGCTTGCTGCAACAGATAACCGGTAATGTAATCAATCTCAGTCCGACGTCGATTGGCGAGATCTTGTTGCATCGATGAGTAATTTTGCGCAGTCCGATCAACTACTTGCAAAACAAACTCACGCCATTCGTTAGCTGTTTTCGTCAGACCTTGTTTCAATAATAATGGCTGTAATTCCAGACATAATTCAGCGATGTCATCCTGATGCTGTAACAGGACGCCATTGGGCTGATTATAAACAGCCGACAACGGGTTTATGACGGCATTGACGACCAGCTTTTGCCACTGTCGTTCCTGAATCTGCTCACTCCAAGCTGCATGCCCTAAGGCATCCGCCAATGGCGACACCAATGTTTGCCACTGTTCCCCGGCTGTATTCAGTGCACCCAACCAAGTTTCACCAAAGCCGGTGTGTTTAATATGACGGGCATCGGTTTTCAGAGCACCAAAACTGGTGACACCGGCTAACAACGGGTTATGCGGGAAATGTTCGGTCAGCCATTCAGCGGTGCCCATACCGTTATGCAGTAGCAAAATTGGGCAAGATTCGGGTAGTAAGCCAATCAGCGGTTGTAAGGCATTGGTGACTTGCCAGACTTTGGTGGTGATCAGCAAACAACCAATCTGCGTCAGATCCTGATAGCCGATGCAATCAAGTTCACACAGGCAAATTGAACCATCCAACTGTTCCAACAGCATGGGTTTGGCTTGTTGCCGGTGCGGTTGACGGGTATCCAGCAGGTTAACTTTTTGGCCGCTGCGTTGCAGGTGGGTAGCAAACAAAGAACCCACGGCGCCGGCCCCTAAAATGGTCCATTGCATAAACAGGTTAACTCACTGTCAGATATAATAATTAATTGTACGATGTCGGCCATGAATTGGCAGTTTTATCTCCATCGTACGTGAAGTTACAACGCTAATTAGTTCGGATATCGCTGTAGATTACCTTCATTCAGGTGCTGATTTCTGCTAGATTTAGCGCCAATTTGGAATGAGGAGAATTTACTATGCCGTCTTTTGACATTGTCTCTGAAGTCGCGATGAACGAAGTTCAGAACGCAGTAGAAAACGCGAATCGCGAATTACAGACCCGTTTTGATTTTCGTGGTGTTGATGCCTCCTTTGAGCTGAACAAAGAAGAGATCAAAATGGCTGCTGATGCTGATTTCCAGCTCAAGCAGATGATTGAAATCCTGCGTGATAAAATTGTGAAACGTGGTATGGATGTCAGCTGTCTGGATATCGGCGATATCGAACATTCTGGCCGCCGTTATTTTCAGGTCATCAAACTGAAACAGGGTATCGAAACGGATGTGGCGAAAAAGCTCATCAAAATTATCAAAGATGCCAAGATCAAAGTACAGACCGCGATCCAGGGCGATGAAATTCGCGTGACCGGTAAAAAACGTGACGATCTGCAGGAAGCAATGGCGCTGGTGCGTCAGGCTGAGTTGGGACAAGCGTTCCAGTTTACCAATTTCCGTGACTAACCTGCGTTAGCGTTGTATCTGGCCTCCCGAGCGCATTTGCCTCTGGAGGCTTTATTTTTTGGAGTTGTCATGCCGCAAAAGCACTGGTATCAACAGCTGTTTACCCGCCGGATGCTGATCTGTGTTTTCACCGGGTTCAGCTCAGGTTTGCCGCTTTATCTGCTGCTCAATCTGGTACCCGCCTGGCTGAAAACAGAACAGATTGATCTGAAAGCGATCGGGTTGTTATCGCTGGTGCAATTTCCTTATACATGGAAGTTTATCTGGTCACCGCTGATCGATCGTTACCCTATTTTTAATTTAGGTCGTCGACGTGGCTGGATGTTTTTATCACAACTGGTGTTGATTATCGCCATTGCTTCGCTGGGCTTTTTCTCGCCCCAAACCTCACTGTGGACGATTGCGTATCTGGCCTTTGGTGTCGCTTTTTTTAGTGCCAGTCAGGATATTGTGCTCGATGCCTATCGCCGAGAGATCTTATCTGATCATGAATTAGGGCTCGGCAACTCGGTGCATGTGAATGCCTACCGGATCGCCGGTTTGGTGCCCGGTTCGTTATCGTTGATTCTGGCCGATCATCTGCCGTGGCATTGGGTGTTCCCGATCACCGCTTTGTTTATGTTGCCGGGCCTGATGCTGACATTAATGTGCAAAGAGCCGGCATCATCATCGGTACCGCGTACATTACGGGAAGCGGTGATTGAACCATTCCATGAGTTTATTCAGCGGCAAGGTGTGCAGAATGCACTGCTCATTCTGGCATTTATTTTCCTGTATAAACTGGGTGATAGCATGGCGACGTCGCTGGCAACGCCGTTTTATCAGGATATTGGTTTTAGCAAAACCGAAATTGGTCTGATCGCCAAACATGCGGGGCTTTGGCCGAGTGTTATTGGCGGTATGCTGGGCGGGATCTGGATGTTGCAGCTTGGCATCAACCGTGCGCTTTGGTTGTTTGGCATCGTACAGATATTGGCGATTTTCGGCTTTTATTGGCTGGCTGGCGTCGGGCACGATCGTGTGGCGCTGGGCTTTACGATTGGGTTTGAAGCGTTTGGGGTCGGAGTCGGCACCGCTGCATTTATAGCCTTTATTGCCCGCACTACAGATCCACGTTATACCGCTACCCAGTTTGCATTATTTACCAGTCTGGCCGCTGTACCGCGTACTTTCTTTAATGCCAGCACGGGGTGGTTAGTCGAATTGATGGGCTGGCAAAACTTCTTCCTGCTGTGTGCCTTATTGGCGCTTCCGGGCATGTTGTTGTTGTTTAAAGTCGCTCCGTGGCAAAACGAAAAAGCAGAGTAATAAAAAACCGGCAGGGTTCACCTAGCCGGTTTTTAATACGATTTCATGCTGAATTTAGTCTAACCGCGTGACCTTGGTGATCACGATCGGGTTAGTTGGCACATCACTGGCCCGCAATTTTGGATCAACACTGGTGGGTTCATCCGCAATTTTTTCCAGCACATCTAAACCGGATACGACTGAACCAAACACGGTGTAACCAGGTTGTACGTTGGCGTCCAAAGAGGTGTTGTCGTTCAGATTAAAATAGAACTGACGAGTGGCACTGTTCGGGTCACTCATGCGTGCCATCGCCAACGTACCACGACGGTTAGACAAGCCATTGCTCGATTCGTTTTCTACCGGAGAGTGCGTTGGTAGTGGATCAAAACCAGCCGTATAACCACCCGCTTGTGCGACAAACCCCGGGATCACGCGATGGAACAGCGAATTGTTATAGCTACCGTCATCGACATAACTTAAAAAGTTAGCCACCGTTTTCGGTGCTTTTTCTGCTTCCAATTCGACCACAATTTTGCCGAGGTTGGTTTGCATTTCTACCCGTGGGCCGCTAGCCCAGACTAAACCGGGTAATAAGGCCAGCCATGCTAATTTGCAGTATTTCATCATTAAAATTGACCTTTAATGGCACCACGGATCTGATTGTCAGACAGGGCCTGCGACATGATTTCAGACAGTTGTTCATTCAGCAGCACTTCCAGATCGTGAATATCCGGGCGAGTCACGCTGTCTTGTGAAGAGGCACGGTTATATTCTTTATTCAGAATGTTGCCATTGTTCGATACGGTCAGTTTAATGCGACTTTTCGCATTGGCATTAAACATCACACCTGGTTTGGTCAGGGTTGCCTGCAGTTCTTCCACAACAACGCTGATATTGATATTGGATTGGCTGCCACGCGCTACGCCCTGTTGCTGGAAACCATTTTGCAGACGTTCGGCCAGTAGAATGTGCGGTGATACTTGGTTTGGGATCAGTGTGACCGGTGAATCTGGTAACGCAATTTTAATGATCTGACTGCCACTGCGTTCATCTTGACCATTCACTGAAACATCCACACCTGGCTGATAGAGCCCATCCAGTTGATCGTCTACCACTGGGTTCAGATTGGCTTTTTGTGGCCACGACGCGGCACAACCAACAAACAGCAGCACGCTGAGGAGTAACATTAACTTTTTCATGGAGGCTCCTATCGATTTATTGAGCGTAAAATAACAAATTTACTGTTGCTGGCAATACATTCTGCGCCACCAAATAGACGTTTTAATTTGATGTGATAATCCAAATGTCGGTTACCGACGATCCACAGTTCACCACCACGTTTCAGACAACGTTTGGCATCGCGGAACATCTGCCAGGCAATGTCATCGGTGATGGTTTGCAGTTGATGAAATGGCGGATTACAAATAATGACATCCAAGCTGTTGCTGTCGATGCCACTCAGCGAATGACCAACCTGAAAGCGGCTACGCGCCAGATCTTGCGGGCGATTATTTTCGACGTTGAGTTGGCTTGATGCCACCGCCATATACGATTCATCGAGGAATAGCAGTTCAGCTTCCGGGTTATATTCCAGCGCCATTAAACCCAGCACACCGTTACCGCAGCCCAAGTCGACCATCAGGCCGCGTTTTTGCCGTGGCAGGTGTTCCAGTAGGAAACGAGCACCGATATCTAAACTGGCACGGGCAAAGACATTGGCATGGTTGGCGATCTGATAATCGGTATTATCCAGCGGCCAGTGGGTTGGATAAGGGTTCGCAACAACAGGGCGATCTTCCACTTGTGGGAGGATCAAGCGAGCTTTTTTCCATGCCAGCGAGGTTTTGGTGGCGCCCAAAATCTGTTCAAACAATGCCAGCGTTGAATTATGGATCTCTTTCACTTTACCCGCTGCAATGATGCGGGTTTCTGCGGTCACTACCTCACGCAGCCGCAGCAGCTGATATTCCAACATTGCCAGTGTCTTTGGTACTTTGATCAGCACCAGCGCTGGCGCTGTCGGTAACGGCGCCAGCGCATCTTGCAGGTGCAGTGGCAGTTCTTCCAACTCATTGGTTTGCCAGTTACGGCGCGTGGCTTCCTGACTTAACAGTGAATCGCTGATCGCAATCGGCTGATAATGCGCCAGCCCACAGGTGAGTGCACCAAAGCTATCATTCAAAATCAGGATCGGACCTTGGCTGGCGGCGTTTTGCAGTTGTTCAGCGGTGAGTTCACGCAGCAGATATTCATCGGCAGCATCCCATGCTTGCAGATTGGGATCATTGGTAGCAGGGTAACGGTGCAGTGTAAGCTCACTCGTCTCCAGGTTCAACAGGTTCATGCCGTTTCCATCTGATAACTTTCTATCTCAAAATAATGCCGCTATTCTACCTGCCATCCTCGTTAACACCAATGCACCGGAGCAGAAAATGCCGTTAGAACGTCAGTTACTTACCGATGCGGAGTTGTTGTGGCAGGACGATTTTTTACCGGCACCGGTTGCACAGCATTGGTATGCGTTATTACAGCAACAAGTGAACTGGCAACAATTACCGATCCGGATGTTTGGTCGGGTGGTATTACAGCCACGATTGCTCTGTTGGTATGGTGAGGCTAGTTATACCTACTCCAAATTGACGCTCCCGGCAACGCCTTGGCCGGCTTGGTTATTGCCCTTAAAGCAGCAAGTGGAACAGGCGGTTGGTGCCAGTTTTAACGGTGTATTACTCAATTATTATCGTGACGGACAAGATTCGATGGGCTGGCACAGCGACGATGAACCAGAGCTGGGGCGTGACCCGCTGATTGCGTCACTCAGTTTGGGGGCCGCACGGCGATTTACGCTGAAACATAAACAGCAACCATTGAAACACGAATTACTGTTAACCGAGGGTAGTTTGTTGGTGATGGCCGGTCACATGCAGCATTATTGGCTGCACGCATTACCAAAAATGGCGCGTGTTCAGGATGGGCGGATCAACCTGACGTTCCGTCAGATCATTGCCGGTGCATAACTTTCTTTAGCTTCGGTTTGTTTAAGCGATAACGGGAAGTGTTGCATTAATGCCTGACTAACTTCGGCAATCACTCTTTGCCAGTCCCCTAATACCGGCTGACGGAATAAACGTGCTGAGTGATACCAAGGCGAGTCAGCCCGTTCAGTCAACCAACGCCAATCATTGTTATAGGCCAGTAATATCCACACCGTTTTGCCCATTGCACCGGCCAAATGCGCGACGGCGGTATCCACTGTGATCACGAGATCCAACTTAGCAATAATGGCGGCGGTGGCTGCAAAATCACTTGGTGTTACATCAGGGTAGTGAACATTAGCCGCGGAGATAGTTTGTCTGACATGTTCAGGCAGCGGTTGCTGCAGGCAAATATAATCTGCTGGCAGTGCAGACAATAACGGTTTGAACGTCGCTAAGGGTATAGAACGCGCACGATCGTTGTGATGTTTGGCATTACCGGCCCACACAAAACCAATTTGCGGGTTCTTGCTGTTGACTACTCGTTGAGCGGAAATAGTTAAATAACCTTCTGCAGCAGGAATAGAGGCCAGCGTTGTGGCAAACGCCAGTGGCAAGCTCATTAAGGAACATTGCCAGTCATGCGCGGGCAGATTATCGCCACGTACAATAATTTGCTCAACGCCAGGTAATTTACTTAGCAGGCTATGTAATACGTCTGGCACTTCAAGAATCACGCGCGCTCCGCGCTTGGCGACCAGAGTGACGTAACGACAAAACTGGATGGTGTCGCCGTAACCTTGTTCCGCATGCAATAAAATCGTTTGTCCGGGTAAAAACGCTTCTCCGCGCCATTGTGGTTTTTGCCACTGCCGTTGTTTGGCGTTTTCACTGAGCCAGTTTTTTCGCCATTCATATAATTGCCAGCCCAGTAACATTTGCCCCTGTATTAAATGACAATGCGCCTGATTCCAGTAGGTTTCTGACAGGTTAGGATCTAACTCCCTGGCGCGTTTAAAATCCGCTTGCGCATCATCAAATTGACGCAACTCATATAACATCATGCCGTGGGTATTCAGCGCACTGGCAAAGTGAGGGCGCAATTGGATTGCCCGCCATAAGCAACTCAGTGCCAACCAGTGGCGTTGCATATCACGTAAGACAATTGCACAGTCGTGCCATAAGTCAGCACTATTGGGCGATAACATCAGCGCACGTCGATAACAGCCTAAGGCATTATTTAATCGGCGTTGTTTCAGCAATACCCCCGCCAGCCCATGCCAAGCGTTAATGTGATTGGGTTGTTCGCGCGTCAGTTGTTGATAACGCTGCTGTGCTTGTTCCCATAAGCCGCATTTTTCCAAGCTGACAGCAAAATTAAACAGCGCATCAATATGTTGTGGTTGTTTTTTGAGAGCTTGCTGATAATAGTGCTGCGCCTCTTCGTGGCGTTTCAAATCATCCAGAATGACGCCACAATTATTATCGGCATCAGCCGAATTCGGTTCTGCCGCAGCTACTTGCTGATAACACAACAATGCATCCTCATGACGATGCAAATGTCGCAAGATCAAACCTTGTTCCGTGAGAGTATCGGTGCAATTTGGCGATAATTGCCGAGCTTGCTGAATATAATGTAAGGCCTGCTCGTGTAATCCGGCTTGTGATAATGCTTTTGCGGTGACTCGCCAGCTCATGGCCTCTTGCGGATAACTCTGCAATAGCTGGCCGAACAGATCTAAGGCTTCCGCATTTTTCCCCTGCCCACAAAATAAATTACCAAGATTAATCAACGCATCCCGGTGCTCAGGTTTTAATGCTAAAACTTGCCGCCAACATTGCTCGGCTTGTTCCAAATGCTGCAGATGTTGGAATGCCACGCCCAGATTATTCCAGGCTGCAGACATAGCCGGCTCAATCGCAATAGCTCGCTCAAAACAATCTGATGCTGCCAGATAATCTTCTTTTGCCAACAAAACCAAACCACGGTCAGACAACAGGTCGCAATCGTCAGGGGCTAATTCCTGCGCTTGTTGCAGTACATACTCTGATTCGGCGTAACGGGTTTGCTGATATAACGAAATACCAAACAGATGCAGCGCGATGCGGTGACGAGGATGCTGTTGCAAGATCTGGATATAGCATTGTTGCGCATCATCAATCCGACCCTGTTCATGCAGCCATTGTCCGCGTAACAGGTGTTGTTCTGATGTCGATGGCTGCTGAAGATCGGTTGTAAGCATAGTAACTACGGGCTGTGCTGATGGCCGTCATTCGATGGGGATGGAATGTGAGACTGGCCCTGATTTGATAGCGCCACTATAACGAGCAAAGAATAGCCGTAACCAGCTGGGCCGATGAAAAGATTATGAAATAAACGTTAAGGATTGTAAGTGTTGAGAGTGATTCTCAAAATTCAAAATAACCTTATCTGTAATCGGGTTGTTTGTCGGGGCTGACACGTTATGCTGTGAGTTTGAATATCATGGCGGAGAGTCACCTATGTCGATGCAACAGCATATTGAACAAACCTTACAACAAGGGTTGGAACCAACTTGGTTGTCAGTAACCAACGAAAGTCATATGCATCGATCTTCCGGGCCGGATGCGGAAAGTCATTTTAAAGTGGTCGTTGTGAGTGCGTTATTTGAGGGTGAACGACTGGTTGCCCGTCACCGCCGAGTGAATACACTGTTGGCGCAGGCTTTGCAAAGTGGCGTACATGCGTTGGCGTTACATACCTACACGCCGGCAGAGTGGCAAGCACGTGCAGCACTGGCGCCTGATTCGCCAAATTGTGCCGGGCACAAATAATTAATAAACGGCAGGAGAGAGCAGTATGTCGTGGAGTAAACAGAGTGTCGGTTTGTTGATGCTGGCAATGGTAGCTGGTTGTGATAAGCCGCCAGCTGCGGAGCATCCGATGCTGGAAATTCATGGCCGCACGATGGGCACTTTCTATGGTGTCAAAGTGGTGGGTGATTTCCCTGGTGGGCAACAGGCGTTGCAAACACAGGTCGATAGCTTACTGAAACATTATAACGATGAAATCTCCACGTATGATCCGAACTCTTCTTTGTCGAAGTTTAATCAACAACAAACTACCGCGCCGTTTCCTGTTTCTCAGGATATGGCGGATATCGTGATCAGTGCGGTGCGTGTTGGTCAGCGTACGCAAGGTGTATTGGATGTTACGGTCGGGCCTTTGGTGAATTTATGGGGTTTTGGGCCGGATAGGCGCCCGGTAAAAATACCAACAGATGCGCAAATTACCGCAGCACGTCAGCGTGTGGGTATTCAGCGTCTGCATGTCGATGTCAGTGCTGATCATGCAGAACTTCGTAAAGACATTCCGAACATGTATGTGGATCTGTCGACTGTCGGTGAAGGTTTTGGTGCCGATAAAATCGCCGACTTTCTGGAGTCACGCGGTGTGCACAATTATCTGGTGGAAATCGCTGGCGCGTCTCGTAGTCGGGGTGTGAATGCCAAAGGTGAACCGTGGAAGTTGGCGATTCAGAAACCAACCGATGAGTTAGATGAAGTGCAAGCGATCGTCAAACCGGATGGCCGGGCGATCAGCACCTCGGGCAGCTATCGTAATTATTATGAACTCAATGGTCAGCGCTATTCGCATATCATCGATCCGGCAACAGGGAAACCGATCACGCATCGTCTGGTTTCAGCCACCGTGATCACGCCCACCGCCTTGGAAGCTGATGGTTTAGATACCGCTCTGATGGTGATGGGACCAGAAAAAGCGATGGCGTTTGCCAAGCAACAACATCTGGCTGTCTATCTGGTAATTAAAACCGATAAAGGCTTCAAAGCGGAATACAGTGAGACATTTAAGCCTTATTTGGTGCAATAAATGCCCGCCATGACTCAAATGACAATGGGAACTCGTTTTCCCTTTGTCCCATGATGAAATCATTCAGGGGTGATCTGTTTTGCCAGATTTAAAAACTGACTCATCCCTTCTTTATCCAGATAGCCATCTGGGCGTTTGTGCGAACGCAGATATTGATAGCCAGAAACCATACTAACTAATTTTTCTAAATCAGCGTTGGAGATCGTTTCATTCATCGTGGTTTCATAGCTGAGTTTTAATGCTTCCGCATCGACTACTTCTGCTTGTCGGTATAAATAACCACAACCAGTAGCCAGAAACTCAAGCGAACAATTGGCTCGCATCGCGATTTGGTTAGCTTTCATTAAACTGGGTTCACTGCCTTTGAGATATTTACGGATCAATGCTTCACTTAAACCAACTCGGCGTGCGAAACCGCTAACACTTTCTTCTCCAATTAATTCAGCTAATCGTGCGGCAAAGCTCATAAAATCGTACCTTAGTTCGGGAAACTCTCGGAGTTACATTGTAGTCAGTGTGCGATCACTCTAGCATGCTGTCATTGCGATAAAAAAGGTGGAAAAATTTAATGATTTCACGTGTTGAAGCGGCTCCTGGTGGTTTTCAATTATCCGAATTTATTCAAGGTTACTGGCGACTGGCGGAATGGAACATGTCCGCCCAGCAGCGACTGGATTTTCTCAAACAACATCTGGAGCTGGGTATTACCTCGGTTGACCATGCGGATATCTACGGTGGTTACAGCTGCGAACAATTGTTTGGTGAAGCGTTAGCGCTGGAACCCGCATTGCGTCAGCAACTGGAAATCGTGACCAAATGCGATATCAAATTACTGTCCGCGAAATATCCTGATCGTACGATTAAACATTACGATACCTCTGCTGCGCACATTGCCTATTCGGTAGATAATTCACTGCAGAATTTAGGCACCGATTATCTGGATCTGTTATTGATCCACCGTCCTGATCCACTGATGAATGCGGATGAAGTGGCCGATGCATTTGTGCAGCTGAAACAAAGTGGCAAAGTGCGTCATTTTGGTGTTTCTAACTTCACCCCATATCAATTCGACCTGCTGCAATCGCGTCTGGATTTCCCGCTGGTGACCAATCAGGTGGAAGTCAATCCGGTTAATATTTTTGCTTTGCACGATGGCACGCTCGATCAAATGCAGATGAAACGTATCCGCCCGATGATTTGGTCGGCGTTGGGGGGCGGTTCTATCTTTACTGCACAAACGGAACAGGCACATCGTCTGCGTACGGTATTAGCTAATGTCAGCGAAGAACTGGGTGGTGCAAACCTGGATCAGGTGATTTATGCCTGGCTGCTGAAACTGCCTTGCCAGCCACTGCCGATTATTGGTTCCGGCAATATTGAGCGAGTGTGTTCTGCGGTAGCGGCAAAAGCGATCAATCTGACACGTGAACAGTGGTTTAGCATCTGGGAAGCAGCTGCTGGTCATGAGGTGCCTTAAAACAAGCTGTGTTTCCTCGCTTGTCGTCAGCTAAAAGAGCAGTTAAACTCACAAATACTGTATACATAAACAGTATTTGTGATGAGAAAAATTATCCATGTGGATATGGACTGCTTTTTTGCCGCAGTCGAGATGCGCGATAATCCAGCGCTGGTGTCGTTGCCATTGGCGATTGGCAGCCCGGCGGAGCGTCGCGGCGTCATTTCGACCTGTAATTATGTCGCGCGTCGTTATGGCATTCGTTCAGCCATGGCGACGGCACATGCATTGCGTCTTTGCCCGCGTTTAGTATTACTGCCGGGCCGAATGGCGTTATACCGCGAAGTGTCGCGCCAAGTTATGCAGATCTTTGCCCGCTACAGCGAGATCATTGAACCTGTCTCGATCGATGAAGCTTATATTGATGTCACTGACAGCCCATTATTTCAAGGCAGTGCAACACGTATTGCGGAAGCGATACGGGCAGATATTCAGCGCGAATTAAATCTCACCGCATCCGCGGGAGTGGCACCGAATAAATTCTTAGCCAAAATTGCCTCTGAACAAAATAAACCCGACGGTCTGTTTGTCTTATCGCCACCGCAAGTGCCGGAGTTTGTCCGCCAGCTGGCGTTATCGCGTATTCCCGGTATCGGTGGCAAAACGGCTGAGCGATTAAACGCGGTAGGGTTGCACACCTGTGCCGATGTGCAGCTGTTTCCCCGTCAGCAATTACTGCTGCAATTTGGCAAAACCGGCTTGATGTTATTAGAGCGGGCCTATGGTATCGATGAACGCCAGTTGAACACCTCACGGGAGCGCAAATCGGTGGGAGTAGAAACAACTTTCGCGGTGGATATTGCGCTAGAAGAACAGGGGCATGCGATATTGCCGCAATTGCTGGCGGAGTTGTCGAAGCGCTTACAGCGCCGTGAATGGCGCGGGCAGATCGCGCGGCAAGGTGTCAAAATCAAATTTGCCGATTTTCAGCAAACTACAGTTGAACGTTCGGTGAATCGATTTTCACCACCACTATTTGATGAGCTATTACATGAAGCCTGGCTGCGTGGCGGGGGAAAACCGGTGCGGTTGGTGGGCATCAATATTGGTTTCCCTGCCGCCGAAAATACGCAACAGCTGCCGCTTGATCTGCAATAAAAAGCCCCTCGTTTTAGCGACGGGCTTAATTAGATGGTCCGCCTCCGTTCTCAGCGACTAAGCTGAGAATGAGTTAGGTAACGGAGGTGAACCATCATGTCTATTCAAGTCATTGGTATCGATTTAGGCAAATCTAATTTCCATTTAGTTGCACACGATCGCAAAGGCAACACCCTTTTTCGAAAAAAACTTTCCCGCAAACAGTTGATCCAATTTATCTATGACACCCCGCTCACCACCATCGCCTTTGAAGCCTGCGGAGGTGCTCATTGGTTGGGACGATTGAGTCTTAAGCTCGGTCATTCAGTGAAACTGCTTCCCCCTCAATATGTACGGCCTTATGTCAAAGGCAATAAAAATGATTTCATTGATGCTGATGCCATTGCTGAAGCATCGCAACGGCCGTCCATGCGATTTGTTGAAGTCAAATCAGAGGATGCGCAACTCATCACCGCTGTTTATCGTGTTCGGCAGGGATATATCAAAGACCGAACTGCATGCATGTGCAGGATTGGTGCTTTATTACTCGAGTTTGGTGTCAGTCTGCCGCAGGGACATGGGACGATGAAACAGTTATTCACCTAGCTGACAGCGAATGCACCCGAACTGCCGTCAGCATTAAACATCGAATTAACGGCATTGCATGAGTATTACAAATATCTGAATGAACAAATCAAAGTGCAGGATGACAAACTTACGCGCCATGTTGCGCAGAGCGATGAAGGGCAATTATTGCATGAGATCCCTGGAGTTGGTGTACTGACGGCCAGTCAATGTATGGCGGAATTAGGGAGTGTGAAACAATTTAAGAATGGACGCAATCTGGCCGCATGGCTGGGGCTGGTTCCCCATCAGCATTCGACGGGAGGAAAACCGCGTTTACTCGGAATAAGCAAACGAGGGAATAAACATCTGAGAACGCTGTTCATTCATGGAGCGAGGGCGATTTTAGCCAGGCCGGAAAAGACGGGGTCGATATTTGGGGACTGGTTAGTGCAACTACGAGCCAGTAAGCCGTTCAATGTAGTGTGTGTGGCGTTAGCGAATAAACTGGCCCGGATAGTCTGGGCGGTATTGAGGTACAAAGAAGCGTTTAATGCAGAGAAACTGCAATCCGAGTTTGCATGAGCAAAGAGAAGATGACGAAAACGGTAGAACCACCGGAATAGAACCTGACAATAAAAACAGCAGAAAATGCTTTGGGCTTTTTTGAGGATATTCCGGCGCGGAACTCATCGTGGAGCGGGAAGCGAGAGCCTCCCAACAGAGACTCCGAATACATTAGCGCAGACCAATCCCGTCATTGAAGTTTGTTCTTGCAATAACGGGGCGGACCATACATTTTATTTGTTGATGACGGCTCACTGTCATCACCGCAAAGGCGGCTAATTATTTTGTGGTGCAGGAAGCAAACATATCCAGCGAAGTGTCATACGCACTGGTTTTGACATCCAGCAGACCCAGCACAGAATGGAACAGATTATCCTGCGAAAGTGGTTCATCGGCTTTCCGCAACAAGCAGTTCTTATCCAGCTTCATGCGTTGCAAAAAGCTCGGTGAAAACCATTGTAATGCGCCGATATGGGTTTGTTCTTCCGGTGCAATCATATACGGCGCGGCATGCAGATAAATGCCTTTCTCGCCGGTTGACTCACCATGATCAGCCATATACAACATCGCGGTATCAAAACGTTGGTTGTTTTGCTGCAGTAATTTTATCACCTGACTCAACACATAATCGCTATACACAATGGTGTTGTCATAAGCGTTGATCAGTTCCTGACGCGGGCAATCTTGTAGCTGATTGGTGCGGCATTCTGGCAGGAATTTTTTAAATTTCTCCGGTGAACGCAGGTAATAAGCAGGGCCATGACTACCTTTCATGTGCAAGACAATGACACCATCGTTAGTCAGCTTATCGATGTAATCCTGTAACTGATACAGCAGAATTTCATCAAAACATTCCCCGTTAGTACACAAACCCGGTACTTTCAGATCTTGTACATTCTGTTCACCGATGCGCACTGCGACACCACGACTGCTGGAATTGTTATCTTTCCACAACAAATCAAAACCAGCATGTTTCAGCACATCCACCAGATTTTCATTGCGTTTGGCTTTGCTGTCGCTGTAGTCCTGACGCGTGAATTTAGAGAACATGCAAGGCACCGACACTGCCGTTTCGGTACCGCATGAACTGACGTTACGATAATTCACGATATCCAGCTTACTCAGCTCAGGGTTCGTGTCACGGGCATAACCATTCAGGCTGAACTCACTGGCACGCGCCGCTTCACCGACCACAATCACAGTCAGCACTTTTTTCTGACCACCGGCAGTGATCTTGGCGCCTTTCTTCGCATCTTCGCCCAACGGCGCAACGACGATTTTGCCGCCGCTCAATGTGCTACTGATATACGATTGGATCGCGCCAACATAGTTCACTGGCACAATCATGTGACGAATATAGGTGTTATTACGGGCAAAAGAGGCGATATCAACGTAATAAGCGGCGGCAACCCCACTGCTGATCACCAGCGTCATTACCAGCGTCAGAAACTTATAACCAACCTCTTTCATAAACGACGCATAGTGGATCTTGCTGCGCAGTAGTAACACCACGGGCAATACACCGAGTAACAAAAGATAAAGGCCCAGTTTTAGACTGAGTAATTCTCCGGCTTCACGAGGGTCGGTCATTAAAGTGTTGCGTATCATTTCGCGGTCAATGACGACACCATAACTATCCATGAAATAGGCGGTTGTCGCGCCACCTAATAACAGCACCGACAAGAGCGGTTTGAATAACCATGGCAGCAACAACAAAGAGAGGATCTGATTCAGCCAGGTGATCAACAGCAGGTAAAGCGCGGCTAAAAACAGCACGCTATGCCAGTTGTCCGTGCCGATGGCATTAAACGCAGCCTGCCAGAACGAAAAGTTGGTAAAGGTAATAAAAAACCATGCCGCCAGTAAGATCTGGCGGGCAGGTGTGAGTTGCAGTGAAAATCGACGTAAAAAATTCATCAATAAACTCATTTATTTATTAGGGATTGCCGCCAGCATAGCGACCAGCAACTGCCAGAAACGGGCTACTGCAGGAATGTGTACCCGCTCATCCGGCGAATGCGCACCCTGAATGGTTGGGCCGAAAGAGACCATATCCCAGTGCGGATATTGCGCTTTGAACAGACCACACTCCAAACCGGCATGGATCACCATCAACTTTGGCAATTCACCAAACAATGCTTCATGTTGTTGACGCAGTAATGCCAAGGTGGGTGATGATGGGTCTGGCGCCCAGCCAGGATAGGCACCATCAAACTGGCAATCAGCACCCGCCAGCGCACACAAAGAAGCGGTCATCTGCTCAACGTAATGACGGCCTTCGTCGTTTAATGAACGGATCAGGCATTGGATATAAACGCCGGCTTCGTTGGTCTGGATCACGCCAAGATTCGTCGAGGTTTCCACCACTCCTTCAATTGCATGGCTCATGCGGATCACGCCATTCGGGCAGGCGAGCAGCATTTGCAGCAAACGTTGCTGATCAGTCAGACTAAAGCAATTTGCTGGCTGTGCTGCTGGCAGGCACGAGATCTGTAAATAGCTATCTACTTCCTGCAGCTCAAGCTGTAGAGCTTTGGTGCGTTCAACGATTAATTGCTGTACGGCATCGATACGATCTGTCGCCACCAGAATGACGGCTTCTGCTTCGCGAGGAATAGCATTACGTAATGTGCCACCAGAAATAGTGGCCAGCCGAATTTGTTCAGCCGGCAAAGCCTGTAACACACGGCTTAACAGCTTGTTGGCATTACCACGATCCTGATGGATGTTGACACCAGAATGGCCGCCGCGCAGACCTTTAACTTGCAGCGAGAATGCCTGCATACCGGCCGGAATGGCTTCTCGCTGGCATTGGAAATGAATATTGGCGTCGACACCACCAGCACAACCCATATAGGCTTCGGCATCTTGTTCGGAGTCGGTATTCAGCAGAATATCGCCTTCCAGCCAACCGGCCTGCAGACCAAAAGCACCACCCATGCCGGCTTCTTCATCGACGGTCAGTAACACTTCCAACGGGCCATGCTGCACGGTGTTATCGGCCAATACCGCCAGACAGGCTGCGGCACCGATGCCATTATCAGCACCTAAGGTCGTGCCACGTGCGCGCACCCATTCACCATCGATATAGGCTTGGATCGGGTCACGGGTAAAATCATGTTTGGTATCGGCATTGGCTTGCGGCACCATATCGATATGTGCTTGCAAGATCACACCTTTGCGGTTTTCCAGACCCGGGGTCGCCGGCTTTTTCAGGATCAGGTTGCCAACGGGGTCAACCTTAACACTGATAGCCTGTGACTTTGCCCAGTCTTGTATCCATTGACTTAATGCAGCTTCATGCTTGGAAGGGCGGGGGATCTGGCAGAATTTGTCGAAAAAGAACCACAAATGAGACGGTGATAATTGTTGTAATTCACTCATGAAACATTCTCCTGCTCAGAAACAAAATGCGCCGCAGATAGCGCAGCGCATGCTTAATGGTTGTTGTAAAAATCAGATCGGGCGGCGAAACAGACGGAATCCAATGTATAGGATAATGGATGTTGCCACCGAGCTGGCACTAAACAGATACATCACATAATAGGCGTGTTGCATGGGGTCATTACCATCCGGTAATAAATGGATCACGCCTCGATTGATCAGCTGATTAGCCAGCAATGCCAGCAGTGCCCAACCGCTGATCCATTTCATTTTTTGGTTATGTGAACGATGCGGTTGGTTATACATCAGTCCAACCCAGAAACAGAACCAGACGGTAACAAAAATATATGAAAACAGAGCCATGGCGAGTTATCCGGCGGTGTGAATAAAAATCGGTCTTAATAACGCAAGCCTGATCATGCCACGAAAGTTAGCGTGACAGAAGTCACAACAGCGATCCGAAAAAGAGAGGATGACGTATAAACATAGAATTACTGATATTAGGGTGTCATCTGGCGGTCATGATGTTGTCATCTTTGCCGGGCAGCGTGAAAGATGATAACAGTTTGTAATTGCCCGACAGGATGGGATGGGTGTATAACCTCACCTCCTGTAACATTCAGTGTCGTTACGGAGCCTGTATGTCTGCATTATTAGGGCGCTTTTACCTGGCGCATATCAACGATACACACTCTCATTTTGATGAAACCGCATTACCCCTGCGTCTGGCGTTACCTGATGGGGCCTGTGATATTCGTCTGCATTGTGGTGGATTCCCGCGGCTGGCCAGTTTTATCAAACGGGCCCGGCAACGGGCTATTTCAGAACAAATGCCATTATTCCTGCTCGATGCTGGTGATAGTTTTCAAGGAACCCTCTATTTTTCCTGCTTTAAAGGGCAGGCGAATGCCGCATTACTCAATCAATTAGGCATCGATGCTATGGTGGTTGGTAATCATGAGCTGGATACCGGCAACGCACCACTCGCTAATTTCTTACGTCAGATCCGGTTTCCGTTATTGGCCGCCAACTGGGATCTGTCTGGCGAGGCGGAAGATAAACCGACCCGCATGCAAGATCATCCACTGATGGTCAGCTGGCAAAATCCCGCGCATCCGAAACCTTATCTTGTGAAATGGGTCGATGACGTACCAGTGGCTATTTTCGGGCTGGTACTGGAAAACATGCCGGATATCGCTGCCCCCGACGGCGATTCCCAGTTCTTGCCGGTGGTGGAAACGGCCAAAACAATAATCGAACAGATCCATGCTGACGGCATCGAACAGATTATTTTGCTCAGTCACCTTGGCTTTCCCCGTGATTGCCAGCTCGCGCAGGAAGTGGAGGGGATTTCGCTGATCGTGGGCGGTCACACGCATACCCTGCAAGGTGATTTCGGTGCATTAGGTTTAGCCGATGAACACCCGTATGGCGAACGGTTTAATCGTACCTTAGTGTTGCACGCTGGTTATAACTCGCTGATGGTAGGTTTAGCCGAAGTGGCCTTGTTGCCGGACGGGCAAATGCGTATTGAACAAGGGGGTAACGTCTTACTCACCAGTGAAACGGCATTGCTGCAATCACAACAAGGCGAACCACTGCCAGCGCCGCAGCAGCGCATCATCCGACGTTTCTTGCGTAACCAACGGCATGTTGCGATGTTGCAGCCTGATTCTGCCATGGAGCGTCTGCTGGCCAATAATTACCGCGCTAAATTACGTCACTATGCCAGTGATCAGGTGGTGTCGTTACCACGTGGTTTGCGGCATGTTCGTATTCCCGATGAACGTGGCGGCAGTCAGGTTGCTCCGCTGGTGGCGGAAGCCATGTTATTTCAGGCGCGAGAAATGGGCGTACCGGTCGATGTCGCGATTTTTAATGCCGGTGGGGCGCGGATCTCGTTACCGCCGGGGCCGGTCAGTGCCGCTGAATTAGCTGGCCGGTTGTTGCCGTTTGCCAGCACCATCAGCCATTTTGACGTGCGTGGCGAGCAGTTACGCTTAGCGCTGGAAGGGGCGATAGTGAATGCACTGGAGCTTGGTGGTAGTGGCAGTTTCCCGTATCCGGCTGATCTGCGTTACAGCTACCATGCCGGTGCACCACGCGGGCAACGGGTGCGGCAGTTGCACGTTAAAGATCGGTCTGGGCGTTGGCAGTTATTCGATGAGCAACGCGATTATCGTTTGATCACCACTAGTTATACCGCGATGGGAAAAGAGGGTTACCACGCGCTGTTGAATCAACGCTCAGAGCCAGAACTGCTCGGGTTGATTATCTCCGATGCGTTTATCAACTACGCTCGTTCGCGCGGAATACTGACGCCCCCGCAGGATACGCTGTATACCCTTCGTACTTGAAGTTGCAGCATCGTTGACGGCGTTCACTCACCCCAATCACATAGCTTATCTATGCTCATGGGGAGTCGCTCTCTTGTCGCCTTGCTGCAACCCCAATTACTTTGGGTATATCAACTGAATTTTGACCAGCTGATGCGTTAATTGAACCGGCTTGAAGCATAAAAATCGCTAAAAATACTATTTATTGGCTGCTGCTCTGGTATCCTTGGCAGTTAGCCATTTTTAAATCCCCAATAGGTTATGTTATGAGCAAAAAGTTTTATGTTTCGTGGGAAAATCTGCATCGTGAAGCGCGTCGTCTTTCTCGTCGTCAGCTTCCTGCAAGCCAATGGAAAGGCATCTTAGCGGTTAGTCGTGGTGGGTTGGTTCCTGCGGCTATTATGGCGCGTGAACTGGGTATCCGTTTTGTTGATACCATCTGCATTTCCAGCTACGAACATGATTCACAGGGTGATTTAAACGTTCTGAAACGCATTGATGGCGATGGCGAAGGCTTCCTGATCGTCGATGATTTGGTGGATAGCGGGAATACTGCGCGTCTGTTGCGTGAAATGTACCCGAAAGCACGACTGGTGACTGTGTTTGCGAAACCAAAAGGCGAGCACTTGGTTGATGATTTCGAAGTATCTATTCCGCAAGATACTTGGATCGAGCAGCCATGGGATATGGTGCACTGCTTTGTTCCGCCAATTTGTGAAGAAAATCAGTAAACAAGTAAGGCTTCCGATGGGAGCCTTTCTTTTTTGCACGACAAAGAGCATAAATAGAGAAAACCGCTCGCGGAGTCACTATGTCAGCCCCATCCGACAAGAACTTAAGTGAAACCTTATTCAATAAAGTTCAACCTTACAAAATTCGTGAAACATCCACTATTTCCAGTTCCGGCAACCCATTACCCTGCGAACCGCAAGAACAGTTCCTGATCGATGGGTTATGTACGCCGTCATGGTTCCGGGTTTTACGCCGGGCATTTTGGATCTGGCAAGGTGCCGAACCGATTGAATTGGAAGAAACGCTGGCTCGTATCGCTACCAGTGATGGCGAACGAACTAACCCGCAGCAAATCGACACCGTGCAGGGCTTCATTCCTGGCAACTGGTGTTATGAGTGGAGTCAGGTGGCTGGCGAACATAACCGCAAGGCGAAAGCGGCCGATGATGCGGGTGAACCTTGGATCGCCAAAAAAGAGTATTTCCTCGCGGCCCGTTATTATTCGATTGCCAGTTATCCGCATCTGAAAGGGGATGAGTTGGCCGAACAAGCACAAGTGCAAGCCAACATCGCTTACCGTGAAGGCGGTCGTTATCTGCCGGTGCCGCTAAAAGAGCTGAAAGTGCCGTTTCGCGGTAAAGAGATCAAAGGTTATCTGCATTTGCCGCATGACGACCACCCGGTACCCTTGGTAATGGTGACCGGTGCTATTGATAGTCTGCAACTCGATTTTATCCGTTTGTATGAAAGAGTGCTGGCACCGCTCGGTATCGGTATGTTGTCGCTCGATCTCCCCGGTTGTGGTTATTCCAGCCATTGGCCGCTGGTGGAAGATTCCAGTCGTTTACACCAAGCGGTGCTGCAATATCTGAAAGATGTACCGTGGGTGGACGATCAACGTGTGGGCATGGTTGGTTTCCGCCTCGGTGGGAATGTTGCGGTACGTCTGTCTTATCTGGAACAGTTGCGCATGAAAGCGGTAGTTTGTGTTGGTCCGGGCATGCACAACTATTTTACTGATCCGGCGATATTTGAGTTATCACCACCAATGATGCGCGCCAGTCTGGCTAACCGGCTAAATATGGATGCCTCCAATTGGGGGGCGGTGCAACAAAGTTGTCAGGTCTTTTCGCTCAAGCGCCAAGGGCTGGCTGGAGTGAGTAAAACGCGGGTGCCGATTTTGAGTATTGGGCATCGTCGCGACTTTATTTGCCCGGAGGCGGATATCCGCATGTTGGCATCATCCAGCTTAAGCGGTAAAGCGGTAGTGCTGGATAAAGAACCGGTCAAAGAGCAGATGAACCGGATGTTGAGTGAAATTGGTGAATGGTTACGCCTGCATTTTAATCTCTGATCAAGAGATCGCATAAAATAGCTGCGAAATTCCATTGCAGGGGGCGGTTAGCCTCCGGTATAAAGAAGCCCTTCATGGAGGGTTATCGCAGCAATGAAAAGCAAAACCATCGTCGTCAAGCTGGGCACCAGCATTCTTACCGGCGGCACACGTAAACTGGATCAAGCTCATATGGTTGAGTTGGTTCGTCAGTGTGCTGCTTTGCATCGTCATGGGCATCAAGTCGTGGTTGTGACCTCCGGCGCTATCGCCGCAGGTCGTGAAAAGTTGGGTTACCCCGATCTTCCCCCCACTATGCCCAATAAACAGATGCTGGCGGCGGTGGGGCAATGTCACCTGATGCAAGTGTGGCAGAACCTGTTCAGTATCTACGGTTTGCAGATTGGCCAGTTGTTGTTGACCCGTGCCGATCTGGAAGATCGCGAACGTTATCTGAATGCGCGCGACACGCTGCAGACACTGCTGCATAACCGTATTATTCCTGTTATTAACGAAAATGATGCGGTCGCGATTGCTGAAATTAAAGTCGGCGATAATGACAACTTGTCTGCGCGGGCTGCTATTCTGGCCGATGCGGATCTGTTAATTCTGCTGACCGACCAGAAAGGTTTGTTTACCGCCGACCCGCGCACCAACCCGGATGCGACATTGATTGAAGAAGTGACCGAAATCACCGATCAACTGCGTAGTTTGGCGGGTGACAGCGTGAGTGGCCTTGGCACCGGTGGCATGTCGACGAAACTGCAAGCCGCGGATATTGCCTGCCGTGCGGGTATTGAAGTGGTGATCGCCAGTGGTAAAACCCCAGAAGTAGTGGGTCGTCTGGCAAATAATGAAAAAGTTGGCACCTGCTTTAAAGCACAAGCTAATCCGTTGGAAGGTCGCAAGAGCTGGATTTTAGCCGGCCCGCAGTCGCACGGTGAAATTCACATTGATGCCGGTGCGGTGAAAGCGGTGCATGACAAAGGCTCGAGCCTGTTGCCAAAAGGCATCACGCAAATTGTCGGTGAATTCGGTCGCGGTGAAGCCGTGCGCATCATTACACCGGACGGCAAAGAGTTGGCGCGCGGCATTACGCGCTATACTGCTGATGAATTAGCCCGTGTACGTGGCCATCACTCTGATGAAATTGAAGCTTGCTTAGGTTATGGCTATGGTCCGGTGGCAATCCATCGTGATGATATGGTCTTGCTGTAAAGGAGAATGAACATGAGTTTATTAGCAATGGGCAAGGCCGCCCGCGACGCCTCGTTTGAATTAGCTATTGCTGCCACCGCCCGTAAAAATCAGGCTTTGCTGGCAATGGCCGATGAGCTGGAATTACAGCAGGATGTGATCCTGGCTGCGAACGCCAAAGACATTGAAGCGGGTCGTGCATCAGGTTTAACCGATGCTCTGCTCGACCGTCTGCTACTGAATGAATCACGTCTGGCCGGTATTGTCGCCGATGTGCGCAAAGTAGTGACACTGGATGATCCGGTTGGCGCTGAAATTGACAGTCGCGTGTTGGAAAATGGTATGCGCTTATCGCGTCGTCGCGTACCAATTGGCGTGATTGGCGTTATTTATGAAGCGCGCCCGAACGTAACCATTGATATCGCTGCACTGTGTTTGAAAACCGGTAACGCCAGCATTTTGCGTGGTGGTCGTGAGACGTTTCACTCCAACATGGCGTTGGTGAAAGTCATTCAGACGGCACTGGCCAAGAGTGGTTTGCCAGCCGCATCAGTGCAATACATTGAAAGCCCTGATCGTGCACTGGTGAGCGAGTTGCTGACCATGGATCAATACGTCGATATGATCATCCCACGTGGTGGCGCGAACTTGCACCGCCTGTGTAAAGATCAAAGCACGATCCCGGTCATCATCGGCGGTTTTGGTGTCAGCCACTTATACGTCGATGAAAGCGCTGATCTGGTGCGCGCCATTGATGTGATTGATAACGCGAAAGTACAGCGTCCATCCGCCTGTAATTCGCTGGATACCTTGCTGCTGAATGAAAAAATTGCCGCCAAAATTGCACCGGCTTTGGTCGCTCGTATGAATCAGCAAAAAGTCACGTTGGTGGCGGAAGCGAAAGCTTTTGCGCTGTTGCAAGCGGCGGGCGCCAACCAATTACGTCAGGCGGGCGATGAAGATTTTGACACCGAATGGTTGAGTTTGACGCTGGGTGTGAAAGTGGTGGCTGATGTGAAAGCGGCGATTGCTCATTTGCAGGAACATAACGCCTGTCACTCTGATGCGATCCTGACCAACGATCTGCGTCATGCCGAATTGTTTATCAATGGTGTTGGTTCAGCGGCCGTGTATGTCAATGCATCAACCCGTTTCACTGACGGTGCGCAGTTTGGTTTAGGTGCTGAAGTAGCCGTTTCTACCCAGAAACTGCATGCCCGTGGCCCAATGGGGCTCACTGAACTGACCAGCTATAAATGGATTGGTCAGGCTGATTATCTGAGCCGCAGTTAAGTGATTATTACCCAATAAATCGTTTTGAATAAAAAGCCACGCGATTCTTGCGTGGCTTTTTTCTTATGCTCTCCAATCAATTCAACATATTGGTCAATTGATCCAGTGTATCCATACGCGCGTTGACCTTTTCAGTCAGTGCACTGGCTTCACGCAAGGCAGATACCGCATAAACAATAGCATTGCTGGCATTTTGTATATCGGCAGAAACTTCGGCTAACCGGCTATTGAAATTGAGCGTACTGCGGGAGAATTCATCGCCAGTCGAGCTGTTTTGTCCGATCAATTCTGAAATATCACTGACATTGACCACCAGACCATGAATCGAATCATTGGTTTTTTTCAACGATTCCTGCGTAATTTGCGCCAGTTTACGCACCTCTTCTGCTACTACTGCAAAACCACGACCATGTTCACCAGCCCGTGCCGCTTCGATAGCGGCATTTAATGCTAACAAGTTAGTCTGGTCGGCAATCTTATTGATTACATTCAATATCTCTTTGATATTTTCAGTGCTGCTGTTAAGCGTGAGGGTTTTTGGCTGAATACTGTTACTGAGTTCTAATAATGTATTTACCTGCTGCAAGTGCTTAGACAACGAGCCACCCAATTGTAATACTTGCTGGCTGATATCTTGCACATTGTGTTCAATATCACCCAGCCTCGTTGTCAGTGCAGGCATCAGTGCACGGTAATGTTCGAGTTGTTGAATAACTTCTTTACGGATCTTACTGACAATATCGATTTGTTTGATCTGTCGTTGCAGGCCGTAGTTTTGAAACTGAGCATATAAAATGGGAAATAGATCGACCGAATCATCTGAGAAATGAACGTCACTGTTTTCCAGTTGGAAGAAAAACAACGCTGTTAGTGTCTGGTTGATATTGACCCCATACAGCTCGCCAAATGTTGAAAAACCAGCGGTCGGGATCGCATCAAAGCTATGAACCTGCGCTAAACTTTGCTGATTGTGCAGTCGTCTTAGAATACAGTCATTTAAGATACCGCCGACAGGTGTAGTGTGTTGTTTCGTTGCCATAAACTCACGGAAATCTTGTTCGGTACGTTGGACTAAATCCTGCCGTTTAACCAGAAACAGCTGTTCGCCCATCGATAAATCGCAGAAAAAAGAGACCTGATCTTTTTCAAAATCAAAGCCGGCAATACTGCGGATAAACAGCTGGTCTTCGATCTCAATGGCAAAGCTGTAATCTTCCAGCTGACGCTCTAAATCATGGTTGTTGCTGACGCGGAAATGTTTCTTCAGTGCATCAATAAAAGAGATCACATGATGATCATCAGTCAGTACGGATTTGACCCAGCGTTGTTCTTGAGATGCTTCGGTGATTAAAAAAGAGACGTTCTGTTTTTCAAAATTATGCGAGGTAAAAATGGCATAACGATAGGCCGGATTAATCTTCATAAACGCAATCACAGCATGACCTTGCTGGATCTGCTTGCCGTCATAAATATAAGTATTTTTAAAGTCGAGTTTGCCACCGGCGGAACCACCAATGAAATGACAAGGAAAACGACGGCTGCTGTAAACCGCTTCGCTGAAAAAGGATTCTGAGGCACCCAATCCATCTAGGAAAGTTAAGGCAACGGTATCATGATGCTCAATAGGAAATGGAATGGAGAGGCGAGCCAGTGATTGTGCAATCCGTTGTACGCGATCGTGATGCGATACGCTGATCTCGCCGCGTTTTAGGTCTTCATTATTCAGCGCCACACTGGTGATCATCACCTGTTGCAGTAAACGTTTATCAAACGCCTGTACAACCACGGTATTCCAACTGCTACCCGTATCACAATAGAGAGAAGATGCACTATCTGGCTGGTGGCATAACTCGCCAGCGGTCGTCGTAGCCAGTAATTGGCATTTGGGCGCGCGGCTGTTCAGGTATTGTTTCAGCATCTGACAGCACTGATTAAAATCGGTATGTGGGCTGACATACGCCACTAAGAGCGCAGGCTCAGCGCCTTTGGGTAACCATTCCTGCAGATCTTGTGACAACTTCTGTGCATCAGAGCGTAAGACATGAACAACGGGTTGATTATTGGGGGTTCCTGCTACTTTTTTTCCAAAAAATGAAAACATAGGCGCGTCCTGATTAATCGATTCAGCTTTGGTGCTCTTTGCGGCTAACTGAATATGTATATAAGTAATTATTGTTATACCCATTATTTATAGAACAGTTCTGGCGACACAGATGTGCTTTCGCTCTGAATAATCAAAACTAATAAATGATCCTGCTACAGTGACGATTTCCCGACTATAAACAGGCTATAATGCGCTATTACCAAATTTTCTTTTTAAGATGCGGGATCACCCGCAGCCAAACTCAGACAGGTAGATAGTCGTTATGATGAAACACAAAATCGATGTGATGATCTCGGAAGAAGATGTTCAGGCCAAAGTGGCTGAACTGGGGCGTCAGATCACCGCACATTATCAGGGAACCTCTGAGCTGGTTCTGGTGGGATTATTGCGCGGTTCTTGTTTGTTTTTGGCTGATTTGAGCCGTCATATTGATCTGCCGGTGAGTCTTGATTTCATGACTGCATCCAGTTACGGCAACAGCACGACGACTTCTCGTGAAGTGCGTGTGCTGAAAGATCTGGATGATGAGATCAAAGGCAAAGATGTGTTGATCGTGGAAGACATTATCGACAGCGGTTTTACTTTAAGCAAAATCCGCGACATCATCGGTTTGCGGGAACCCAAATCGCTGGCGATCTGTACGCTGCTGAATAAACCGGCGCGTCGTGAAGTGCAAGTGCCGGTTGAGTGGACCGGCTTTACCATTCCGGATGAATTTGTGGTGGGTTACGGTATCGATTACGCCCAGCTGTATCGCAATCTGCGTTTTATCGGCAAAGTGATCCCGCAGGAATAAACCATTGCCTGGTTAGTTGTTTCTCGGAAGTACAGACATCAAAGCCACCCCACTTGTTAGTAACAATGGCCGGTGGCTTTTTATTTACGCAGGAAATC
Source organism: uncultured Tolumonas sp. (assembly GCF_963556105.2). Classification (NCBI taxonomy): domain Bacteria; kingdom Pseudomonadati; phylum Pseudomonadota; class Gammaproteobacteria; order Aeromonadales; family Aeromonadaceae; genus Tolumonas; species uncultured Tolumonas sp. Next base: position 990,870 of record NZ_OY829944.1, read on the forward strand.
GGCCGCCATTAGTTTGCTTAGACGACGTGATTCAGGGTGTCGCCAGCGAATACGGGCTGGGATCGTTTGGTTTACCGGCGATGTTAGCGGTTTGTCTTCCATCAAGGCCATTAGCATGGTGAAGGCATTGAAGGCGAGGGCGGTGTAATCCTGAGCGATGCTGTCGACATGCAGCGGCATAAAATCCAACAATTCATGATCATCAAAACTAGCCAGATGTAAGCCCTGTTGCATTTCCGGGTTTTGATTCAGATATTGCAGCACCCCTTCCAACAGCGAGAAAGACGCGGTGAACAACGCTTTGGGCGGGCGTCCTAACTCATTGCAGACCTCTTCCATCATGTCATAACCGGAGTAGGAGAGATAATTGCGCTGACGTATCCATTCTGGGCGCACAATCACTTGTGCCTGTTGCAAACCTTGTTTATAGCCGCTCAGCCGTTGTTTGCTCGGTGTCAGGCTTGGTTCGCCGCCAAAGTAGTACACTTCTTCCGGCGATTGGGTACCCAATACCTGAATCAAGTGGGCGGTAGCGGTGGTCGCATCCGTCATGATCAGCGGTAAGCTGGAGTCACCAATCTGACGACCGAGTTGCACGACCGGAACATAACTGTGGATCTTGCTATACGCTTCATCGCTAGTATTGCTTGAGATAACAATTAAACCATCAACCTGACGTTGTAGCAGATTATTAACCACCACACGCTCTTGCTCAGGGTCTTCGTCTGAACAGGCGATGATGATCTGAATACCGGCATTCCGAAATAGCGATTCCAGCTCTTTAGCCAGACTGGCGTTAGTGAACTGCGTTAAGAAGGGGAGCACCAAACCAATCGTGTGGCTGCGTGACGAGCGTAACGCACGGGCATGGAAACTGGGTTGATAGCGATGTTCTTCCGCAATCGCCAGTATTCGTTGCTGGGTATCTTCCGATACCCGATATTCATCGCCTTTACCATTCAATACCAGACTGGCGGTCGCCTTAGAGACGCCCGCTAGTTCTGCGATGTTGCTGATAGTAATACGGTTTGGTTGTTTCACGTCAGATCCGATAGCGGGTAGCTTTTTTATTCTATCACGCATGCCGACAACAACCAGTGATGAATTGAGAGTGCACCGGTCCCTTCAAAGCGTAAACTTTTTTTGGTTGGATCCGGGAAATAACGCGCAGTCATACACGCTTCGCCATTATTGATAAATAACTCTAATGACGAGCTATCAAGTAACACTTGCAACGATTGTAATTTGCCAAACCAATACCGAGATTCTGTTTCGTTGGTCCGCCAGTTCAAGCGGGTCAGCGTTAGGCATTCACCATCCCAGTTCAGGCTGGCATTATCACGTAACGATAATGAGAATGGCCCGTCAACATTCAACAACAATTCGGCAGAAACACCATCAAATAACGGCGCTTCACTGGCATTGCCTTGCCATGTTGCTCCCGATCCTTGTCGTAGCTGTTGCAATTCTTCGGCAGGTTGTTGATATAACTGACCATCACGGAAGAACAGCTCACGCGGGCAGGTCATGCAATCAACCCAGCCATGTTTCACTGTGGGCTGCGCCAATTCATTGTCATCTGGCATGCCTAACCAGCCAAACATCAAGCGACGGCCATCAGAAGTCTCTGTGGTTTGTGGCGCATAAAATTCAAAGCCCAGATCCAGCTCATGGAATTCACCATGCGGGAAGGTGCCTTGCTGATAATCGAGTTCGCCGACGAAGTAACCACATTGATACAAATTCAGATAACTGTATTGTTCTGCCGCCAAGCCTTGCGGGCAACAGAGCAAGACATCGTGGCCATGCAGATGAAACAGATCCGGGCATTCCCACATATAACCAAATTCTTTCAGGCCATTAAGATGGGTGCCGGCAATTTCACTGATCAATTGCCACTGTTGCAGGTCACTGCTGCGATAAAATAATACCTTACCTTTGATATCTGGCGTTTGTGCCGCTAACACCATGTACCACAAGCCATCGTGTTGCCACACTTTCGGGTCACGGACATGACCGGTATAACCTTCCGGCAGTGGAATGACGGGCCCTAGTTTCTGGTAGGTACCATCAGGCAACTCTTCTGCCAGACATTGGTTGGCGGTTCTGGAGCCATCGGCATATTTCACATTACCGGTGTAGAGCAGCGTGATTTTGTCGTTGTTTAATACGGCTGAGCCGGAATAACAACCGCTGATCTCATACTCTTCCGTTGGTAGCAGTGCGACAGGTTCATGACGCCAATGTACCAAATCAACAGAACTCCAGTGGCCCCACCATTTAGCGCCATGGCGACAAGCGAGGGGGTTCCATTGATAGAATAGGTGGTAACGATCATGAGCTTGAATAAAACCGTTTGGATCATTCAGCAGGCCCACTGTTGGTGCCAAATGCCAGTGCAAACGATACGGGTCACTGGCTGCAATAAGTTGCCCGGTCATTAACGACCGGGCGAGTTGTTTCAGTAAAGAAACTTCAGACATTATTCAGCGTCCGTGTTGTAACGCAATACAGTGGCGATAGCGAAGGCGGCACCGAAAGCGATAACCATACCAATCAAATAGTTCAGAACAGAGTTGGATTGTACAATCGCGATACCAGGGATACCGGTCAAGCCTACAGCAGTCATACCGACTTTGCTGGCAACGACCCACGCACCACCCAGTGCACCACCCGCCAGTGCTGCCAGGAATGGCTTCACAAAGCGCAAGTTAATACCGAAGATAGCTGCTTCAGTGATCCCCAACAGACATGAGACACCAGCAGGGATAGCAATTGATTTGATGCGAGCATCTTTAGTTTTGAAATACACCGCTAAACATGCACCACCTTGTGCCACGTTTGCCATAGCCCAGATTGGCAGCAGGAAGTTTACGCCCACGCTCTTATCGGCCAGCAAACCCAACTCAATGGCATGGAAGCTGTGATGAATACCGGTGATAACGATGGCAGAGTAAGTACCGCCGAATAACAGACCTGCTAACCAGCCAGCGTGTTCATAAAGGGTAGTCAGTACATAGGTGATGCCATGACCCAAACCACGACCCGCTGGGCCGATGAACAGCAGGGATACAAAACCGGTGATCACGACGGTCAGGAACGGAGTCAGGATAATATCCAATGCATCAGGAATAACGCGACGCAGTTGTTTTTCAAGATGGCTCATGAACCAGACGGCGATCAAGACCGGGAATACTGTGCCCTGATAACCGATCATCGCAACGTCCATGCCCATGAAACTCATGGTTTTGAAACCTGAGCCGACAGTCCAGGCATTCGTCAGTGCCGGATGGGTTAAGATCCCGCCCAGTGTTGCGCCCAGATAAGGGTTGCCACCAAATTCACGGGCTGCAGTGAAACCGATCAGCACTGGCAGAATGATAAATGCCGCAGAGCTGAACATATCCAGCATGATGAAAATCGCGCTGTCCGGGTTTGCCCAACCGTAAGTGCGGACCAGACCCAGGGTACCCATCAACAAACCTGATGCCACGATGGCAGGAATGATAGGGACAAAGATGTTAGACAGGGTACGGGCAGCACGCTGCACGATATTCAGTTTTTGTGTGGCCAGCTTTTTAACTTCACTTTCGCTGGATTCATTAATGCCTGCTACAGCTGTAAATGCGGCATAGACTTTGTTCACAATACCAGTACCAAAAATGATCTGGATTTGCCCCGCGTTACTAAAACAACCTTTGACGCCATCCACTTGTTCAATGGCATTTTTATTAATTTTGTTATCATCCTGCAAAACCAAACGCAAACGAGTTGCGCAGTGGGCTGCACTGACGATATTCTCTTTACCGCCCAGTAGTGGGATCAGTTCATTTGCTACAGAAGTTACATTCATGATTTTCCTCTTTGGATGTAACCGGTTAAATGAGATAGCGGGGGCTCAAGCCGTGATCTCATCAACCGATGCTGTTTCACAACAGCGTGGGTTGTACGTGCTGCCCGGTCTGCTTTACTTGGGGTGAACCAGACTGGGACGCACACTCTCTCATCATTAATCTCTATCGTTACGCCATGCTGGTTTGCAGTATGTCGTGAGTTTGTTCTTTGTTAGTCATTTATCCGCTGAGTGACTATTGACTCTAATCTCAACGAAATTTCATTTTCTTTTACAGTATACAAATAGTGTTTTACTGTTCTGTAATTAGTTTACTAAAACGGTTTAGCAAAACAACTAAACAAGCTAAAACGGTTTAGCAAATGCGATCAATCTAACAAAAATTGTGGATTCCTTAAGCAATAAGGTCTCTTTTGATGCCATCTTTGTTATTAGCCGGAATGATCCAGATCAGGTTATAATCCGTTATCTGCCTTGTGCATTACCGCTTTCTAATATGAAGAACTCTGACACTATGCTTGCTCTCGATATTCAGCAATTACGTAAAACCTATCAGGGCGGCGTCGAAGCCCTGAAAGGCATCGATCTTGCGGTCGAAGAAGGGGATTTTTACGCCCTGCTTGGCCCGAATGGCGCCGGAAAATCAACTACCATTGGTATTATCAGCTCGCTGGTAAATAAATCAGCGGGGTCGGTCAAAGTCTTTGGTTACGACATTGATACACAACTGGAACAGGCTAAAGCGCAGATTGGTTTAGTGCCGCAAGAATTTAACTTCAGCCAGTTTGAGAAAGTCGAACAGATCGTGGTGCAACAGGCTGGGTTTTATGGTGTGCCACGTAAAGTAGCCGAAGAACGGGCCGAGAAATATCTGACCCAGCTCGATCTGTGGGAAAAACGCGATAAACAGGCACGCACGCTCTCGGGCGGTATGAAGCGTCGCTTGATGATTGCTCGTGCGCTGATGCATGAGCCGAAATTACTGATCCTGGATGAACCTACCGCAGGAGTCGATATTGAGATCCGCCGTTCGATGTGGCAGTTCCTGCAAAATCTCAATGCCGAGGGTGTCACCATCATTCTGACGACCCATTATCTGGAAGAAGCCGAGATGCTGTGCCGTAACATCGGTATCATCGATAAAGGGCTCATCGTGGAAAACACCAGCATGCGTAATTTACTCAGTAAATTACAGGTGGAAACCTTCTTGCTGGATTTAGATCGTCCGGCTGCCAATGTTCAGCTGACGGGTTTTAAATCCCATCCGGCGGGTGAATTAAGTCTGGAAGTGGAAATTCAGAAAACGGATGGCCTGAATGGCGTGTTTGAGCAGTTGAACAATCAAAACGTCAAAGTGCTGAGTATGCGTAATAAAGCCAACCGGCTGGAAGAGTTGTTTGTTTCATTAGTAGAGAAAGGACGTCAGGCATGAATAGCGCCGTTTACTGGATTGCCTTCCAGAGCTTGGTTCGTAAAGAAATTAACCGTTTTACCCGTATTTGGATCCAAACCTTAGTACCGCCAGCGATCACCATGACACTCTATTTTGTCATTTTCGGTAATCTGATCGGCAGCCGTATTGGTGATATGCATGGTGTGACGTACATGCAGTTTATTGTGCCTGGTTTGATCATGATGGCCGTTATCACCAATTCTTACTCGAATGTCTCTTCGTCATTTTACAGTGCGAAGTTCCAGCGCAATATCGAAGAGCTGCTGGTGGCACCGGTGCCGAATTATCTGATCATCTGGGGTTTTGTCGCCGGTGGTGTGGCGCGTGGTTTGTGCGTCGGTGCGATTGTCACGGCGGTGTCGTTATTTTTTGTGCCGTTTCATGTGCATGATCCGGTCAGCGTATTCATCATGTTAGTACTGACGGCGATTTTATTTTCGTTGGGCGGGTTGTTGAATGCGATTTTTGCGAAGAGTTTTGATGATATCAGTATTATTCCGACGTTTGTGCTGACACCACTGACATATTTGGGCGGCGTATTTTATTCCATTCAATTATTACCCCCATTCTGGCAAGCGGCCTCGCATGTAAACCCGATCATTTATATGATCAATGGCTTCCGTTACGGCTTTATCGGTATCTCTGATGTACCAATGTGGACATCTTACCTGGTGGTTTCACTGTTTATTCTGGCGTTGTATACCACTTGTTGGTGGCTGGTGAAGAAAGGCACTGGTTTGCGTCATTAGTCAATTTGCCAGCAACAAAAAAGCCTCCTTGCGGAGGCTTTTTTATACTCTGTAAAGTCTGAATCAATGTTCAAACATGGCAGAGATAGATTCTTCGTTACTGATACGGCGAATAGCTTCCGCCAGCATAGGTGCCAGAGTCAGCTGTTTCACTTTACCCAGTGCGCGAATTTCATCGCTCAACGGAATAGAATCGGTAATGATCACTTCATCAATCACTGATTCAGCAATGTTTTTCGCTGCCAGACCAGAGAAGATTGGGTGAGTAGCATAGGCAAATACGCGTTTAGCGCCGCGCTCTTTCAGAGCTTCAGCAGCTTTACACAGCGTACCGCCGGTATCGATCATGTCATCAACGATGATGCAGTCACGGTTGGCTACGTCACCGATCAGGTGCATAACCTGAGAGACGTTAGCGCGTGGACGGCGTTTATCGATGATAGCGATGTCAGTTTCATCCAGCAGTTTAGCGATAGCACGTGCACGTACTACGCCACCGATATCCGGAGAAACAACAACAGGATCTTCCAGTTGACGTGATTTCATATCTTCCAGCAGAACTGGGCTACCAAATACGTTATCAACAGGAACATCGAAGAAGCCCTGAATCTGCTCAGCATGCAGATCGACTGTCAGAACGCGGTCAACACCCACGCTGGACAGGAAATCAGCAACAACTTTTGCAGTGATCGGTACACGTGAAGAACGTACACGACGATCCTGACGAGCATAGCCAAAGTAAGGAATTACCGCGGTAATACGACCAGCGGAAGCACGACGCATGGCATCAACCATAACAATCAGTTCCATCAGATTGTCATTGGTAGGAGCACAGGTTGATTGAATGATGAATACATCACTACCACGTACATTTTCGTTGATTTGTACGCTGATCTCTCCATCGCTGAAGCGACCTACGGCTGCACTGCCAAGTTTAGTAAAGAGGCGGTCGGCAATCTTTTGCGCTAATTCCGGTGTGGCGTTACCGGCAAACAGCTTCATGTCAGGCACGGGATTAAACCTCTGGGTTTGTCCAGTTGGGGGTGAAGGCTAGCAGGAAATGTTGACGGGGCAGACATCTCAAGCATAAACCTGTTGCAAAGCGACGTGAAGGGGTGATAAGTTTTCCCCTCTTGCTACAAAACCATGTAGCCATGTCGGCATCAACGCCAAAATTTCTCTGGCATGGGCTTCGTGTTCAAACTCCGCAAACACACAAGCACCAGTACCGGTCATTCTTGGCGGGGCGTATTCTATCAACCAGCGTAAGGCCTTTTCAACCTCGGGGTAATTCTTTTTCACCAAAGGTTCGCAGTCGTTATGCCAATCACCCTGCTTTAATTCGTGCCATGACTGCTTTGGTGTGTCCCGTTTGAGATCAGGATGTTGAAAAACAGCTGCTGTTGAGACATGGCACGGCGGCACTAAAACCAGATACCATTTCTCTTTTATTTCAACTGGTTGTAATTGTTCACCCACGCCTTCGGCAAAAGCTGCATGTCCGCGCACAAAAACGGGCACATCGGCACCTAACTGACGGCCCAGTTCGGCTAACTCATCGATAGGTAGATGAATTTGCCACAAATGATTAAGTGCGACCAATGTGGTTGCCGCATCAGAGGAGCCCCCACCAATGCCACCGCCCATCGGTAAACGTTTATCCAACTCAATAATGACACCAAGTGGTGCTGCAGAATGCTGCTTTAATAACATGGCGGCCCGATAGATCAGGTTTTGCTCCAGCGGTACATCAGCCAGTGCGGGTTCAATGGTTACCTGATTGCTGTCATTGAGGTGAAAGCGCAACCAGTCGCAGTGATCGAGAAAGATGAATAGCGTCTGTAATTCATGATAACCATCAGCACGCCGGCCATTGATGTGTAAAAACAGATTCAGTTTTGCTGGGGCAGGCCATGCGATAGTGTTGGTTTGTGTCATTGTGTTACCAGCTCCCAGTCATTGATCACCAGACGGAGTTCGGTTTGCTGACCTTTAAAGGTGATTTTCTCTGGCATCATCCAACCATCAACTTCCTGATAGCTTTGATATTGCATCTGCCAGTTGGGTGTTTTGATGTTGGTCACCTGACCGGTCGCATTGATGTCATAGTCGGTGTCGCCTGGGAGACCTTTGATCCATAACGGCAGTTTATATACCGGCATTTGCCAGCCGGTTAAGCGATAGACCAGATATTCGGCATCGGTGCCGCGATATTCACGACCTTTATCATCGATAATAACGACTTTATCGCCTTCTTTACTCATTTCCATGATGCGGGTGCCAAGCAGGCTGGTCAGATTGAGGTGATAATCATCGCCATTTTGTTGCCAGTGGATACGGGCAGAGCCTTTTTTCTCTGGCGTGATAATGGCCAGCTTACCGGAGATGGTCCAGTGGGTAATATTTTCCAGCTTCTGACGTTGCATACGCCAGCTGGCATTGTCTAATTGATGTTGTTGTGAGGTACACGCGCTCAGAATTAGCAGGCAAAAAAGCAATGATAGTTGTTGTAATGTTTTCACAAAGCCTCCTTTAACGATACGACAGTATATACCCTTCATACTTGAAGTTGCAGCGTCGTTGCCGGCGTTCATATGCCGCCTTGTCACCACACTAATGACTTTGGGTATCGGCGCTGGTGCTTTGCTTTCAAAGATCGCCACTTTTTCGTAGAATAGCTGCCCTAAATTAGCTGACGAGTCCGCAGCCTGATGCATCATCTGTTTGTGCTGGGGGTAAACCATAAGACGGCGTCGTTGTCATTGCGTGAGCGAGTGGCCTTTGGGCCGGAGCGCATTGACGATGCTTTGGCGGCGTTAACATCGGTCCCCGGTGTCAGGGAAGGGGTGATTCTTTCCACCTGTAATCGTACTGAACTTTACTGTGCTGTTGATAGCGGCGCCAGTGAAGAGGTTGCTCTATGGCTGTCACATTTCCAGCATCTGACGGAAGATGAACTCCAGCCGGCGTTATATCAGTTGCAAGATGGTGAAGCGGTGCGTCATCTGATGCGCGTGGCCGCGGGGCTAGATTCACTGGTCTTGGGTGAACCGCAGATCTTAGGTCAGGTAAAACAAGCGCTGGATACCGCCAGTAAACAAGGTGCGGTAAAAGGGCTGTTGAATCGCTTATTCCAACGCACCTTTGGTGTGGCGAAACGCGTGCGCACCGAAACAGAAATCGGCGCTTACGGTGTGTCGGTTGCTTATGTCGCCGTAACGTTAGCGCGGCAGATTTTTGGTGATTTATCACAAGTAAAAGTTTTGCTGATTGGCGCTGGTGAAACAATAGAACTGGTTGGACAACATTTGTATGGGCATTCGGTCTCGCAAATGACCGTAGCCAACCGTACGTTGATCCGCGCACAAGCGATTGCCGGTGCCTGGCAGGCCGATGTGATTACCTTAAATGAGATCCCGCAGGTATTGCCGGAAGTCGATCTGGTGATCAGCTCAACGGCCAGCCCGTTACCGATCTTAGGTAAAGGCTTGGTCGAACGGGCGTTAAAACAGCGGCGTAACAAGCCGATGTTGCTGATTGATATTGCGGTGCCACGCGATATTGAGGAAGAGGTCGGAGAATTGTCTGACGCTTACCTGTATACCGTCGATGATCTGCAAAACATCGTTGCCGAAAATCAGCGACACCGGGAGCAGGCGGCGCGGCAAGCGGAGCAAATTGTGCAGGATGAGCGCGAACAGTTCATGAACTGGTTCCGCGGTTTATCGGCACAAAACCATGTGCGCCTTTATCGCCAACAGGCTGATGACATACGCCAAGAACAGTTAGCGCTGGCGTTGCGCAAACTTGAGCAAGGTGACGATGCGGCGGCGGTGTTATCCGAGCTGAGTGAGCGACTGATGAACAAACTTATTCATGCGCCAACCGAAGCGCTACGCCAAGCAGGCGAAGCCGAAGATAAAAGCTCGTTATTATTATTGAGTCAGGCTTTACGACTCGACGAAAAAAATTAAATATCACGCAAATTGCGCTGAGCAAAAAACAAATCAAACAGGAATGCTATGAAAGAAACAGTGATCAGAAAACTGGAAGGACTGATGGAGCGCTATGAGGAAGTTCAGGCGCTGCTGGGTGAACCAAGTGTGGTTTCCGATCAGGATAAATTCCGTGCTCTGACCCGGGAATATTCGCAGTTGGGTGAAGTGGTTGCGGGTTTCCAGCAATATCAGCAGGCCGAAGCCGATCTGCAAGCCATCGAAGAGATGCTGGCGGGCGATGATGCTGAAATGAAAGCCATGGCGCAGGATGAACTGGCTGATGCCAAACAGCTGATTGAACGCGTGGAAGCGGAATTACAGGTGTTATTGCTGCCAAAAGATCCGAAAGATGACAGCAACTGTTTTCTGGAAATTCGTGCCGGTGCCGGTGGTGATGAAGCGGCGATTTTCGCTGGTGATCTGTTCCGTATGTATTCCAAATATTCCGAACGACGTGGCTGGCGCATGGAAATTATGAGCACCAGTGATGGTGAGCATGGCGGCTATAAAGAGATCATCGTGCGCATGGAAGGTGAGAGCGTTTACGGTGTGATGAAGTTTGAATCGGGCGGTCATCGTGTGCAACGTGTGCCTGAAACTGAATCACAAGGTCGTGTGCATACCTCCGCTTGTACGGTGATGGTGTTGCCGGAAATCCCAGAAAAAGAGATCCCGGATATTAACCCTGCTGATCTGCGTATCGATACGTTCCGTGCTTCGGGTGCGGGTGGTCAGCACATCAATAAAACCGACTCGGCGATTCGTATTACCCACATTCCAACTGGCACGGTGGTTGAGTGTCAGGACGAACGTTCACAGCATAAAAACAAAGCGCGTGCGATGTCAGTACTGGCGGCGCGTCTGGCACAGCAGGAAGAAGATAAACGTCGTGCCGAAGCGGATTCAACCCGCCGCAGTATTTTGAGTACCGGTGATCGTTCGGATCGTATTCGTACCTATAACTACCCACAGGGTCGAGTCAGTGATCATCGTATCAACCTGACACTGTATCGTCTGTCGGAAGTGATGGAAGGCGATCTGGATTGCCTGTTGCAACCACTGTTGCAGGAATTCCAAGCCGACCAATTAGCGGCATTATCAGAGCAATAATCATCGATAGTGATGAACAGAGAACCATTCATGCAAATAGCGTCCCTGCGTCAGCAGTTGATCCAGCGTTTTGCCGATAGCGACAGTGCCGCACTGGATGCGGATTGTCTGTTATGTGCGGTATTAAGTTGTACCCGTACTTTTTTGCGTACCTGGCCGGAACAAGAGTTAACGCCGGAACAAGTTGAGCACTTGGAGCAACTGGCTGTTCGCCGCGAACAAGGTGAACCGGTCGCTTATATTCTGGGTGTGCGCGAATTCTGGTCGCTGCCGATACAGGTTTCGCCGGCGACGTTAATTCCACGCCCGGATACTGAATGTCTGGTGGAATGGGCGCTGAGCCTGTTACCAGAACGTGGGCAAGGCTTAAAAGCGCTGGATCTGGGCACGGGCACGGGTGCTATCGCACTGGCGCTGAAATCGGAATGTCCCGGTTTGACCATGTGGGCAGTAGAGCGCGAGCCAGCCGCGTTGGAATTAGCGCGGCGGAATGCGGCACGGTTAGGTTTTTCAGTCAAATTTCTGGCCAGTAACTGGTTTTCGGCGCTGAATGAACAAAATTTCCACCTGATTGTCTCTAATCCGCCCTATATTGATGCTGCTGATCCGCATCTGGCGCAGGGTGATGTACGTTTTGAACCACTCACCGCACTGGTTGCCGAAGAAGATGGCTTGGCGGATATCCGCCAACTGATTGATCAAGCACCGGAATATCTTGCCGATGGTGGTTGGTTGTTGCTGGAACATGGTTGGCAACAAGCCCAGGCAGTACGCGAATTACTGTTGGCACGCGGTTTTCATGCAGTCATGACAAGACAGGATTTAGGTGGTCAGGATAGAGTTTCTGGCGGCCAATGGTTTGGTGATGTTGCAAGGTAGTACGCAAATGAACATTACACATGATACTGATTTTGAGGGTTTGGATATTGCGATGCTGGCGCTGATGGCGGCAGAAGATGTGCAGGGGCAGCCGGTTTTAATCGATGGTTTGCAGCAGTTACGTCTATTGCGCACCGCTATTCGCCCGTATGTGACGGCATGTGATATCAAACAACGCCGCCAGCAATTACTGCATGCGTTTTATCATGAGCTGCAGTTTGCGGGTGACTGGGAACATTATTATGCGGCAGAAAATTGTCTGCTGGATAATGTGTTGACCCAGCGCAGTGGCTTACCGATCACCTTAGGTATTGTGTTAATGCATCTGGCGAACTCGGTTGAAATACCGGTACGCGGTGTCTGTTTCCCCGGTAATTTTTTACTGCTGTTTCCGGAAGATACGCCGGTATTTATCGATCCGTTTACCGGTGAAGAGTGGGATGCAGCCCAGCGCTCATTAATGCTGCGGGCAACGCTGGGTGATTTGACGACAATGGACAGCAAATACACCAAAGAAGCGGATCAACGTCAGATTCTATTGCGCTTATTGAGTGTCACCAAAGCCTGTATGCTCCAAAGCCGTCGTTTGCCGGAAGCATTACGAGCCAGTGAAGTTTTATTAAAAATGAACCCGGATGATCCGTATGAAATTCGTGATCGGGGTTTAGTGTATGAACAATTGGAATGCCCGCAATTAGCGGCCAATGATTATTCATATTTTATTGAACAATGCCCGCAAGATCCGGTCGCTGCTGTGCTGAAAATGCAGCTGGCTTTTCTGGATCATGGCGCAACAACTTTGCACTGATGGAGTGAGGAATGAAACAGAAAGTCGTTCAGTTTAACGGGATCAATGTTGCTAACGATCAGCCATTCGTGCTGTTTGGTGGCATGAACGTATTGGAATCGCGCGATCTGGCGATGTCGATCTGCGAAACCTATGTCACCGTGACTGAAAAACTGGGCATTCCTCTGGTATTTAAAGCCAGCTGGGACAAAGCCAATCGCTCTTCCGTTCATTCCTATCGTGGCCCTGGTATGGAAGAAGGTTTACGTATTTTTGAAGAGTTGAAAAAAACCTTCGGCGTCAGTCTTATCACCGATGTGCATGAAACATGGCAAGCAAAACCGATCAGCGAAGTGGTCGATGTGCTGCAATTACCGGCGTTTCTGGCGCGTCAGACTGATCTGGTCGAAGCGCTGGCGAAAACTGGCAACGTAGTGAATGTGAAAAAACCACAATTCCTAAGCCCAGGTCAGGTTAAAAACATCGTTGAGAAGTTCGCTGAATGTGGTAACGAACGCGTGATCTTGTGTGAGCGTGGTGTGAATTTCGGTTACGACAATCTGGTTGTCGATATGCTGGGTTTTGGCGTGATGAAGAATGCCAGCCAAGGCAGCCCGGTTATTTTCGACGTTACCCATGCGCTGCAGTGTCGTGATCCGCTGGGCGCTGCGTCTGGTGGTCGTCGTGAACAAGTGGTTGATCTGGCGCGTGCCGGTATGGCGGTTGGTCTGGCTGGTCTGTTTATCGAAGCGCATCCTGATCCGGATCATGCGCGTTGTGACGGCCCAAGTGCTTTGCCATTGGATAAACTTGAGCCATTCCTGCAGCAGATGAAAGCGATCGATGAGCTGGTGAAAAATTTTGCCCCGCTGGAAATCAACTAACGGTTAGTAGCTAGCTTTCAGTCAAATAACAGCTCTCTTTTTAAAGCCCCGAATAGGGGCTTTTTTGATCCGCTCAAACCAACCACACACATAATCGTCTACACAAATTACATTGCTGTAAATATAATGAGCCATGTATATTATATGTATTGCTATTATCTTTGTGTGACCAGCATGAACAGTACTGACATCGCTTTTCTCTTTGGTGAAGTAGCCCGACTGACCCGAAGACGATTTAACCAACAAATGGAATCCTTTCGACTCACCCATGCGCAAAGTCGCACCTTGTTACGCTTATCGCGTTGTCAGGGGTTACGTCAGGTCGATCTGGCAAAAATACTAGAAATTCAGCCAATTACCTTAGTTAAACAGTTAGACCAGCTGGTTGAGATGGGGCTGATTGAGCGCCGCAACGATGAGCAAGATCGCCGGGCGTTTCGGTTATATCTGTTACCGGCGGCAGAGCCGGTGCTAACCGAGATCCGTGCTGAAGTGCAGGAGCTGCAAAGCTTAATGACTAAAGATTTAACGGCTGCGCAAATTGACGCATTTGTCGAAGCATTGTTGGTGATGAAAACCAATTTGCTGAGTGAAGATATCGACACTACTCATAGTGCCATGTTGGGTAAAGAGGACAAATCATGAGTGAAAAACAGCCTGAAAGCACTAATTCCCGTTCTTTAAATAAATTACGTCGCTGGCTGATGCTCGGGCCTTGTTTTGTCTTATTGCTGGGTGGTGGTTATTTTTATCTGAACAGTGGCCGGTATGTTGAGACCGATAACGCTTACCTGAAAAGTGACAAGATCCCGCTGAGTACTGAAGTGGCTGGGCAGGTTGTTGCGTTATATGTGAAAGAAAATGTGCCGGTAAAAGCAGGGCAAGCGTTGTTTGAAATCGATCCTGCTGCCTATCAAGTTGCGTTACAAAAAGCACAAGCTAATCTGGCGAATATCCGCACCACGATTTCCGCCTTAAAAGCGCAATATCAGCAGGTTGAATCCCAGATCGCCCTGCAAAATACCAATTACGCATATGCGCAAAAAGCCTATAAACGTCAGGCGGAATTAGCCGAACGCCATTTTGTTTCCGCTTCTGGGGTGGATGATTCCAAGCAAGCGGTCGATGTGGCTTCCCAGCAATTAGTCGTATTACGCAATCAGTTAGAACAGTTGAAACAAAATCTGGTGGGCGATCCGACTATTGCCGTTGATGAGCATCCGCAGGTTAAAGCGGCGTTAGCCGAGGTGGCGCAGGCGAAATTAGATCTGGCACATACTCATATTACGGCGCCGGATTCAGGCGTGGTCAGCCAATTACCAAAACTGGGACAGCATCTGGCGGTTGGCGCTCAAGCATTAGCGTTGATCTCAGATAAATCGGTGTGGGTGGAAGCGAATTACAACGAAACCGATCTTACGCACGTGAAATTAGGCCAAAGCGTTAACATCCATGTGGATACCTATCCTGATTGGGAAGGCAAGGGAGTTGTTGAAAGCATCAGCCCGGCAACCGGGGCGGAGTTTTCCGTGTTACCAGCGCAGAATTCTACCGGGAATTGGGTGAAGGTCATTCAGCGTATTCCGGTGCGGATCCGCATCAATACGAGTCTTAATCAGCCGGAGTTACGGACGGGGATGAGCGCTATCGTGGATATCGACACCGAGCACCGCCGTCATGTTCCCGGTATGGCGTGGGCACAGCAGTAAGTAACCAAGTAGGCTAGCATGTCTGTCATACCAACTTCCACGACTCACCCCGCTCGTGTTGCGCATCGAGGCTTGATCACAGTTGCTGTGATGCTCGCCACGGTGATGCAAACGCTGGATACCACCATCGCCAACGTCGCCTTACCTTATATGCAAGGCAGTATGGCGGCAACGCAGGATCAGATCTCGTGGGTGCTCACCTCCTATATTGTAGCGGCCGCCATTTGTACGCCGTTAAACGGTTTTTTAGTGAACCGGTTTGGGCGTAAACGAGTATTTTTCTGGGAAGTGCTTGGTTTTACCTGTGTATCGGTATTGTGTGGAGTCGCGCAATCACTACCTGAGATCGTGACATTTCGTATTTTGCAGGGAATATTTGGTGCTGGTTTAGTGCCGCTGTCACAAGCGATCCAGTTAGATGTCTATGAACCCAAAGAACGTGGTCAGGCCATGGCGATCTGGGGTATTGGCGTCATGGTTGGCCCAATTTTAGGGCCGACACTGGGCGGTTACCTGACGGAGTTTTACAACTGGCGTTGGGTATTTTTCATCAATCTGCCGGTTGGCATTCTGGCACTGGTCGGTATCTGGTTGTTTGTGCCGGAAACCAAACCCAATAAAACCATCCGCTTTGATGGTCTTGGCTTTGGCTTACTGGCTATCGCCATTGGCGCGTTGCAGATGTTTTTGGATCGTGGTGAATCCAAAGACTGGTTTACCTCGACAGAAATCATCCTCGAAGGCATCTGTGCCGTATTGTTTATCTATCTGTTCATTGTGCATATGTTTACGCACAAAGCGCCGTTTATTCACCCTGCCATGTTCAAAGATCGAAACTTCTGCATTGGCTTATTACTGATCTTTATCTTAGGCGTCATGCTGCTGTCGACCGTGGCCTTGTTATCCCCTTTTCTAGAAAACCTGTTGGGTTATCCGGTCTTAGCAACGGGGTTTGCCATGGCTCCGCGTGGGCTAGGAACCATGTTGAGTATGAGTCTGGTCGGCCATCTGATGCGTCGGTTTGATCTTCGTACTTTATTGGTGGTCGGTTTATTAATGATGGTTGAATCATTATGGGAAATGTCGCTGTTTGATCTGAATATCACGTTCTTCGATCTGTTTAGAACTGGTTTTATCCAAGGTTTTGGGATGGGATTCGTGTTTGTGCCGCTGAGCACAATGACCTTTATGACACTCGATCAGAAATATAGAAATGAAGGCACGGCGATGTATAGCTTGTTGCGCAATATCGGTAGCAGTATTGGTATTTCAATCGTGGTCACTTTGCTGTCGCAAAATACGCAGGTTTTTCATTCCATTCTGGCCGAGAATACCAACGGATTTAACGTTATTTGGTTACATCAGCTGCCGACATTGTGGGATCTGAGATCGGCAGGTGGCCTTGCTTTGCTGAATAAAACCATCACCCAGCAGGCTAGTTTGATCGCCTATTTGCGTGATTTCCGGTTGGTGATGTTTGTTACCTTGTTGGCGTTACCATTGATCTTTTTATTACGTAAACGCAATCCGGCAGTGACGCATTAATTTCAGTGTGGATCGTCTGACTCGATCACGGGCGAAATGGGCAACCAGACAGTAAAGACGGAACCTTTACCGGGTTCACTTTGCACATCAATATGCCCCTGATGTTTTTTGATAATGCCGTAGGCGACCGATAAACCTAAACCGGTACCGGCACCTAAGCGTTTTGTGGTAAAGAACGGGTCAAAAATTTTGGCTTTTACTTCAGGCGTCATTCCACTACCGGTATCCGCAATCGTGATATAAACCTGATCTTGGCTCACGCCAGTTTTTACGCGGATCTCGCCATGAATATCAATGGAATGTACAGCGTTCAGCAGCATGTTCATAAACACCTGATTAAGCTGCGCGGGCATGCAATGAACTGGCGGAATATCCCCATATTCCCGGATCACGTCAGCTTTATATTTCAGTTCATTACTCAGTATATTTAGCGTGCTATTCAGACCATCTTGTAAATTAGCCCATTCCCAGTAATTTTCACCGGCTCGGGAAAAATGCAGTAAGTCTTGAATGATCCGCCTGATGCGGATAGCCCCTTCTATCGAGTCTTGAAATAGCGGTCCAATATCCTCTTTCAAGAAATCGATGTCGATTTCATCCCTTAATGACTGGATCTGTAGAGGCCAAACAGGATTAGCCGGGTCGGCAGATGATTTTTCATAAAGTGCAATCAATTGAAATAGCTGGGTAAAATAGCGCTGCAGCGAACTCAGATTCGAGGTGATAAATCCCATCGGGTTATTAATTTCGTGAGCAACACCGGCAGCTAACTGGCCAATCGATGCCAATTTTTCCGATTGCCGTAGCTGACGATCGCTTTCTTCCAGTTTTTGAATTAATTCTTTTTGTTCCGATTTTTCTTGTTCCAACGCTAAAAGTACCAGCTTTCGCTCTTCAATTTCGTTGGCCATTTTGCGTTGTGCATCAATCAATTCAGCATTGATTTGGTTGTTTTTTAATAATGCATTTTCTAGCTGCTCCGTCCGGCTCATGACTTCGTCTTGCAGCATTACTTGGGTTTGAAACAGGCTAAAGTCCGTCATCTTGTCGGCATCTACTGCATCAGCCCGTTTTATTAACGCGGAGACCATTTTATTCAGACGGATGATTTCATTCTGTAATTCGGTCATTGTTGGCTGTTTGTCAGTCATGATGGCGATTCTCCGCAACCAAAAGCGATCCCGGTACAGGTCTGGTTCACATGCAAGCTACCGAATTGCTCACCGAAACTACTAAATCCAGAAGTACGATATTGTCGGAATATATCCGCAACAGCAGTGAGTTGTTGGTTATCAATAATTTCCATGCGTCGCAAAGAACAATCACAAGCTAGGGTCAGCGATATCTCCCCAAGAGCAGTTTTGAGTTTGCTAAATTGCTGATCTAAATCATTAATCAGGTTTGTACTATCAGCAACCCGCAATACAACACCTTCATCAATGGCGCAATAAAGCCGCAAACTACCATCTGAATTCATTGTTTGTATGGAACGAATGTATTCATTGCCGTTTATTTTGATGACAAGTGGAAATGCGGCAAAGAAGTGGGTGTTTAGTTCCGATATGTTTTTGCCAATACGCTGCGCATAAACATCAGCAGCGGGAAGACCATTTAATTCGATAATAGTTCGGTTAACCGGATCAGCGGCTGTTACTACTAACGGTTCACCAATGCCTGAGAAATTTTGTGTCTTAAACAGACGAAATGGTCTGTTGGTGCTGAATAAGACTAATACGCAGCTGTTTTCATGAAATGCGCCATGATGAAAGACATGTGTTTGTACGAATTGCATATTGTCGGCAGCGGAACCACCGAACAGGGGAATGCTGCCCAAGTTTTTTTGAAAACTGTAACTGATGAATTCTTCTTTGCCGGACAAGCCATCAATTAATTGCATGGCAAATGCGTGACGATGGTTATTGAGGCGTGATAAGTGTTCTCGCTGTGGTAGTAGCGATTGTACAAACTGTTTGCTGTCCGATTCGGTCAGCTCAGTGATCTTGTTTAAGCAACCGGTGACCACGCTAAATTCATCTTGCGGAAATAATACGGCACTGATGGAGTGTTCAATGTAACCATTGGGGCCTATTTCGCCGGCGGTCGTACATCCAACAACCGCAACATCAGGAAATAACAGATTAAAACTCTCTGCAATTGCAGTTAAATCATAATGGGCGGAGCAAAAAAACAGGAGCAGACTCGCAGACTGAGAATTGAACTGGTTTTTCAATTCGGTTACTGCAGTTTTTGCGTCAGGCGCTTGGGATTGTGCACGCAGTATTTTGTTCATGCTTGTTCCTGATACAGCTATTTGTTACATCACCAGTGTGGCTTTGTCTGACTGTAGTCAACAATTCCACAAAAATCTGATTAAAACGCCGTGATGCAGTAAATCTGTGATAGCTCACACAGCAGTGATCCCGAAGCCCTTCTGTTATCATGTGTTCATCTTGATTGTGTTCTGAAATGAGTTCCTGTGAGCCACTATCGTGTAGAAACTGACGTATTCGCCATTTTGGATCAACAGCTCAAACCCGGCCCTTTACTGGTCGGCTTTAGTGGTGGTCTGGATTCCCGCGTATTGCTGGAATTATTGGCTCGTTATACTCGTCAACGAACGGGTTTTTCGTTGCAAGCGGTACATGTCCATCATGGATTGAATCCGTTGGCTGATCAGTGGTTGAGCCACTGCCAGCAAACTTGCCAGACACTGGCAATCCCGTTTACGGCACAACGTGTTGAGATTGCAAAACAAAATCGTCAAAGTTTGGAAGATCTGGCGCGTCAGGCGCGTTATGCGGTGTTTCGGCAGTATTTACCAATCGGTGGCATGTTACTTACGGCGCATCATCAAGATGACCAGCTGGAAACACTGCTGTTAGCACTGAAGCGTGGTTCGGGCCCACGAGGCTTAGCGGCCATGCCAATGGAAACTGATTTTGCCGGTGGTCGCTTGGTGCGCCCGCTATTATCTTTTAGTCGTCAGCAATTATTGGATTGGGCGATCAGCCAGCGCTTAAGCTGGATTGAAGATGACAGCAATCATGATGAGCGTTTTGATCGTAATTTTCTGCGCCAGCGCGTGATCCCATTATTGCGGGAACGGTGGCCGGAGATGGCGGTAACTGCAGCGCGCAGTGCCGCTTTATGTGCGGAACAAGAAACATTACTCGATGAAATTGCCAAAACAGATCTGTTCGCCTGTCAGCATGTTGATGGCAGTTTGCAAATCGAGTTGTTGGAGAGTTTGTCACCTGCACGACGTCATCAGTTATTGCGCTTCTGGTTACGCCAACAAACCGGCACGGTGCCATCACACGCGCAATTACAGAAGATCTGGCCTGAAGTGGCATTAGCCCGTGCAGATGCAATGCCCGAACTTGTCTGGCAACAAGGCGTTATCCGTCGCTATCAGCAGCGTTTATATCACGTTTCCCCAATGCCAGCAGCCATGTTGTCGCAAGCATTACCAATCGATATTCCCGTTCATTTAGCGAATGGCGTTTTGACGTTACAGACTGATTATCTGAATGAAATGCGGTTACGCATGCCAGAAGCAGAAGAACAAATAACGTTGGAATATGGCTTGCCTGGTTCGCACAAAGCGCATCCGGTAGGGAGAGAACATTCGCGTGAGTTGAAGAAATTATGGCAAGAGTATGAGGTTGCGCCTTGGCGCCGGGGCACAATGCCAGTCATCTGTTATCAGGGGAAGATTGCCGCAGTTGTCGGCTTATTTATCTGTCAGGACTATCTCTGTGAAACGGGCTGTAAAGGGTTAACAATTAACTGGCAGCCGAATGCCTGAATTCAGGCATCCCGGCGCAGATTTTTATTGTGATAAAGTTGCTCATCAGCCAGATGATACAGCTCTTTGGCGCTCATACCGCTGGTCCAATTGGTATAACCTAAGCTGCAACCTACATTCAATAATTTCAGTTCTGGATGTTGTGCCAGACGTTTTTGTAAACGTACCATCACGCGTAATGCGGTAAATTCATCTGCCGGTTGGAACATCAGCGCAAATTCATCGCCACCTAAACGAAAGACCATGTCGGTACCGCGTACAACATCAGTCAAAAGTTCAGCAAACACTTTTAAAACACGGTCGCCAGTTGGGTGACCATGGGTGTCGTTGATCTGTTTAAAGTGATCTAAATCAACCAGCATGAGTGTTAAACCATTTGGCTGACGATTGTTCTGCTCAATGGATAACTGCATCGCTTCGTCAAAATGAGCGCGGTTACCCACACCGGTTAAATGATCCATCCGGCATTGCTGATCCATCTCTTCCATTTTCAGAAACAGACGTAACGGGTTAATCAATAACTGGTGTAATTGCTGCAACAGACGATGCTGATGCGGGTTCAGTTTGCCGGTTAATTCGTAATCAACTTGGCCCAGCAACTGCATCTTAGGATCAAGCAGCGAGAAATGTTGTTTGTAAGCGCCACGGCCGAGATTCAATATCTCAAAACGTTGTTCCATCCAGATATAAGCCATGCGGCAAACCGGCAAATGTTGGCTGGTCCAGGTGGCAAAAGATTGCAGCAGATCGGCGAGTTTTTCTTGCGTCATCAGCGTTTCCAGCAAGGCTAATTTATCGCTGCTGGAGATCGGGCTAAAGCCACTCACGCGGGCAAAATGCAGATCCGGGGCATGATCATATGTCGCTACAACAGATAAACCTTCCATATCTTTTACCCACTTAAAAACTAATCTTATTTTAAATAAAGCAAAAGCTATGCCTGTTTTAGATCTTTTTTAATCTATTGATGTATAAGGTTTTTTAGAAAAGCAGTAGGAAATATGACATTGCGGGTTGACGCTTCGCTGTCGTTTCAAAAGAAAGAAGCTAAAGCAACGATACTAAGCTGATCTCGCGAAGACATTTTTTTGACATAAAAAAACCGGCCATTTGGCCGGTTTCTAAGATGCGATGATTATTTCGCTAATTGGGCTTTAATTTTTGCCACAATTTCATCAATCGCAATTTCGGTTTTCTCGCCGCTACGACGGTGTTTGTATTCCACCACGCCGTTGTCGATACCACGATCACCGATCACGATCGCATGCGGAATACCGATCAACTCCATATCGGCAAACATAACACCTGGGCGCTCTTTACGATCATCCAGCAATACTTCAACACCGGCTGCTTGCAGTTCAGTGTAGAAACGCTCAGCCAGTTCCTGAACGCGCTGCGATTTTTGCATGTTCATTGGGATGATCACCGCCTGGAATGGTGCCAACGCGTCGCTCCAGATAATACCGCGATCGTCAAAATTTTGTTCAATCGCCGCTGCCACCACACGGGTAACACCGATACCGTAACAGCCCATTTCCATTACGGTCGATTTACCGCCTTCGTTTAGCACGGTGGCATTCATTGCTTCAGAGTATTTGGTGCCGAGTTGGAAAATATGGCCCACTTCAATACCACGTTTCAGCAGCAGGGTGCCTTGACCGCATGGGCTTGGGTCACCTTCCACCACATTACGGATATCAGCGACTTCGTAACCCTGAATATCACGATCCCAGTTCATGCCAGTCATGTGGAAACCATTTTCATTGGCGCCACAAACAAAATCAGCCAGATGCGCTGCACTGCGATCGACGATCACTTTGCATTTCAGGTTTTGTGGGCCAATGGAACCGGCATCACAACCTGCAACGGCACGGATCTCTTCTTCGCTGGCGAACGTTAATGGTGCTGCAACACCAGCCACTTTCTCGGCTTTGATATCGTTCAGTTCATGATCACCACGTAGAACCAGCGCAACAACGCCTGCTTTACCTTGTTCATCGGCTTCGCCTTTAACCAACAGTGTTTTAACGGTCTGCTGTTCAGCCACTTTCAGGTATGCAGAAACTTCCGCAATGGTGTGTGCATTTGGCGTAGCAATTTTGGTCGCACTCGCGGACGGTGCTGGGCGCTCACCGGCAGGAGCTAACGCTTCGGCCATTTCCACGTTAGCGGCGTAATCTGATTCGGTAGAGAAAGCGATCACGTCTTCACCACTGTTGGCCAGCACGTGGAATTCATGTGAACCCGTGCCACCGATCGAACCGGTGTCAGCCAATACTGGGCGGAAATCCAGACCCATGCGGCTGAAAATGTTGCAGTAAGCCTGATGCATTTTGCCGTAGGTTTCGACCAGACTCTCTTTGTTCAGATGGAAGGAATAAGCATCTTTCATGGTGAATTCACGACCACGCATCACACCAAAGCGAGGGCGAACTTCATCACGGAATTTGGTCTGGATCTGATACAGGTTCAGTGGCAGCTGTTTGTAGCTGTTTACTTCGTAGCGTACCAGTGCGGTAACGACTTCTTCATGAGTCGGGCCTAATACAAACGGACGGTTATGACGATCAGTCAGACGGCACAGCTCTGGGCCATATTGTTCCCAACGACCAGACTCTTCCCACAACTCTGCTGGTTGCACGACTGGCATTGAAATTTCAATGGCACCGGCTTTATTCATCTCATCACGTACAATGGCTTCAACTTTATGCAATACACGCAGGCCGGTCGGTAACCAAGTATACAGGCCAGAAGCCAGTTTACGGATCATCCCGGCGCGCAGCATCAGCTGGTGGCTGATCACTTCCGCATCATTCGGTGTTTCTTTGAGCGTGGAAAGCAAATATTGGCTGGTACGCATGTTGGATCCTTCGTTTATTGAGCATTAGCCCGGCATATCGCCGGTTATATTCGGAATTTGGGGCAAAATTCTAGCAGGCGGGTGGATGACACCCCAAGGGAAAAATCAACAATGTGCAGAAAAGCATAGCGATCCGCCGTAAAAATGACTTTTATGATATGCTGAAAACAATGACAGAAGGGGAGAAGTTAAGCTATGCGCTATCAGGTCGATACCCACGCTCATACCCTGGCCAGCACGCACGCCTACAGTACCATTCATGATTATATTGCCGAAGCTAAACGTAAAGGCATCCGTATTTTTGCGATCACCGATCACGGCCCAGATATGGCGGATGCACCGCATGCGTGGCATTTTATCAATCAACGCGTGATTCCCCGCATCGTCGATGGTGTTGCCATCCTGCGTGGTATCGAGGCCAACATCAAAGACGAATTTGGCAATATTGATTGTAATGAAAAAATGCTGGGTGAATTAGACATTATCCTGGCTGGTTTCCATGAGCAGGTTTTTGCACCGAAAGATCGTGATACCAATACCCGTGCCATGATCAATGCGATGAAAAACGGGTTGGTACACATCATTACTCATCCGGGTAATCCGCGTTTCCCGGTTGATATCCATGCCATTGCGGAAGCTGCTGCGAAATATAATGTCGCGCTGGAAATCAACAACTCTTCGTTTTTACATTCCCGTGTCGGCAGCGATGTAAACTGTACGGCAATTGCGAAAGCGGTGCGTGATGCTGGCGGATGGGTGAGTCTAGGTTCTGATTCGCACGTGGCGTTTAGTCTGGGTGAGTTAGATAAAAGTCTGGAAATATTAGATCGTGTTGATTTTCCGGCTGAACGCGTGCTGAACCAAAGCCCGCGAGTGTTACTGGATTTTCTGGAAGCGCACGGTAAACCGCCTATTCCAGAATTCGCCGAATTATAGGCAAAGAAAATGGCGCCATCTTCTGTATATAAAGAATCCGGCGCCTTTTTCTTATTTGGTTTGCTGCTTCATTGCTTCAGCTTGTTTATCGGCCGCTTGCTGCAGTGTTTGCTCCACTTTTTTCGCATCTTCCAGCGGCTTCAGCTGATCTTTTAAGATCGTATCTTGCGTGCTCGGTTTGGCTGCCGGAGGTGCGTCATGACCTGCATCGCATCCGGTCGATAAAAACAATAATATCGATAATACAAAGCTCATATACCATGCGGCATGCATCATGGTTTTTCTCCTTATTCGATATCGGTGATGGCGCAGATAACGGCGACACCCTGTTGAACCTGCCAGTTGATATTAAATGTCAGCAATCGGACGCCGTATATTTTATCGTCATTATTTTGCTTACGGTAGGCTGGGCGTGGGTCTTGCCCAATCACTTGTTGTAAAAATTCACGAAATCCGGGGTAAGTACGTGCAATTTTCTGACAACGAATTTCAATGTCAGGCGTAAAACTTACCGGCATGGTGACGGGAGCATCGGGTGCAAAGCCACCACGTGCGTCAGGAATATTATCAACAAATGGCAAATAGGGTTTGATGTCCACGATCGGCGTGCCATTGACTAAATCGACCCCGCCTAATTCCAGCCATACCCGATTTCCCTGTTGTTTGATCGCTTTCAGTTCCACCACCGATAATCCTACCGGATTAGGGCGAAAAGGGCTGCGTGACGCGAAAACACCAACGCGCTGATTACCGCCTAAGCGGGGAGGGCGCACAGTTGGGTGCCATTCATCAGTACCATTTTGATGAAACAGGAACATCAGCCACAAATGACTGAACTCTTCGAGCCCTCGCACACAATGCGGATCATTATATGGTGGTAATAATTCCAACTGCGCATTCATGGCGGTGACCAGCCCCGGTTGCCGAGGGACGGCAAACTTTTCCTGATAAGGGGAACGGATCACGCCAATAGTTGACAGGCTGAATGGTGTATTGGCAGGGTTCTCAGACATCATTATTTGCTGTCTTTAACCTTATAGGCTTGGCCATAACAAACCATGCTTGATACGCATTCAGTGGTGGCTGGCATGCTGATACATTTGGCAAACACCACGGCATTACCGCCTTTATCGGCCACTTTTCGGCGAGCATCTGTTTGTGCATCAATCATATTAGGCGGTGCTTGGGTGCTTTTGCTCTGGCAGGATTCACCTTCCACTGTACCAATCGAAGTTGCATCAGCATCCAGGATCTGCGCTTTATCCAGCACATTCACCGAACCGGGTTTGAAGTATTCAGTGAAGTTTTCTTTATCCAGATTGGTATGTACCTGAAACAGACTACATCCACTTAACATGGTCATCAGCAGTGCAACAAACGGCAGACTTTTCATCAATTCAGCCTCTCATTAATAAGAACTAGCATTATAGAGAGGCTGATCGAGAGATTCGATAGATATCAGTTATTCATCGTTCAGATGATGAAATAATTGCTGATAATAACGATCCTGACGCAACAACTCATCGTGGGTAGCCGTAATTCGGAAGCGGCCATTTTCCAACAACGCAATCCGGTCCATTTGTTCCAGACCGGTCAGTCGGTGGGTAATCATCAGCACAGATTTACCGATACTGTGTTGTATGACGAGTTGCATAATACGTTGTTCTGTTGCCGGATCTAACCCTTCAGTCACTTCATCGAGCAATAACAACGGCGCATCGTGTAACAATGCCCGCGCTAATGACAACCGACGTTGCTCTCCACCCGATAACGCACGTCCGCCTTCGCCCAGCCATTGACGTAAACTTTCTTTCAGATTAGCAGCATCTAATAAACCATCCAGTTCTACCTTGGTTAATACGGCCAGCAGTTCGGCATCAGTGGCTGAGGGTTTGGCTAAGCGTAAATTATCTGCCAGTGTGGCACTAAATATATGCACGCGCTGACTCACCACCGACATTGAGGCTCTTAATGCTTCATCAGTGAACTCAGCAATCGCACGGTTATCTAGCAAAATGTTACCTTGTGTCGCTTGCCATTCCCGCGTCAATAAACCTAATAAGGTTGATTTTCCACAGCCTGTTGGCCCGAGAATCGCTACTTTTTCACCGGCATTCAGTTGTAATGAAAGTTCATTCAATACACTGGTGGGCTGATCCGGGTAGGTAAACGCCAGTCCTTGAATAGTTAATGTTCCGCTACGGGCTGGTGTTTCATCTAAACCAAACTGTGTTGCAGGTGTTGATGCCATGATCTGGTTTAGCCGCCTTGCTGCGGTAAACGTAGACGATAAATATTGGAAAGCGCCGGCCAAGGGTTGTAATGCTTCAAAAGAAGCCAATGCAAAAAAGGCCATCAAAGCAGTTAATGGGTCGGCTTGTGTTTGGTTACCCACACCGGCGGCAGAGAACCACAACATCGTGCACAACACCACACTCAGCAACCCCATCATCAAGGCGCTGGCAAAACCGTTGATACTGGTCATGCGACGTTGTGCATAGAGTAGCGATTGTTCTTCACGTTCGATTGCTTGGCGGTAATGTTCGTCGGCGGCAAACAGCAACAAATCGGCCTGATTAGCCAGGTAGGTGGTACAGGCTTCGCGTAAATGACTTTGGCTGACAATTAGCGCCTGCCCAGGTTGTTTTCCTAAACGATAAAATAAGAAGGGTATAAAAAGTGCGATAAACAGTAACGCCGTACCCAGTAATAGCGCTAAGTGTGGATCAAACAGCAGAATGACACCCACCAGGCAACCAATGATCAAAATGGCCGCTAATACCGGCGTGACAAGACGCAGATACAAATTATCTAACGCATCAATATCCGCTACCAGACGATTGAGTAATTCTCCCTGACGCCAGGTGCGCAACTGATGTAATGATAACGGCGCAATTTTTTTCCAGAATTGGATCCGCAGCGAGGTCAGTACGCGGAAGGTTGCATCATGGCTGACGACACGATCCCCCCACCGGCTGGCGGTGCGGATAATAGAGAAAAAACGGACTGCGCCAGCTGGTGTCATGTAGTTGAAACCATCTTTTCCCGCGACACTTAAGCCAGCCACTGCACAAGCCGTCAGAAACCAGCCGGACAGAGACAATAAACCTAACCCAGCCAACAAAGTGCAAAGCGTAAGCAGTAATCCTAACGACAACATGCCTGCGTGTTGCCAAAATAATTTCAGATAAGGACGTAACTCACGCATATTCATTCTCCGTCATGCCGGTAACGGTAAAGTCTGGTTGTAGCAATAAAGCCCGGAAATCATCATTTTGTTGGCTCAACTCCATGAAACTGCCTTCGGCAACTAACTGACCTTGTTGCAACAGTAAAATATGATCGGCCTGCTGTAGTTGTTCAACGCGATGAGTTACCAATAAAGTGGTGTGTTTTCGCCATAACGGTGCCAATGCCTGCAGAATTTTATGCTCATTCACACGATCTAAACTGGCGGTTGGTTCATCCAGCAATAACAAACGGCATGGTTTCAGTAAGGTTCGAGCCAGCGCTAAGCGTTGTGCCTGACCAACTGACAAGCCGGAGCTTTGCTCGGAAACGGTATAGTCCCAGCCTTTTTCCTGAATAATATCGAGTGCACCTGCTTGTTCGGCTGCCTTTAGCAGCGATTCCTCACTGATATTATGCTCACCGAGTAATAAGTTGGCCCGCAGACTGCCGGGTAACAATCGAGGATTTTGCGCTAACCAGCCAATATATTGCCGATAATCACGCATATCTAACGTAGATAACTCCTGACCATTAATCTTTAAGCTACCGGTATACGGCGCAAAACCTAATAACGCATTGAGCAGAGAGCTTTTGCCTGATCCGGTTTTACCTACAATCGCTACAAATTGATTAGGCTTAATATTAAAAGACAACGGACCGACTAATACCTTTCCGTCATGTGCCAATACACAACAATCAGTCGCTTCAATTGTAAAGTCAGAGTTATCGATAAGTGCTTGTTCTCCACCAGTCGTTTTAAGCACTTCGCTATCCAGAAATGTTTGTAACGAATCGGCGGCACCAATAGCCTGTGCCTTGGCATGATAATGCGCACCCAGTTCGCGTAACGGCAGATAAAAATCAGGTGCCAGCAATAAAACAAACAAGCCACTGAACAGAGTTAGTTCACCGTAAGAACCAAAATTCAGATTGCCGAGATAAGAAAAACCGAAATACACCGCAACAAGTGCAATGGATACCGACGCAAAGAACTCCAATACCGCAGAACTTAAAAACGCCATGCGCAGAACTTCCATAGTTCTGCCACGGAAGTCTTCCGATGCCTGTTCGATTTTGTCTCCCTCTGCTTTTGTGCGATAAAACAGACGTAAAGTTGTTAAACCTTGTAAGCGATCGAGAAAATGTGCAGACAAACGCGCTAATGCCTGAAAGTTGCGGCGGTTTGCATCTGCCGCACCCATACCCGTAAAAATCATAAATACAGGAATTAGCGGGGCAGTTAATAGAAGAATAAGGCCACTAGCCCAGTTGGTTGGAAATACAAACAACAAAATAATAAAAGGCTGTAAACCCGATAACATGGATTGT
>NZ_OY829944.1:2237500-2387514 GCF_963556105.2 uncultured Tolumonas sp.
ACGGAAATTCCATGCGCACTTTAATTCCTTTATTAGCTCTGATCCCTCTGCTTTCCGCCTGCAGCAGTCATGATAGCGACACGAACCAATCGTCTTCTCAGAACAACAGCAATGTCACAATGACCACCCCACATTCAGACAATCTGTCTGATGGCGCAGCACTTACTGGCGGCGATTTTGCGCACAACGAAAATGCACTTCGTTTTATCGATTATATGGTGGATAAACACCATTATGACCGCAACCAGCTTGAATACTGGATCAGCCACGCAAAACGTTTGGATTCGGTGATCAGTTTAATGGACCGTCAGGCACCAACCCCCAGTTCACGCCCGTCTGGTCCAACCGGTGCCTGGCTACGTTACCGCAAACAATTCATTACACCGGATAATATCAAGAATGGTGTCGCTTTCTGGCAACAGCATGCAGCAGCACTTGATCGCGCCTATCAGTTATATGGCGTACCGCCGGAAATCATCGTTGGTATTATTGGTGTAGAAACCCGTTGGGGTCGTGTGCTTGGAAAAACACGTTTGCTTGATGCTCTCGCTACCCTCTCCTTCGACTATCCTCGCCGTTCGGAATATTTCAGTCGTGAGCTGGAAACCTTCCTGCTGATGGCACGAGATGAGCACGTTGATGCACATGAACTGCGCGGCTCATTCGCTGGCGCTATGGGGTATTGCCAGTTTATGCCATCGTCCTACAAATCGTTTGCCGTCGATTTTAACCATGACGGCCATATCAATTTGTGGGATCCAGAAGATGCAATCGGTAGTGTTGCCCATTATTTCCAGGCAAATGGCTGGACACCAGGTGATGCCATCGCCATTCGCGGTAATGGTCAGGCATTAGGTCTCAAATACGGCTTTGAAAATCGCTATCCCGTGCAAGCTTTGACGGCCGCAGGTCTGAAACCAACTAAGAGCCTCGGTACACATACCGAAGCCAGCGTATTGCGTTTGGATGTCGGAACAAATTACGAATATTGGTACGGGCTGTCTAACTTCTACACCATCACGCGTTACAACAAGAGTGTGCACTACTCCATGGCAGTCTGGCAGTTAGGTGACGCAGTCAAACATGCCGTTGGCGAGTCTGAAATGCCGACTCGTGTAGCCAGTAGCAACTGAGATACCACACTATTAAAGTTGATGGTGATGAGTGTTCATTTACGGTCGACACAAGTTTAATAATTCAGTTAAGAAAGGTCTGGGACAATACGTTGAATATCTGATCTGGGTATTCAAAATTGTCCTAAACCTCTCGCGCTTAACGCCTTCATCGAGTAACGTTAATTGTGGCCGAAAGTCATGTATGAGTTTTCTTACTTCTCGCTTCACGACCTTACTTCCATTTGATGGATGAGCAAACCCTCCTGTTGCTATAAAGAACGGAAAGAGAAAATGACTAATTTATTGAAAGATTTAGAGTGGCGTTACGCAACTAAAAAAATGGATGCTTCTTTGCCAGTAGAAGATGAAAAAGTAGATTTCATTCTGGAAGCAATTCGTCTGACCGCCAGCTCTAGTGGCTTGCAGCCTTACCAAGTTATTGTTGTGACTAACCCGGAATTGAAAGCGCAAATTCAACCTCACGCCTGGGAACAAAGCCAAATCACCGATAGTTCACATTTGTTGGTTTTTGCTGCTTGGGATAATTACACCGCAGAACGGATCAATATGATGTTCGATCTGGTAAATGAAGAACGCGGTTTCAAAAACGAAGGTTGGGAAAACTATCGCAATATGTTGCTGGCTAACTACACGCGACGTGATGCAGAAACCAACTATCAACATGCCGCCCGCCAAGCTTATATTGGTTTAGGAACCGCACTCATCGCAGCTGCGGAAGTAAAAGTTGATTGCACGCCGATGGAAGGTTTTGACCCTGCTAAAGTCGACGAAATACTCGGTTTGAGCAAACTAGGCTTACGTTCTGTCATTCTGCTTCCTCTTGGATACCGCGCTACCGAAGGCGATTGGCTGGTTAATCTAAAGAAAGTACGCCGGACAAAAGAACAATTTGTTATTGAGATGAAGTAATTACTCGATAGCACTGAAAGGAGGAGCTTATGCTCCTCTTTTTTATATGTAGATCAACGATGAAGCTGGGAATAACTAATAGGTATACGTCAGGCCGTAAAAAATATTCTTGGGGGTTATATCGTTGACCAAACAAAACCTGGAAGTAACGTTATATTTCATCCGTAATCCCAAATAAGGCACTAAATCTTTTGGTATCAGCTTATATACCCGTGAATTCTGAAAAGAGTAAGGCTGATTTTTTTCAGAGATATAATCGTTTAGTGGCGAATCAAGCATTTCCGGATAATCAAAATTGAACTGCCCGCTTTGTATTGCTGCATTTTCAAAATTGAGCGGTTTATCCTTTATTATGCCGTCAAATAAAGAGGGACTATCGAGTCTGTTTTTTTCCTGATAAGACCGGAAGATATCTTGCGTATTATTTCGCCAGCTTTCATTAAAGCCAAATGCAGTGTCATTTGAAAAAGAATTCTCAGCACAAGCCATGATCGGTGTTAGCAGCATGAGCAGGGTAAAGATCGTATTTTGAGGTTTATCCAATGCTATTTCCTTCGAACGGCCTTTATCACTAAGCTAAGACTCTATTGAATTCACCTAGTTAGATTTGCAATATTGCGAAGATCCCGGAAATAACGCCGACACCGGATAACCCCCACATCAACCATTCTAACCAACGTTTTCGGGTAAGTAACGAGATCGCAGCCATAGAAATAGCGACCTGTATCACAGTCGTGGCTTGTGCCCAGCGATGATGCAGGTGCATTTGTTCATCGCTACGGTGATTCCATTCAACCGATTCTTTTTCCAACGCTTCTGCTTTGGCTTTTATCTCTTCTTTTTCTTGCTCATAACGACCAGCCATTTTTTCATAACTGCTACGTTTATTTTCTGGCAATAGATCTAGCGCCAGTAGATTCAAATTCTGCCGGTTATTTTTTGCCTGATAATAATTCCACTGATCGGATGCCTCAGTTTTTGCAATCGCGGCATTATTCTTATAGAGCATGGAGTTCGCTTGCGTAGCACCACCCATATAGGAATAGAGAGCACCAATAGTGGCTAAAATAGCCGTCGTTACGGCAATTTGATTCGCAAATGAATGCGAACTGTTGTGATGACTGACATGTTCTAACTCATGGTCATGCGGGCCGTGAACGTGAAAATCATCTGACATAGCGTATTCTCTGACAAAGGGATAGCGATTTAATTGTGGAATATATGTTTAAGATATTAATTTTTCATTAAATATCCCTGAATGGGCAAAACTTGCGACAGTGTGTAAATTAATTTTTAACTTCACGCTCTCAGCACATCCAAACTAGCTATGATCAATGAAGAGAGATCAAAGCGATAACTCAAACAACAACCGAGCAGTAACGCTGAATATATAAAGACAGCTCCCTGTACCAGAAGCCCAATATATTTAGGCATAGGAATGGAGGAAGCAGAGATATGTTGTTAACTGAACAGGCAAAAGTACAGGCGTATATCTCAGCACTAGTGGGAAAGCATACCAATGAGCGTTCCGCGTTACTGTCTATACTTTTGGCGATTCAAACAAAATATGGCTATCTGTCCGAATTTGCTATGCACTGTGTCGGTGAGTTATTGGGCATTCCCGCATCAAAGGTTTATAGCGTCGCTACCTTCTACCGTTTTCTGAACACCAAGCCACAAGGTAAATTCATTATCCGCCTCAGCCGTGATATCAACGCAATGATGAAAGGAGCAAAGCTCGTTGCCCAACGGCTCGAAGAATCGCTTGGTATCAAATTTGGCGAAACGACCGCGGATGGGATGTTTTCTTTACAATGGATCGGTTGTCTTGGCATGGATGATCAAGCCCCCGCCATGATGATCAACGAGGTAGTATTTTCCAATCTGACGCCAAACAAAATTCAACCAATTATCCAACAATGTATTGAAGCAACAGAAACGCATCGAACCATCGCCAGCGATTTTATACCTACTGTAACTAACGCTCTCACCTATGCACATCATCACACCAATGCAGGGATAAAAAATGCGCTGGCCATGACGCCAAAGCACGTGATCGAGGAAATCACCAATGCCGGTTTATGCGGCCGCGGTGGTGCGGGTTTCCCAACCGGCCGTAAATGGCAACTGGCAACAGATGCCCATGGCGATATGAAATATGTCATTTGTAATGCTGACGAGGGAGAACCCGGCACCTTCAAAGATCGCGTCATTCTTACTAAATTTGCTGAGTTGGTTTTTGAAGGCATGACTATAGCGGCTTACGCTATTGGTGCCCGACATGGAATTATCTATCTGCGCGCCGAATATGCTTATCTTCAACCGCACCTGCAGCAAATATTACAAAACAGGTATGAGAGCGGATTATTAGGTCAAAATATTCTGGGCAAAAATAATTTTAATTTCGATATCCGTATCCAGATGGGCGCTGGCGCGTATATCTGCGGTGAAGAAACCGCACTCATAGAATCATTAGAGGGGAATCGGGGCGAACCTCGGAACCGCCCGCCCTATCCCGTCGAAATTGGCCTCCACAACCAGCCCACGGTATTAAACAATGTCGAAACCTTGGCAACAGCCAGCGTTATTTTTGAACAAGGTGCAACATGGTTTTCCGGCATAGGAACCCAGCGTTCTAAAGGTTTTAAATTATTCAGTGTTTCGGGGGATTGTTCCCGCCCGGGCCTGTATGAATTACCTTGGGGCGCGAGTGTTTCGGAGCTGTTAGCGCTGGTCGGTGGAGAAAAGGCTAAAGCCGTTCAGATCGGCGGTTATTCCGGAAGATTAGTGCCCTACACCGCCTTTAGCCGTCAGTTAGCTTACGAAGATCTTGGCCCTGGCAGTTCCGTCATTATCTATAGCTTCGCTCGAGATCTTATTGAGGTAGCAGAAAATTATCTGGAATTTTTTGTCGATGAATCGTGCGGACAATGCACGCCATGTCGTGACGGCAATGTGGTGTTACTTAACGGTGTCAGGGCTTTACTAAATGGGCAATGTTCATGTCGTTATTGGGATGAATTGCTTAGCCTCAGTAAAACAATTCAACTGACATCGCGATGTGGTCTTGGTCAATCCAGCCCGAAAATATTGCTGGCGATCAATGAATATTTCCGCGACGAAATTGAGGCCCATTTATCTGCAGAAATAGTCGATGACAGCGTTCATATCGCTAAGCGCGTAGAAAGGAGCACATAAATGTCTACCTCTACTGAAGCGGCTGGTGCTTCGACTGATAAGGATAATGGCGCTGCGGCTGAAAAACCGCAGGTTCAGCTCATTACTATTACGATCGACGCCATTGAGATCACCGTGCCATCAGGGACCACAATACTGGCAGCCGCCAAAATGGCGGGGCTGCATATTCCCACCTTATGTGACCACCCAGATCTAACCCCTATCGGAGCCTGCCGCCTGTGTATGATCGAAATAGATGGCCAGCCAGATCTGCAGATCGCCTGTACTTATCCGATCACCAAACCACTGAAAATAACGACGACAAGTGCCGCTATCCGTACCGCACGACGTCACATTATTGATCTGTTATTAACTGATCATTACGGCCAGTGTTATACCTGTAAACGCAACAATAATTGTGAACTGCAGTGTTTAGCCGCGGAATATGGTATCGATCTGCTTCGTTTTGGCCAGACAGATTCACAAAAATACCCTGTCGATCATTCAGGTTCTTTAGTGTTCGACATGAACAAATGCATACTCTGCCGTCGTTGCATGCGCGCCTGTAACGAACTGCAAAATATAGGTTGCCTCACCATCACAGGGCGTGGAGATCAATCCCGGATCGCCACTTTTGCTGACAAACCGCTCACACTGTCTGCATGTATTGAATGCGGCCAATGCATTATTCGCTGCCCAACCGGAGCACTGACTGAAGTCGATCAAACTGATGAAGTCTGGGCGTTATTGGATGATCCGACCAAGCATGTGGTGATCCAAACTGCGCCCGCTCCCAGAGCGGCTATTGGTGAATGTTTTGGCCTAGAACCAGGCACGCCACTCACCTTTGAAATGAATACCGCGATCAAACGGATGGGATTTAATGCGGTGTTTGATACTAATTTCTCCGCCGACCTGACCATTCTTGAGGAAGGAACCGAACTGCTGCTTCGTCTGCAACAGGCTCTGGCTTACAAGAATCCTAAGGCAAATCTGCCGCTGCTGACCAGCTGTTCACCCGGTTGGATCAAATACATCGAATACTTTTACCCCGACATGCTCGATCTGTTGTCGACAGCAAAAAGTCCGCAACAAATGTTTGGCACTATCATCAAAACCTATTACGCAGAAAAAAAAGGGCTTGATCCCAAGAACATCGTTTCAGTAGCCCTAATGCCCTGTACAGCCAAAAAATTCGAATGTAATCGGCCTGAGATGAAAGCCTCCGGTTTTCAGGATGTGGATTTTGCACTGACTACCCGGGAACTGGCGAAAATGATGCACGAATCAGGTCTTGATCTGCCCAAACTACCTAAAACGGTATTTGATGACCCTTTTGAAACACCCACTGGGTCTGGCGTCATTTTTGGCGCTACAGGTGGCGTAATGGAAGCAGCCTTACGCACTGTGATTGAATTGGTGACCAGCAAAAAAGTTGAGGACTTTTACGCGCACGCCGATATCATTCCGGTTCGGGGATTTGAAGGGATCCGCTTGCTTGAAATACCCATCACCGAAGTCGGGCCTGTTCCGGAATTGCTCCAGCATCTATTCGCTGATTTTGAATGGCTAAAAGGCGTTACGCTGCGGGTGGCGGTCGCGCATGGCACAGTCCATATTCGCAAAGTTATGGAAGATATTAAAATTGGCGGCCTTTTCAGCAGCTGCCATTTTATAGAAATGATGGCCTGCCCCGGTGGTTGTCTGGGCGGTGGTGGGCAACCGATCCCAACCAGCCCGGAAATCCGAGCTAAGCGAGCAGAAGCGATTTACAGCGAGGATGCCAGCTATGCGATCCGTAAATCGCATGAAAACCCGCAAGTGTTGCAGATCTACCGCGAGTTTCTAAAAGATGGGCCCTGCGGTCACAAAGCGCATGCGTTATTACACACTACTTATACTCCTCGTAGTAAGCAGTAAATTATGGCGAATTTATCGATTAGTAATAAACAACAAAGCATCGCTACGATAGCGGCATTGGCCGCACAAGGAGATTTAGATAATCTGGAAAAAAGCCTGCATACTGGGCTTGATGCGAAATTAACAATTAATGAAATAAAAGAAATTCTCATCCAACTGTATGCCTATGTTGGGTTTCCGCGCAGTATTAACGCCATTAACACCTTTATCCGCGTATTAGCATCTCGACAATCTAGTGGCATTATTGATGAAACAGGCAAAGAACCCAGCCCGCGACCAGAGCAGAAAAGCAAATTTGAATTGGGTTGTGAAATGCAAATGGCATTACTTGGTGCGCTGGAAACAGGGCCTGCATTATCATTTATACCCACAATTGATACCTTCATTAAAGAGCATCTTTTTGCAGATATTTGGAGTCGTGACAATCTTGATTTTCAATCCCGTGAGATTGTAACCATTGCTGCATTAACCAGTTTAAAGGGCCTGAACATGCAGTTAAACCGTCATCTGCAAATAGCGTTAAATATTGGTTTCCAACCCAGACAGTTGACCGATTTGATTACATTATTAGCTTCCCTGCTTGAAAAAAATGAAGCTGATAATGCCAGTGAGGTTTTAAGTCGAATATTAAATAAATAACATTAAGGCCGCATTTGTAAAACTTTATTCCTGCACCACAACGAAAATACACCTCCGAGTCTCTACAAGAAACATCATGCATCTGGAAATTGTCACCAAAATGCTTGAAGATTAGCCATCTGAATTTTTTCTTCTAACATTACGACGGTTGTGGATATGAAACTAAAAACATCGCTTTCCGGGTTACTATTGTTAAGTTTAACCTGCATGGCGGAAACTGCGCCGACTGAACCACCAAAGTTTACCCATGGGTTTTCCATGATCGGTGCGGGTGGGCAAACTTGCACTGAATATAACAAAAGCCGTAGTAAAAGCTTTTCTCATGTGATGGATATGCACTGGATTGCTGGTTTTGTCAGCGCGTACAGTCTGATCCACGATATTCAATATACCACCATGTCAGCCGACGATTTCTTCCGTCGATTTGATGACTATTGTAATAAGCCCAATTATGCCAATACGCAAATCTCAAACGTAGCTCATGCCATGATGTTTGATTTAGACAAAGAGCTGGGTGTCCCTGCTGATTTTGGTAATGACTTTAAAGAAATGAGCAAAGAGGCTAAGTGAGTCGATTGATACTACACACGGGGCATTCAATAATTAACAGAATGCCTTGTGTGGTTGTTTTACTAATGGGAATATATTATCAATGAACCGGATATTTGCAGATTAGTTATGATTAACGAACAAGAGTCATCAAACCCTATCTTCACTTATTTAAAAAAACAGCACGTATTATCGTTATGCTGCTCATTCGATGATGAGATCTGGTGTGCCAACTGTTTTTATGTGTTTGACGAAAAAGAAGTTGCATTTTATTTAATGACATCAGCCGAAAGTCGACATAGCAAATTAATGTTAAACAATCATCTTGTAGCAGGAACTGTAAACGGACAGCCTAAAAACATCTCATTAATTAAAGGTATTCAGTATAAAGGGGTTATTTCACTCTTAGCTGAAGAAAATAAAAATGACGTTCTATTTTTATACACCAAGCGATTCCCTATCGCTAAAATAAAATCACAGCCTCTTTGGAAAATTGAAATTTCAGAATTAAAGTTCACAAATAACATTCTTGGTTTTGGTAATAAATCAGATTGGCATCGAGAATAAAGAGCACTGAGTCATAATATACCGTGCTCTTTATAATTTACGCGTTTATCATTCAGATGCGCAAATATTTTTTCTATTGTCAGTATTATCTTCCCTTTTCGTCAATTCATGCTTAATCATCAAACTTAACGCGGCAGGTAACACGATCAAGGTAAAAATGGTTGCGATAATCAAACCGCCAATGATCGCATATGCCATTGGCCCCCAAAAAATCTGATGTGCAATTGGGATCATGCCAAGAATTGCGGCTAGCGCCGTTAACAATATTGGCCGGGAGCGATGATGTGATGCTCGTGTAATTGCCAATTTTGCATCCATTCCTTGTTGAATATTTGAATCAACTTCACTAATTAAAATCACAGCATTCCGGATAATCATCCCCGCCAGAGCGATGACACCAAGTAATGCCACAAACCCCATTGGCGTTCCCGTTGGAAGCATGGCTGCCACGACACCAATCAGGCCAAATGGGGCCGTGAAAAAAGCCAACAACATACGAGAAATACGTTGTAACTGGATCATCAGTAAAATCAACATCACCAATACAGTGACCGGTAAAACGCTATACACGGAGCCATTACCTTTTTCTGATTCAACAGCTACCCCACCCTCGACGATCTGATATCCATCGGGTAATTCAGCACGAAAACGTTCAACATCAGGAGCCAATTTAGCTGAAACCATTTGGGCTTTTGTTCCGGGCGCGACATCCATTTGCACACTGATAAATGGTTCCCGCTGTCGACGCCAGACGATTGGTTGTTCTACACCATATGAAACTGTTGCGATTTGGCGCAATGGTATATTCCCTGCGTTGCTGGTTGTGATTTGCAGGTTTGCAACAGCATCAATATCTTGTCGGGTTGTGGAAGTGCCACGCGCGATAACATCGACTAGACGGTTACCATCACGAACAGTTGTTATCGTGAAACCAGAGAATATGGTTGCCAGCGAATTAGCAACATCTTGTGAGGTAAGACCAACGACTCGGGCTTCGGTTTGCTTCACATCGACATTGACGCTGCGTTGCGGCTCGCCAGAGGTCAAGTTGATATCCCGGGTATCCGGATTTTTAGCCACCAGATTTGCCAATTTCTGTGCAATTGAGCTGACCTGAACCAGATCCGGCCCTGTCACCCGATATTTCAGTGGCCACCCAACCGGAGGGCCCAATTCTAAAGGTGATACCCGTGATACAAATGCGCTGAATTCGGTATCCATTAAACGGTCTAATTTGGCCTTCAGTACATCACGTTGTTGCAGGCTTTTCGCGACGATGACTAATTGCGCAATATTTTCATGGTTTAACAGAACATCCATTGGCAAATAGAAACGGATAGCACCGGAGCCAATATAGGTTGAAAAGCGATCAATATTGGGGTCATTACTCAGAATTTTTTCTAATTTTTGAACTTGTCTTAGGGTCGTGCTTTGCTCCACATTTTGTGGCAAATTCAGACTCACCAGTAATTCTGGACGATCTGATGATGGAAAGAACTCCCCTTCCAAATGCGATGCGCCAATCACTGAGGCTATCAGTGTGATAACAGCAATAGAAAGTGTCAGTTTACGATTCTGTAAGACTCGTTGCAGGGTCTTTTCATAGCAACGACTAATTAGACCAGGTTCACCTTGGTGCAGACGTTGTGTTATTGGCAATAACCAGACGCCAAGCAATGGCGAAAATAAAATCGCGACAATCCATGAACTGATCAAGGCAATCAGCACAACCATAAACAAAGAAAAACAATACTCACCCGCACTGGATGAAGCAAAACCTACCGGAATAAATCCAGCGATCATGACCAGCGTTCCAGTCAGCATCGGAAAAGCCGTACTTTCATACGCCCAGGCCGCGGCACGTTTACGATCCCAGCCTTCTTCAAGTTTGGAGACCATCGCTTCTACCGTGATCATAGCGTCATCAACCAACAAGCCCAAAGCAATGATCAGGGCTCCCAGCGAAATACGCTGTAAGCCGATACCCGCAATTTCCATTCCCACAAATGTCATCGCCAGTACAATCGGAATTGATGCAGCAACAACCAATCCGGCACGGGTACCCAGTGACAAAAATGAAACGGCTAAAACGATAGCGATTGCTTCAATCAGCACACGAATAAAACCACTGACAGCATCTTTCACAACAGCCGATTGGTCTGCCACTTTAACAACATCGATCCCGTAAGGCAGTTTCGCTGAAACCGCCTCCATCCGCGTTTTTATCGCCCGACCAAAATCCAGCATATTGCCTGTCGGCGCCATTGAAATGGCCAGCCCCAATGCTTTTTTCCCATTCACTTTAAAGATGGGCACGAGTGGTTCAGCCGTTTCCCGGCTAATAGTCGCAATATCAGTCAATCGAATAAACCGTTTTCCCAGATGTAAGGTAATATTTTTCAGACTCTGTTCCGACGTATATGCCCCACTGACTCGTAACGCTATTTTCTCCCCATTCGTACGGATCATCCCGGTTGGTGTGACTGCATTCTGCGCCTTGATCGTATCAATGACCTGCTGCATATCAAGACCGAACCCGGCGAGTTTTGCTGGTGAGAATGCGATAACAATTTGCTCTTCTTCCGCACCTAATACCTCGATCTTGCTGACATCAGGCACAGTTAATAATTCGGCGCGGATATCATCCACTTTGTCTCGCAATTCCCGCGTTGAAAATCCGTCAGCCGTAAACCCGTAAATCGTACCGAACGTATCATCAAATTCGTCATTGACGACCGGCGTGCTTACCCCATCGGGTAAGGTTGACGCAATATCGGTCATTTTTTTCCGGACGGTATACCAGATATGTTGCACCTGATCGGGTGGTGTATCGTCACGTAAATTGACGAAAATAACCGATTCGCCAGCACGGGTGTAGCTTTCCACATAATCCAGATACGGGGTCTCCTGCAGTTTTTTCTCCAACTTATCCGTCACAAAATTGACCGTATCAGTCGCAGTCGCACCAGGCCATGCCGCAGAGACAACCGCTGTCTTGATGGTAAATGCAGGATCTTCATTACGCGGTAAACGTTCATAACTCAGAATACCGGCTACGACTATGACCAACATAAAAAATGCGATCATCTGCTGATGGGCCAGAGCCCAGGCGGATAAATTAAACCGTGATTTACCTGCAGAATGGATAAGTTCTTTCATCAATTTTGCTCCTTATCCAGTGCAACTTTCATGTCTGGTCTGAGCTTATTAACACCCGCCACCACCACCCTATCGCCTGATTTCAACCCCGCAGAAACATAGATATCAGTCGTGGTATAACGCACGACATGGATAGGAACAACGTGTAATGTCAATGTCACTGGGTCAACGAGATAAACGGCTGCTTGCCCATTGGCACTTGTCAGAGAGGAAGCAGGGAGTTTGACACTATCTACGTCGGGTAACTGGACAGTTCCTAACACGCTGGCCCCGAGGATAAACGCATCAGGCGGGTTTTCGAGTGCAATCCGGATCCGGAAGGTTCGGGTTGTTGCATCTGCTTGCGGGCTGATCTCGCGAATATGTCCCACCGTTTTCACGGCTGGATCAGACAAGAGAGAAACAGTGACGATCGGATCAGTATTCTTCTGATTCAATAATTGCTCTGGTACATCAAACACGGCATCACGTTCAGCAACTGAAGCCAGTTTGACAACTTCCTGCCCGGCATTCAAAACCTGTCCGGGGTTTGCACTGACCGTCGTAATGACACCCGATTCGACAGCGGTTAAACGCGTATAACTAAGACGTTCTTTGGCACTTTTTACGGCAATCTGTGCATTTTCCCGGCGTGACACGGCTGATTCCCAATTCGATTTCGCCTGATCAAGTTCTATTGGTGCAATCGCTTTACCGGGAGTAAGCGATTGCATACGCGTTAAATTACTTTTCGCCAGTCGTTCAGCAGAGATAGCACTGGTTAAATCGGCCTGAGCATTGCTGAGCTGGTTCTCACTATCGCGGGGATCTAATGTGCCAATGACATCACCCGCCTTGATTTGTGCTCCCACATCGACCGAACGAGTCAGCATGCGTCCATCCAACCGGAAACTCAGTGATGTTTCTGTGTGTGGACGAATTTCCCCGGTTTGAACAATCTTGTTTTTACTCTGTTGAAAGTCCACGACCACGGTTTTCACTGGGCGTGGGGGGGGTGATGTTTGGGCGCGCTGATCATCACATCCCATCAGTAAAAACAGGATGCCTGAAAAAATAACACTACTTCTTACAATGCGATGAAACATAACGATGCTTTTCCTGATAACTGATTGGCTCAGCCCAGTATCAACGCCGTATGTCGAGATTTGTTTTAGTAATTATCAAGAAATCGTCAAGATGAGAAAAATCAACTCGCAGGCAAAGAGATTTCAAAACACATGCCCACATCAGAAAGATTTCTGGCTTCGATCGTTCCGCCATGTGCTTCACAGATTGCTTTGGCTATCGATAAACCAAGCCCGCTTCCGCCAAAATGTCTTGCTCGTGATGTTTCAGCCCGGGAAAATCGCGCAAATATCTGAGGTAAAAAATCTGCAGCAACACCGGGGCCAAAATCCCGAAATTCAATCTGGAATGAACGATCCATCGGAATGATATTGATCTGAAGTAACTTTCCCTCTGACGCATAACGCAACGCATTTTCCATCAGGATCGAAAAAACCTGCCCCAGACGATATGGGTCAGCCTGACAATAACAAGCCTCTCGCTGTAGAAACGTGATCTCAAAATTAGCGGCTTCAATATGCGGTTTCATCCAGGCAATTCTATCCCGCACGATATCGCATAGATTTACAGCGGTTTTATCCAGAGTGAGTTGTCCGGCATTGGCAAGTGATAATAAGTGCAAATCCTCGATCAGCCGGTTTAAATGAGATAACTGTTTCATTACTAGCTGTAGCTGTTGTTCGTCCGGAACAAACACGCCATCCAACATTCCCTGTAATCGCCCGATCGCTGCCGTCAATGGTGAACGTAATTCATGAGCCATAGCCACACTGGATGCCCGTAACTCACGCTCATAATTCTCCAATTGTCGGGTCATCGCATTGAAATCACGCGCAAGCCCAGCCAATTCGATAGGCGCATCAGGTTCCACTCCAGCATGAGCATAAAATTGTCGTTGTGCCACTGAACGTGCAGCCACAGCAATTTGAGAAAACTGCCTAGACAACGGGCGTGCAACCCACAAACCAAGCATCACAATCAATGGAATCGCAACGAGCACCAACGTCACAAGGACCAGCCAGTCTCTGGTTGCAATAGATGGATCGGAAAATGAAAGGCCAAAATATGTATCAATGAGCTCATGATACCGCGCCAAATTCAACGTTGGATTGTCGCGTAATATCCCAAATTCTGTTCGGACAGATTCCGGCATATGCTCAACCACCCAGATATTCCATATGGCAAATCGCAACCACATGCAAACGGCAATCACTACAACGGTACCAATGGCCAGCGATAGAATACGCAGGCAGATCCATCGCCAGAGAGAATGATGTGATTCAGTTTGTATCATTATTATTTGAACCTGTAGCCAAATGAACGGACCGTTAAAAGAATACCGGTTAGACCGCAAACCTCGAGTTTTTTTCTGAGATTGTAAATATGCGTATCAACAACCCTTTCCAAGGCTTCACTTTCGGGTAAACAAGCTTCCAGCAATTCCTGACGGGAAAAAGCTTTGGTCGGTACTTTCAGTAAAGTTGCTAACAAATTAAATTCTGTGGGAGTCAGGTCGACCAGCTCGCGCCCCCCTGAAGCATTCAATACTGTTGCATTAAATGCTGACAAATCCAGCATTAGTGATTGATAACACAATTTATCCTGAATCGTCTGGTTGCTCTGGGTGCGTCTCAATACAGCCTGCACTCTGGCAACAACCTCTCTGGGATTATAAGGTTTTACCACATAATCATCGGCACCATATTTGAGGGCGCCAATCTTGTCGATGTCATCCCCCATCGCTGTCACCATGATGACAGGAACATTACTGTTACGACGTAATGCGACCAACACGTCGTTTCCGTTCAAGCCTGGCAACATAACATCTAACAAAATTAGATGTGGTTGCCATTGTGTGGCTAGTTCGAGCCCTCGCAATCCATCCCCAGCGATTGCGACCTGAAACTTATCCCGCATCAGATAAGCTTCGAGCACATTGGCCGCATCCATATCATCTTCAATTACTAAAATCCGCTTCTCAAACATGCTGCCACTCTTGATGGTTTCTTGATAATTCACTGACGCAACATTGATATTGCCTGATTATTATCGTTCCAGAACTCAACCTCATTGCGAACAAACCTTCGTTTCACAAGTCATTTTATATAGCCAAGGATTCATCACATGATATGTCGTTTTACCGTTTTCTATACAACATTACTGCTGAGCAGCAGTTTTTTTTCTGCTTATGCTGACGAAATTGCGAATGCAACAACATCAATAAACTCTCTGACTGTGGGGGCTGTAACTCAGGTAGCTCCCAGTTACAGCGGCAGTAATCATAGTAAATTATCCATGCTACCCGTCATTCAGGCACATCATGGCGAATTCTTTTTCGACTCAGTCAAAGGTATTGGATATGACCTGCAAGGGCCTGCAGGATTCTATATAGAACAAACGATTGGCTATGATCTTGGCCGTGCAGATATAAACTCTGAATGGCGAGATGGAGACAATCAACTGAAAGGTTTGGGTACCATTAAATCAACAGTCAATACCTCGTTAACTATCGGATATCAAACCACTGATTGGCTAGCCGCTGAGGCGATGATGACAGCGCCACTTACCGATTCCCAAGGTGCTCGTTATCAAACTACGTTTAAAGGCGGACTATGGCAAAACACTAACAATACGATTTCCTTTGAAGCAGATCTGCTATTTGGCAGCCATACATACATGAATACGTTCTACGGTGTAAATTCCCAACAAAGTCAAAAATC
Organism: uncultured Tolumonas sp.; assembly: GCF_963556105.2. NCBI lineage: Bacteria > Pseudomonadati > Pseudomonadota > Gammaproteobacteria > Aeromonadales > Aeromonadaceae > Tolumonas > uncultured Tolumonas sp. The sequence continues at coordinate 2,253,342 of NZ_OY829944.1, forward strand.
AGCATTTCGGGAATATACAGCAGCAGGCGGTATGTATGCCCAATCCGCTTATATTGATTGGACACATAAATTAACCGAGCATTGGGGTACTGACTGGAGTGTCGGCTATACCTATCTAAATGATAAAGCAGCTGATAGTCCAATTGTGAATCAACGTAATGACATATCTACGATATTTGTAATTACATATACTTTCTAAAGAATTAATTACTAATAATATGTTCAAGTATGGCAACAAAAAATGGCATTCAATATCAGATAATTTCATCTGACAGCCGGTAACAAACTTTGATACACAAAATACTTACCTGGTATTTTTACCCTTGATGACGCTGATAATTAGAATATCGCAGGTTCTACCTCTTCTGAGTAATCAGCTTTAGTCGATTCCGCATTTATCTATTCAATAACTTTTACGTTCATGTTTAACCTGCGAAGTTGCATGTGCTTTGTGTAAGGCTCCGTCTTTACAGTCTTTTACACCTTGGAACTATCATTCATTTGATGCTATTGCCGATAGCCATGATGAAGGAATTGGTACTGGATATTTCATTCAGTAAATTTATAAATCGGGAAGGAAAGCATCATGACTTCAATTAGTTTATCGTCTCTGACACAGTCTCAAACCAGCAGTTCGAGTAATAACAGCAGCTCATCAAAAATTCAGACATTACAAAAACAGCTGACCACGCTGCAAAAAGAACTCGCTACCGCACAAAAAACCGCATCAACAACTGATGGAGCAAAAGAAGTTCAGCAACTCACCGCTCAGATCGCAGCCATTGAGGCTCAGATCGCGCAGCTTCAAGCACAAGAACAGGCAAAACAAAGCCAATCCTCAAACAATTCATCAACGTCTACTGCCAGCGATCAAACTGCAAATCAAACAACAACAACCACGAATAATGCAGATACCAATGCAGGAAATAACGTCGATACCTATGTTTAATACAATGGTTTAATACATAAATAATGAAACTCCCGCCTTTCGACGGGAGTTAAGACAAAGCGGCTTTTTAAGCAGTAACACCCAGAATCACACTGCCTGCTTTGAATAAAACGCTGGCGGTTGAACCTACAGCCAAACCCAGATCGGTAACAGCATCGTTGGTGATGATCGCTTTAACTTCACTACCACCAGCCAACTTCACAACAACTTCGCTGTTCACTGCACCAGTTTTCAGTTCTGAAACCAACCCTTTCAGATGATTACGGGCACTGTAACGAACAGAATCATCGCCTGTAACAACCATCACGGAAGGTGCTTTAACAAACGCAGTCACTGCTTTACCAACTGTCAACCCGAGGGATTTCAGACTGTCTAAAGTCAGGGTAGCAACAATAACATCACCTCCGGCAACAGACAGAGAGACTTCAGCATTCACCGCCCCTTCACGAACTTCACTTACGGTGCCTGCAAATACATTACGAGCGCTGATAGCCATATAAATCTCCTTATCCAATATCTGATGTATTTATAATTAATCTTTAAAGCTACTGCTATACGCTGAGGTAGCGTTATAACCTTACTTTTCAGCGTGATATAAATACCAGCACAACCGGAATATCTTTAGTATTAGAAATCGTATTTTACTGCCAATTGGAAATCATTCGCCGCATCTACCGCCAAACCTGTCGCAGCATCTTTCACCGGAATGAATGCATCAGCTTCTTTGTTGTTCACGCGATATTCACCTAACACACTCAGTCGACGATTAAATTTATAACTCGCACCCAACGTGTAGTAATTAACGGTATTTGTTTTTGCACCAGCACTATTTTCTGCAATTTGCTTATTCCAAGTGCTCATTAAACCAACACCATTTAGGAAGTTATAACCCAAAGCAGCTTCGTAACCAGTGTGGTCATATAATGTTGTTGTCGTTGTCGTGGCAGTTGTTAAAGTTGTACCCGTTAACGTAGTTGCTGTTGTGCTTTTTGATGTAGAAAGCCAGTTATTGCCTTTGCCGTAATTGAAGGCGGCATACCAAGATTTATCATCAAATTTCAGGCCGGTTGTCCACAACGATGCATCGTCCAAACTGCCCTGTTTACCCACAGTGTAAGATGCTCCCGCACTGATCAATGGCGTCAATTTGTAAGCCAACGCAGTTCCATAAGCAGCATTATCTTTATCGACCACTGTCTCAGCACCACCTTTACTGTCACAAGGTGTTGATGCACAGGTATCTTGCGCATTACGGAATTTATAATCCGCATCCAGCTGCGCGTTACCAAAGGTGGCGGAATATTTCAGTACATCGGATGCCCGTTTGGTGGCAAATTTATCCACGCCAACACCTAAGCCGTTGTTACCATAACCGTCGGCTAAAGCCACATCAGTCCAGGCAGTGACCAGATTAGCAGCGCCATTCTGACGACCAAAAGTCACAGTACCCCAATCGCTGTTACTCACGCCACCGTAGGCCAGGCGGGTTGCCAGACTGTCATTTTTTTCTGTGTCGTTGGTTGGAACAGTAGAAGAAGAAGCTTTATCGCCGACATTCAGCTGGGCTTCATAGGCACCAACTGCGGTAAATTGATCGTCGATTTTACTTTTGCCTTTTAAGCCTAACCGCGCAAAGGTATCCGAGCCATATAACTCACTTTTACGGTCATCACCAAACACGTGTCCAGCATAGGCACGACCCGCCATATCAATAGCGCCATATTGGTTATTCATTACTGATACCGCGTTAGCTTGAGTCGCAGACAGTACACAAATTGCCACCAGAGTGAGTTTTTTCATGCTAAATATCCTTTTTATAGGCAAAAAAATCCCTTGAGCTAAATAGCCCAAACATGAGTCTTAAAAGGTGGCTGAGCCACCCCAAATCAATTGAAATTAATCGATATAGCCGTAGCTATGAATGATGGTTTTTGCTTTATCACCCTTCAGGTAATTCAGCAACGCAACCGCGGCTGGGTTGTCTTCACCTTTCTTCAGCAATACGGCATCTTGTGTTAGCGGGCTGTATAAAGAAGTTGGCACTTCCCATGCGGAACCTTTGATGAGTTTGCCATCTTTATACACCTGTGAAGTGGCAACAAACCCCAGCTCTGCATTACCGGTATCAACAAACTGTTTTACCTGATTAATGTTTTCACCCTGTACCAGCTTTGAACTAAGAGAAGCGGTCAAACCCAGTTTATCCAATGCTTCATACGCAGCAGTGCCATAAGGTGCAGTTTTCGGGTTCCCGACAGCCAAATGGGTATATTTACCAGTTTTGAGCACATCGCCTTTACTGTCGACGGTATTCGCATCAGCAGACCACAACACCAATTTCCCTTTTGCATAAGTAAATTGGGTATCAGCCAGTGCTAATTCGGCTTTCACCAGTTTCTTCGGTGTTTTGCTGTCAGCACTGATCATGACTTCAAAAGGGGCGCCATTTTGAATTTGAGTAAATAACTTCCCTGTCGCGCCAGAAGAAATCAGCAATGTATTACCGGTGTCTTTTTGGAACGCTTTACCAATGTCTTCCAATGGTTGAGCAAAGTTGGCGGCCACCGCGACTTTTACCTCATCAGCGAAAGACAAACATGGTGTTAATAACAATAAAGCAATGGTGATTGGGTTTTGACGTAATGACAACATGGGCACTCCTTGGCTCATTGACTTGGCGTTATGCAGTAATAAGCACAAAGCTTGCCTGAATGCATAACGCATCAGCCACAATCAGATGCCGTCACTCAAAAAATGAGCGCAAATAACAGTAAACAGCTGATATATAAATAATATTTTTATACAAACTCGATTATGCAAGTTGTCGCACTCACCAACGATTGGATGAATATCGTTGTGCATTTTGTTGCACAACAATGCGTGAATAATGACAAATGTGACAATTCTCACATTATAAGTGCGACAAAATAGGACTCATTAACCCGCCAAATAACGCTTTTACCCTGTTTTACTGGGTAAATTGATTGAAGTTTAATCGATTTTGGCTTCGGGTATGTATTTTGCTCTTCGCTGTATAAGTTAATACATATCGAGGGTTCGGAATGTCTAAACATTCACATCACATGACCGGTGCTTTATTAGGTGAACTAAAGCTGTGCACGGAAGTAGGGCCATCACTAGGCGATACGCGCATCCACCTGCTCGAAGCAATCGATCGTTTGGGCTCACTAACACAAGCCGCAAAGTCGATTCCACTCTCTTACCGCGCAGCCTGGGATGCCTTGGATGAGATGAATAATTTGGCAGAGCAACCATTGGTGGTAAGAACGACGGGTGGGAAAAATGGCGGGGGGACGTTACTTACCGCCTATGGCAAGCAAACCGTCGCGCTCTACCGAGCTTTACAGGCGGAATATCAGTTAGCTTTATCCAAGATCCATGAGCAATTACAACATTCATCCTGTCAGGGGAAATCAGACGGCTGTGGTGAGCAGTATGATGTACCACGGTTTCGACGTTTATTACGTCGGATATCCATGCGCAGTAGCGCCCGCAATCAATTTATGGGCACTGTTACTGCGATACGTCCGGGCCCGGTGGAATTTGAGATCACACTAAAGTTAGATGAAAAAGTACACCTGATTGCGGTTATTACTCGAGAATCAGCAGGCAGTTTAGACATATTTCCTGGGCAAGAGTTGTATGCGTTGATTAAGTCATCGTCTGTAATGTTAGTCACAGACCAACAGCTCAAGCTATCAACCCGCAACCAACTCTGGGGCGTAATTAGTCATATTTATCGCGGGCCAATTAATAGTGAAGTGGTGATCAGCTTACCGGGAGACAAAACCGTCTGTGCTGTCGTTACGACAGAAAGTGTACAAACTATGCAGTTAGCCGAAGGACAAGAAGCCTGCGCGGCATTTAAAGCTTCTGCGGTTTTGTTATGCAGCTATCAGGGGTGAATGTAAATTTAATAAAAAAGCTAATGCGGTTGTCGGATAATTCGAACAATCAGCATTAGCTATTCCCAACCAGAAAAACTGGCTTTTAACATTCATGAAATTAACATGAGGCAGTTATCACTTCTGCCGTTCGGCGAACACTTCTTTTGCAGCAAACATTCCATTCAGCGCGGCAGGAAAACCCGCATACACCGCCATTTGTATGATCACTTCGACGATCTCAGTTTCTGTACAACCAACATTTAATGCACCATGAATATGAACTTTCAATTGTGGTGCAGCGTTGCCAAGGGCTGTTAATGCGGCAACGGTCGCGATCTCGCGCGATTTCAGATCTAAGCCGAGTCTGGTATAGATATCACCAAATGGAAATTCAATAACATAACGAGCTAAATCCGGTGCGATATCCTGCAAAGCAGCGATGACTTTTTCACCCGCTTCGCCATCAATCTCATTCAATTTCGCTAAACCTTGCTGGTATCGTAAATTTTCAGTTTTCATCTTTATGCTCCGGTTATGAATATTGGGTTTATTCATACCGAGCTTACAACTTAGAGTTAACTCTCAGTCAAGCCATGTTTTGGCGTGTTTTCGCATTGGCGTAAAAGGCAATTTTTTCATTCAATTTTTCAAGATGTTGCTGTTGTTGCTCAATGGTCGATTTCAGTACAGCCGCATGTTTTTCCAGTAATTTTTGACGTTCCCGCATAGTCCCGTCACCTGTTGCACGTAATGCGGCATACACCAAGATTTGGTTTAACGGCATTCCGGTTTCTTTCAAACGCTGAACAAAGGCAATCCAACCAACTTCCTGTTCAGTAAAAATGCGATGGCCATTATCCAAACGGGCAACACCACCGAACAAACCAATTTTGTCGTAATAACGGATAGTGTGAGCACTCAACCCTACCCGTTCAGCAAACTGTTTAACGTTCATAACAAATCTCAGGGAGCTTTTACTTAACCGAATAATCATATTCGGCCGAAGATTATATCGATGGTTGCGGTGCCATGTTCTTGTGTATGAAAAACCAAAACTATTTTTTATTCGTTAATCAAGAATAAATCGATAGCCAATTCCTGTCTCTGTTTGTAAATAACGAGGCTGAGTCGCGTCTTTTTCAAGCTTTTGTCTTAAATGCCCCATATAAATACGGATGTATTGTGTTTGTTCAATATATGAAGGCCCCCACACCGTATTTAAAAGTTGCCGATGCGTCAACACTCGCCCTGGTTGAGCTAATAACGCCATTAATAGCCGATATTCCAGTTGTGTGAGGTGTACTTCTTCATTATTCCTGAAAACTCGCCTTTTGGTACGATCAACTCGGACATCACCAAAACAAATCTCCGGTGATTCGGATTCCTTGTCTGTCATTCGACGACGTAAATTAGCTCTGACTCGCGCCAATAATTCAGCCATACCAAACGGTTTACTGAGATAATCATCCGCACCGGCATTCAACGCTCGGACTTTATCAGTTTCATCACTGCGTGCAGATAACACAATAATAGGTAGTTGGCTCCACTGGCGCACTTCTTCAATAAACTGATTACCATCACCGTCAGGTAAACCCAAATCCAAGATCACCAAGTCAGGTTTACGGGTCGCAACTTCTATCAATCCGCGTTGTAATGTATCCGCGTCAAACACACGGAATCCTTCGGACTGTAATGCTGTTCCGAGAAACCGTCGAATCTGATGTTCATCTTCCACGATGAGAATATTGGCTGTATGGTCATTCACGATTCGCTAATAAGCTCCGGCTCTAATTCAGGTAAAGGTTGTAATGGCAAAGTGAAATAAAAATTCACCCCTCCGCCACTGCGATTTTCAGCCCAGATTCGTCCACCATGTGTTTCAATAATGGCTCGACAGATAGCAAGACCCAGACCAACTCCGGGGGTTGTTGATTCTTTTTCACCACGGGCAAATTTTTCAAATATTAATTTTTCTTGTCCGATCGGTAATTCTGGCCCCAGATTCCAGACTGTAATCAATACTTCTATTTCTAATACCTCAACGTCAATACCAATAGTGACGCCATCACCTGCATATTTACAACCATTTTCCAATAAATTAACCAGTACCCGTTCTATCAATACACCATCACAAAATAACAACGGTAAATCTGGTGGAATTTGAATATTCAGAGGATGACCGGTTAAAGGAATATTCAATGACGTTAACGCACTGCCAACCATTTCTTGTAAAGATTGCCATTCTTTACGCAGATGCACCCCTTCTGATTCCAGACGGGCCATATCCAATAAATTATTAACCAGACGTGTTGTACCAAGAACCTGAGCCCGAATGGCATTCGCCTGTTGGGTATGGGGAGATTTATCGATAGTTAACGATTGCATCAGCATTTCCGCTTGTGCAAACAACACCGTCAACGGTGTACGCAAATCGTGTGATAATGCGGCCAATAAAGCATTACGCAAACGTTCAGTTTCACTGTGTAATTTTGCTTCTTCGGCAACGTGAGCTAACCGAAGACGTTCTAAAGCAACCGCAATCAACAACGCGTATGTATCCAGCAATCGTTGCTGCTCTGGGATCATCAACATTCGCAAATTAGCCGGTTCCAGAACTAAAATACCTAATGTTTGTAATGGGGTAATTAAAGGCACATAACGCTGAGTCGCAGCTGGTAATGTGTCGGTTCCCATCCCCGCATGTTCGTTACGGTCAAAACACCACTGTGCAATCGCTTGATCTACCTGTAGTTGTCTGCGCCCCATTATATGTAAGTGTTGTTGCTCATCAGGCAGTAATAATGCGGAGGTTGCACGAAAACTTCGCTTCAAAAAATGCTCGGCAATTCGAGCTACATCTTCCGCAGTAAGTACAGAACTCAATGCCTTAGCCATTTCAAATAAATTACGCGCTCTCTCTTCTCGGTATTGTGCAACCCGGGCCTGATAGCGAGCCCATGCAGTGAGTTGTCCGATTAACAAACCAATCAGTAACATCACACCAAATGTCAGTAAATACTGGACATCACTGACAGCAAAAGAAAAACGAGGAGTAACAAAGAAAAAATCGAAACTAGCCACATTAATAATTGCAGAGACGCTGGAACTAACACGTCCATATAGCAAAGCAACGAACACAACCCCCAATAAATAGAGCATGACAATATTAAGTGGCGCCAAAAAATTAATGAGCAGCGACGATATCAACGTGATAACAACACAGCTCAACAGCGCAAACCCGACACCGGAAAACTGGCGTTGCCATTTCTCATCTTTATGACGAATATCTGCAGGTAAAACTGGGATGGGGATGGTGTCACTCTCTGTCAGAGAAACAATCAATAAGTCAAGCTCTGGCCCCTGAGTCCCTAGCCTGTGAGCGAAACTGCCCTTCCACCAGTTGTGCCAGAGCTTCTTGGTATGCCGCCCGATCAGAATTTTGCCTAGATTGTGCTCACGCGCATAATGCAAAACTGCCTCAGCCTCATCTTGTGCCGGCAATGTTGACGTTTCGGCCCCCAATTCCTGCGCCAGATGTAAAGTCGCTAGAATACTGCGACGCTCCTGTTCTGGTCGCCGGTGTAATCGTGGGGTTTCGACGTAAACAGCATGCCAGACACATCCCAACCTTCCGGCAAGGCGAGCAGCGACCCGAACTAATTTTTCATTTCCCCCACCGGGACCAATACAAACCAGAATAGCATCTCGAGTGTGCCAAACCGGTTCACCTCCGTGCCGAAGAGCCTGCATTTGCTCATCAACTCGGTCAGCTGTACAACGCAGTGCCAGTTCTCGCAATGCGGTCAGATTTTCTTTACGGAAAAAATGCTCGATGGCACGTTCCGCTTGTTGTGGTAAATAAACCTTACCCTCATGAAGACGCCGCCGAAGATCGTCCGGCGGTAAATCCACCAGCACGACCTCATCAGCTTCTTCATATAACCGATCCGGCACTGTTTCCCGCACTCTGATCCCAGTAATACTACCGACAATGTCATTCAGACTTTCTAAATGCTGAACATTCAAGGTAGTCAATACGTTGATCCCAGCAGCCAGTAACTCTTCAACATCTTGCCAGCGTTTGGGATGACGAGAACCGGGCATGTTGGAATGAGCCAGCTCATCCATCAAGATCAATGCTGGCGCACGTGATAGTGCGCCATCAATATCAAATTCATGAAAAGTATGCTTCCGATAATGCACTTGCTTTAGCGGAAGCTGCGTCAACCCATCCAGTAACGCAGCTGTTTCACTCCGGCCATGTGTTTCAACCACACCAATCAAAACATCCAACCCTTCAGCCCGTAGGCGCCTAGCTTCCTGCAACATGGCGTAGGTTTTCCCTACGCCAGCACATGCGCCAAAAAATACTTTAAGATGTCCACGGGGTGGCCGCGTTTCAGCCAACAGCGCATCCGGGTCTGGCCGCAGATCATCGTTATCGAGTGGCATGTGAAACATCCTGTTGATCTAAAGCTAAGTTTAAAATCATTACATTCACCATCGGCACACCAGTAAACCAACCCGAACGGTCAACATACTGCGCCAGTATTTGTCTGACTTGCTTTTCTTCCAGCCCTCGGCTTTTCGCAACCCGACTGAGTTGATAGTTAGCCGCAGCCAGACTAATTTGAGGGTCTAAGCCACTGGCAGATGCTTGAATCAACTCAACTGGCACAGGTTTCGTTGGATCAGTTGATTGTTGCCATTGCGTTATACGCGTTTTCCATTGTTGCATTAAGTCTAGGCTGCTCTGCCCGTAATTACTCCCGCCTGAGGCCATGCCATCAAAATTACCGGCAGATGGTCGCGGCCAGAAATAACGAGGGTCAGTCATGTTTTGCGCCAGCAGCGCCGAGGCAACAGGTTTATTATCACGATATAATAATGACCCATTTGCCTGTGCAGGAAAAATGACCTGGGCAACCCCCGTAACGAGAAGGGGATAAGCCACACCAGTCAGCAGCGTCATTAACAGCAGCATTTGCAATGCAGTTCGAAAAATTTTCATATTAAATCCAACCCATCAGCGTCAGAAACAGATCAATGATTTTTATTCCAATGAACGGCAATACAATTCCACCCAGACCGTAAAAGAATAAATTACGGCGCAACAATGACTTGGCTGAGAGAGGTTGATAATTAACCCCTCGCAGTGCCAGCGGAATCAAAGCGATAATAATCAAAGCATTAAAGATGACCGCAGATAAAATGGCTGATTGCGGGGAAGCCAAATGCATCAAATTCAGTGCACCTAATTGCGGATAAGTTGCAATAAATGCTGCCGGTAAAATGGCGAAGTATTTCGCTAGATCGTTGGCCAGACTAAACGTAGTCAAAGAACCTCTCGTCATCAGCATCTGCTTACCGATATGAACGACCTCAATAAGTTTTGTCGGGTTCGAATCGAGATCGACCATATTCCCGGCTTCTTTGGCAGCCTGCGTACCGCTGTTCATCGCAACCGCAACATCTGCCTGAGCCAGAGCAGGCGCATCATTGGTGCCATCCCCCGTCATAGCAACCAATCGGCCCTCTGCCTGATACTGGCGGATCAATGCCAATTTAGCCTCTGGCGTTGCTTCAGCCAGAAAATCATCAACCCCTGCTTCAGCGGCAATGGCAGCCGCGGTCAATCGGTTATCACCCGTGATCATCACCGTTTTGATACCCATTCGACGCAGTTCAGCGAAACGCTCTTTAATACCGCCTTTCACGATATCTTTCAGAGCTACAACACCTAAAACACGAGCGCCTTCTGATACAACCAGAGGAGTACCTCCAGTTTTCGCGACATCCTCGACCAGTTTTTCTACCTCATGTGGAAAATGCCCTTGATTTGACGCTACATGACGGCGCAATGCATCTACCGACCCTTTACGGATCATCCGATCATGAATGTTGACACCACTCATTCGAGTTTGAGCAGAGAAAGGAACAAACGTAGCACCTAACGCGTGTATATCGTGCTCGCGCAAGTTAAACCGCTGTTTTGCCAACACGACGATACTACGCCCTTCTGGCGTTTCATCAGCCAACGATGCTAGTTGTGCGACACTAGCTAACTCTTGTTCGCTAACACCGGGAGCCGGCAAAAAGGCAGCCGCCTGACGATTCCCTAATGTGATGGTGCCGGTTTTATCCAGTAACAAAACATCAATATCACCCGCAGCTTCAACTGCACGGCCAGATGTGGCAATAACATTCGCAGCCAACATTCGGCTCATACCCGCGACACCAATTGCAGAGAGTAAACCCCCGATTGTTGTTGGGATCAGACAAACGAGCAGAGCCACCAAAACGGTTACCGATATGGGTTCACCGTGACCAATGGCATTCACGCTATATTGTGAAAACGGCATCAAGGTGACAACAGCCAATAGAAAAACCAACGTCAAAGCCACCAACAAGATTGAAAGTGCAATTTCATTCGGCGTTTTCCGGCGTTTAGCATTTTCCACCATTGAGATCATGCGATCGAGAAAGGTTTCACCGGGATTGACCGTACAACAGATCACCAACCAGTCGGATAAAACGCGCGTGCCACCAGTTACAGCAGAAAAATCGCCGCCTGATTCTCTGATCACAGGAGCTGATTCACCAGTGATCGCACTTTCATCGACAGAGGCTACCCCTTCGACGACATCACCATCACAAGGGATCACTTCACCAGCAGATACATAGACATAATCACCTTTTCGCAAACTATCAGCCGAAACTGGCTGGCTTGCGGCATCATGATCTGCTGTCGCCAGTTTATGGGCAGTTACAGTTTTCTTTAACCCTCGCAGACTTGCCGCCTGTGCTTTACTGCGGCCTTCAGCCAAGGCCTCAGCCAGATTAGCAAAAAGCAGGGTGAACCATAGCCATACCGCAACACCAATAGAGAAGGCTGTTTCTGACGATGAATGACTCGCTAACTGCACACCACAAACAATCGTGAGTAATACACAGCAACACCAGAGCACCATCATTACCGGATTATGCCACTGCGCCCGTGGATCAAGTTTTATTACCGCATGCCACAAGGCTGGTTTCAGTAATTCAGGATCAAATAGCGAAAATTGTTTACGAGACATATACGTAATTCCTTAATGGATCTGCCACAGTGTCAGATGCTCTACGACTGGACCTAATGCCAGAGCAGGAATAAATGTCAGAGCACCTATCAGTAACACCACACCAATCAACATGCCCACGAACAAAGGGCCATGACAGGCGAGACTTCCTGCGCCTGAGGGTTGATGACGTTTTTCAATTAATGCACCCGCTATCGCTAATACGGGAACCATGACACCGAAGCGCCCCACAAACATCAGCACTGCCAGCGTGATATTCATAAATGGCGTATTACCATTAAGCCCAGCGAAGGCGCTGCCATTGTTATTAGCGGCAGAAGAAAAGGCATACAAGATTTCTGAAAAACCATGCGGCCCAGATTCATGCAGGCTAACTAACCCCTGTGGCAACATTACTGCAAGAGCAGTTCCTAAAAGAACCAATGCAGGGGGAATGAGGATCGCGATGGTGACCATCTTCATCTCATAAATTTCGATCTTTTTCCCCAGATATTCCGGCGTCCGGCCGATCATTAAACCTGCCAGAAATACGGTCAGGAAAACGAACAACATCATGCCGTACCAGCCGCTACCGACACCACCAAAGACCACTTCACCCAATTGCATCAGTACCATTGGAATCAGACCGCCCAGTGGCGTAAATGAATCATGCATCGCATTGACGGCGCCACATGATGCAGCCGTCGTGATCGTAGCAAACAGCGAGGAAGCCCATATCCCAAACCGGGTTTCCTTACCTTCCATGTTGCCACCACTTTGTAAAGCCGACATTTGCTGATCAATCGGTAAATGCGCCAACAAAGGATGTCCCTGACTTTCAGCCCACATGATCACCAAAGCAGCGCCAACCAGCATGATCCCCATGGTCCATAACAATGCGGAACCAACCCGGTTATCGCCAGCGATACGACCAAAGCAGATACATAATGCAGCCGGAATCAATAGGATCGAAATCATCTGTACGAAATTGGTTAATGCAGTTGGGTTTTCAAAAGGATGTGCAGAATTGGCATTAAAATAACCGCCTCCATTGGTACCCAGCATTTTTATTGCTTCCTGAGAAGCAACTGGCCCCAACGGGATATGTTGTTCAATTCCATTCAGACCTGGCACGCTGATTTGTGCCATAAATGTTTGCACCACACCTTGCTGAGATAAAAACAAAGCATAAACAATGCTGATAGGTAACAGCAGATAAACCGTAATGCGCCAGATATCAGTCCACGCATTACCTAACTGTTTTCCTCCCGTTCTGGCGAATGCCCGCATCAACACAAACGCGACAGCAATCCCATTTGCGGCAGAAAGAAAGTTGTGCACAGTCAAACCCATCATCTGGGTTAACGGAGATAACGTTGTTTCACCGGCATAAGCTTGCCAGTTGGTGTTGGTAATAAAACTAATTGCCGTATTCATAGCAAGTAACGGTTCAACCGCCGGAAGATGCATAGGGTTCAAGGGTAAAACCCCTTGGAATAGCATCATCAAAAACAGAACTGCAGCACCGAGTATATTGAAGACCAAAATAGCAGCCGCATATGTCTGCCAATTCATAGGGCTGTTATCTAAAATTTTCATTCGTGATTCAAAACGAAGTAGCCCTAGCGGTAAACGATCATCCACCAAACGCGTTAACGCGATACCAAGAGGCCACGCTAAAAGCAATAACACCACCATGTAACTGGTAAGTAGCAGAATACCTGAACTGAACATGTCAGAACTCCTCTGCCCGAATGAGCGCATAAATCAAATAGACGAATAAAGCCGCAGCCATCAACCCGGCTAACCACAACACAAATACCATCGAGTTTATCTCCTTTTAGACGAGCAATTTCGTCAGTGAAACCCAGCACAAATAGTATGAAAAACATACCAATCCATATGCGGAGTTCTCATTAATAAGCTTAAGAAAGAAGAGATAAAGAAGGGATAAAAATACAGAGGCTGAGTATAAAAATTGTATAAAAATGGCGGCGTAAACCAACGCCGTAAATAGCGCGTTAGATTCTATTAATCCCAATACGGGTTTTCGCCAAAGCGTGTTACCAGAAAATCAATCATGGTTCGCATGGCTTGTGACATCTGTTTTCTCGACGCATAAACCGCATAGATCCCCATATCGGCCATCTTATAATCAGGCAACAACGACACCAATTTACCCTGTTTGATCAACTCACTGGCGGCGAAGGTCGGCAACATTGTTACTCCGCATCCGGTTACCGCTGCCTGTTGCAAAACCAGTGCTTCATTCGCACTAAAATTTCCTTGAACCGGAACAGAGATAGGATGCCCGGCATGCTCAAACTGCCACAAACTCTGGCCAAAATAGGCATAGGTTAAACAGTTGTGTTGCGTGAGATCTTGAGGGGAAAGCGGCACACCCCGTTTATGTAAATAATCCGGTGAGGCGCAGATAACAGAACGACACATACCAATCTTGCGGGCAATAAGATTGGGGTCAAGATTGTTGGTGATCCGAATAGCGAGATCGATACGTTCCTCAATGAGGTTCACGGTGCGATCGACCACCTGCAAATCTACGCTCGTCGCCAGATATCGCGCCAGATAAGCCATCACAGCGTCCGTCATGTGGGGATGCGCAAACACCGCACTGGTAGTAATGCGCAACTGCCCACGAGGTTCCCCTTCCCGCTCAGCAACTGTGGCTTCCATATTTTCAGCCAGTTTCAGCATTTCACGACAAAGTGGCAGCATCTGCGTACCCGCCGTAGTGAGGGTGAGTTTGCGCGTAGTTCGGTGCAATAACCGCGCGCCGGCCCACTCCTCCATATACGCCACATAACGCGACGCCATCGCCCGCGACATATCCAGATGTTCTGATGCCGCAGACACACTGCCGCGCGCTACCGTTTCAAGAAATACCTTAATGGCAGTGAACTTATCCATATATGCTCAATTAATGCAACAAACTGTCAACTATACCCCTCTATTTGCTCATTTCAATATCCAATAGACTTCATTCCATCAGGTCAGGCTGCTGTCAGGAAAACCAATATGAACGCATTAAAACTTTATTACTTCTTCGACCCGCTATGTGGCTGGTGCTACGCAAGTGCACCGGCACTAACCGGGTTAGCAGAAGCATTCCCAGACACATTAACGTTAATGCCTTCCGGTCTATTTGCGGAAGAAAATTCACGCGACATCTCGCCGGAATGGGCGGCGTATGCCTGGCGTAATGACCAGCGCATTGAACAGATAACCGGTCAGCAATTCAGTACGGCTTATTACAACCACGTATTGCACGGTGACCATTTGCGTTTTGATTCCGGCCCGGCAACACGCGCAATGACGCTGATCAGAACGATTGCTCCGGCTTTGGAACATGCGTTTTTGAATGCAGCGCAACAGGCGCGTTATATCCAAGGGTTAGATACCGCAAATCCGCAGGTGTTAGGTCTAGTTGCAGAAACGATTGCCGCAAAAAAAGGTATTGAGATCGCAGCCGGTCAATTTTCTGCGCAAATTGTAAATGATCAGCAACTAGCAAAAACGACCAAAGAAAGAATAACGCTGACGCAGCAACTGATGCAGCGCCTGAATATCTCAGGTGTTCCGTTATTGCTGGTCAGCATCAATGGACAAGAGTTCATTTTACACGGCGCAGATCTTTATAGCGGCCCAAACAAATTGATTAACTCGATTCAACAGATCGTTAGTTCCCAAAAATAGTGAATCACTTATTAAATAAACGGAGTTCATCATGACAAACAAAATTCTGGTTCTGGGCGCAACAGGCAACATTGGCAAACCACTGACTGAAGCATTAGTAGCAAAAGGTGAAACAGTAAAAGCCGCTTCCCGTACTGGTAAAGCCGTGGCTGGTGCCGAAAGCGTAGTGTTTGACTTCACTAATCTGTCGACCATTGATAATGCATTTGAAGGGGTAGACCGTGTTTATGTCATGGTGCCAACCGGTCATATCGATGTAGTTTCTTTAGTAACTCCAGTCTTAGATGCCGCCATTAAAAAAGGCGTAAAAATTGTACTGCAATCGGTGCTGGGGGTTGATGCAGATGACAGCATTCCTTACCGTCAGCTGGAATTAAAAGTTGAACGTTCAGGTGTGCCGTTTGTGATCCTGCGCCCGAACTGGTTCTCTGACAATTTCCATACTTTCTGGCTGGCCGGGATCAAACAAGGCGTTATCGCCGTGCCCGCTGCACAAGGTAAATCCAGTTTCATTGATGTACGTGATATTGCAGAGTCTGCTGCAGCGGCATTAACCAGTGCCGCATTTGATGGCAATGCCTTCAACCTGACTGGCCCGGAAGCCTTGAGTTATGCCGATGCGGCAGAAAAATTATCGAAAGCATCAGGCCACGCTATTCAATATCAGGCGATTGATGACGATACATTCGTTGGTATTTTGACCGATGTCGGTGTTCCAAAAGATTACGCCAGTTTCTTAGCATCGATCTTCTATCCGGTGCGTGAAGGTTGGACGGCATTAACCACCGATGCAGTTGAAACGTTGACCGGACATGCCCCGCGTTCAGTATCAACGTATATTGATGATCATATCGAATTGTTTAAATAAACGTTCAGCAAACCAGATAAAGCCATCCCTCGCGGATGGCTTTATTATTCACCACCTACTGCATCAAAAAAATAACTGGTGCACGTGCGTGGGCTCAAATAATTAAATATCTCTTTTGGCAAACGTGATGGTTGCAACGCCCGTTTTATACTCAAAGAAACATGTTCTAAATCAATGATGGCAGCTTTATCACGAGGTACATGCGGGTCATAGATCATTAATTTTGGATACAACAACCGCTCGCTATTAACTGACATGATGAGACCAACATGACCATTAGATAACTCAACAACACATCCAGGCGGATAAATACCTAATTGTTTAATTAATAATTGAATATAACGTTTATTTAGTTTTTGGCTGCGGTGTTTGAATAAAAAAGACAATGCAGTATAAGGTGGAACAGGTTGTTTGGCTCTCAAAAGAGGATTACAAATATAATCATATTCATCAATGACAGATAATAATTGTGTGAGGTCGTCTATTTGATCTCCTGCAACACCCTTCGGATAACCAGAACCATCAAGCCGTTCATGATGTTTTAAAATTATCTCTTTAGCCCTAGAGGGAAATTTATTCATGAGATCTAATAATTTCAACCCATAAATAGGGTGCATTTGATACAGATTTTCTTCCGGTTTAGTCAAGGGCTCGGTCTTACGCAAGATCTGTGTGGGCAGCTTAATTTTTCCGATATCATGGAAAATGGCGGCCATACCAATCAGTTTGATTTCATCTTGACTCTTATCGCACTGTTTAGCCATCAACATAGATAATGTGGCAACATTCAGAGAATGATAATAAAGTCCTTCTTCTCTGGTCGAATCATCCATCAAGTGTAATGTTATTTGATCGGCTTGCTTTAATTGCTCTGAAATGTAATCAACAAGCTCCTGAGCTTCACGAATTGCACTCAATGGTCTGGTTTGCAGCTTATTAATAAGACCTCGCATTTGAGCGAAAGAGTGTTTAAATGCTTCTTCCGCTCTTTTTTGACTGCGCTTATATTTTTGTAATTGCTCAATACGACTGAGTTTTTCAGAATGCATCTTGCCATGAAGATCATTTATATCATCATGACTACTCTCTTCACTAAGTTGTATTATTTGCTCTGGCTCTTTTTGCTTCAGTAGCGTTTCTGATTTTTCGACAACAAGAAAAACATAGTCTAATTCTAACTGCTGAATTATTTGAATTTGTTCTTCATTTTTTATCATGAAGTTTGACAATAAGAATGGATGTTTATGCCAAGTTAATGGCAATCGTATGTAATTACCTATTTGCAGATTTTTTACTGACACTTTTATTTCGTTCAAAATATCTACAACCCATCCCTAGTTAGACTACTTTATATTTAAAATAATTTTTTATTTTAAATATAATCCAAACACTGCATAGTTCAGGTCTTTTAAACCAATCCAAATAAAATATAGATTGTTTTTTATCCATTTCTAACTACTATTATTATGCTTACCCCAATAAATGTCCAGATCATTTGAGTCTTTAGGTATTATTTGTAACCCGAACGAAAAACATTCATTAACAGTTATGAAACAACTAAGAATAACTTGTAGCCAGTAATGTATATCCGTAGATTTTTGATGAACAGGAACCCATTAGGTTCCTGTTCTTTTATATGCAATATTTATTGCAATGCCAATTCAATCGCAGCAACCAATTCCGGGCTGTCTGGTGTGATATCTGGGGCATAACGGCCAATTACATGACCATCACGTCCAATCAAGAATTTCTCAAAATTCCACATGATATCAGTTTCATTAGCTGGCAATAATTGACGATCAGCCAATCGAGAACGCAGAGTTCCATCAACTTTTGCTAACGCTTGTGGCTGTTCAGCAATCAACCATTGATACAATGGATGCCGTGATTCCCCATTTACACAAATTTTACTGAATAATGGAAAAGTAACTCCATAATTCAGGCTGCAAAAATCACTGATTTCGGCATCTGTTCCCGGTTCTTGTGCAGCAAATTCATTTGAAGGAAACGCTAATATTTCAAACCCTTGTGATTTATATTTGTAGTAAATAGCTTGAAGTGCAGTGTATTGCGGTGTCAGACCACATTTTGATGCCACATTCACGATCAGTAATACGGATCCGGCAAAATCAGATAGGCGAGCCGATGAACCATCAATCTGAGTTAAGGGTAATTCGTTAATATTCTGAACCATATCTCGCTCCTCTTTTATTTCTCATTCACCATTTCAATTGTTCACAACTTAATTGCCAACAACTTATATGCGCCTAATAGGTGTAGAATGCAAGAGGCATGTGTTGATCATCGGATAAACAACCAAGACTGATGATAAGTAAAGAATAGACAGGAAATTCATGGATAGCGTCGTTGTACTGGTTGATGTGCAAAATATCTACTACACCACCAAACAAGCTCACAATTGTAATTTTGACTATAACGAATTTTGGCGACAGGTAACCGCCAATCGGCGCGTTGTAAAAGCGATTGCCTATGCAATCGATCGCGGTGATGAAAAACAGCGGCAATTTCAAAATATCCTTCGCGCCATCGGTTTTGAGGTAAAACTGAAACCCTTTATTCAACGAGCAGATGGCACCGCCAAAGGCGATTGGGATGTCGGCATTACACTCGATGCCATGGAATACGCAAAAGTGTCGGATATCGTGGTGCTGGCATCTGGTGACGGCGATTTTGATTTGTTAGTAAATAAAATTCACCGTGATTTCGATGCATTAGTGGAAGTATATGGTGTAACTAAATTTACCTCATTAGCATTAGTAAATGCGGCGGCAAAATTTATTCCTATTGAAGGTGATTTGTTATTAAAGTAATTCAACCACGCTCAAACTGCGGAGTCGACCATGCTTGAATTAAGACCTAATTGTGAATGCTGCGATAAAGACTTACCACCAGAGTCAACAGAGGCTCTGATTTGCTCATTTGAATGCACATTTTGTGTCACTTGTGCAGATAACATACTTGCTGGTGTTTGCCCAAATTGTGGTGGTGAACTGGTTCGTCGCCCTCGCCGTCCGGCGAATAAACTGGTTAACAATCCTGCATCGATAACACGTATCTTTAAACCACAGGTTTCAGCATGACCAGCTATGAAGACGATTCAGCGACCGCGCTTAAACACATGTTTAATGCGGACCGTTTTGCCCATATAGTAAAAGCGGCTTGTTCGATTAACTCAGCGTTTGATGGTGCGCGTTTTTTACAACTTGCCACAACATCACTGGATGAACGCTCAATTATGCAGCGTTTGCGGCAGACAGCAGTGAGTTTAGAAACATGTCTTCCAGGCCATTTTACGCAGCAACTTGGAACGTTGTACGCTTTGGCGCCGAAAATAAATCATGGTTTTGTTTCGATGATCCTGCCTGAATTTGTTGCCCTTTACGGACAAGATCACTTTACTGAATCAATGGATGCCCTGAAATATTTTACGCAATTTGGTTCGTCCGAATTTGCCGTACGCCATTTTTTACTAAAAGACATGGGCCGTACACTAACGACCATGCAGCAATGGGCAGAAGATGAAAATGATCATGTCCGACGTCTGGCCAGTGAAGGATGCCGCCCGCGATTACCCTGGTCATTTCAGATAAAAGCACTGATAGAAGATCCAACGCCAGTTGCACCTATCTTACAAGCGCTCAAAAGTGACCCGGCATTATATGTCCGAAAATCGGTAGCCAATCATCTGAATGACATTACCAAAGACCATCCGGAATGGGTTATCTCGTTATTTTCAACATGGCCGGAAGATAATCCGCATAGCCAGTGGATCATTCGCCATGCATTACGTTCGTTAATAAAACAAGGCGATCAAAAAGCATTAACTCTGATTGGTGTGGCAGGTAAACCTGATATCGACATTATTCGTTTTGATGTTTCACCCAATCAGATTGCATTAGGCGATGTCATTACTCTGCAAGTTGATATCCAATCACGATCAGATAACACGCAGAAATTAGTCATTGATTACGCCATTCACTATGTAAAACAGAACGGTAAAACATCCAGAAAAGTGTTTAAACTCCGTACAACAGAACTAGCAGCATTGGGAAGACTGGACCTCTCTAGCCGTCAAACCATCAAAGATTTTACAACACGAAAACATTACGCCGGAAAGCATATCGTAGAACTGATCATTAATGGCGAAATGGTTGCTCAACAAGCGTTTTCTTTAATTACTAACTGATGAGTGACCGAGTTTTACCCCCTAACGGAATGATTAGGGGGTGATCTATAATTTAGGGTTGTGATTCAACGGGTTGAATAGCCTGCGTTCCACCCCACGCTATGTTATCAAAGCGCTCAGAGGGATTACCGTTTTTGGTGGCAATGATGGGCGATAAACTGGCCATTTTCCATTCCGTATGCGGCCACCATTTTTCTACCGTGGTGTGATGTATTGGCTCAATACTTTCCCCTGGTTTTGGCATATTAACGATGACACCAGCCGATTTAGCTGCCGCTAATACGCGTTCTGCTGGCTCGGTCCAGCTGTGTGGCGCAAGTTCGAACAATCCCCAATGCACTGGGATCATGACTTCACCACGAACTTCTTGATGCGCACGCACCGCTTGCTCTGGCCCAAGGTGCCAGTCAGGCCAAAATGGATTGTATTGCCCGGTTTCAATCAATGTCACATCAAACGGGCCTAACCATGAACCAATGTCTTTAAAACCGGGGAAATAGCCGGTGTCTCCAGAATAATAAACCCGATGAGCAGGGCCAATTAGCGCAAAGCCTGACCATAATGTTTTATTCGATTGCGGGATCAAGCGACCAGAAGCATGTCGGGCCGGTGTTGCCACCACATCAATATCATTCACTTGTGTGGAATCCCACCAATCCATTTCAGTGATTTTACTGGCTGGAACGCCCCAATATTCGAGATGAGCCCCGACGCCCAGCGGTACCAGAAATTGTGTATCCCAATCTTTCATCGCTTCAATGGTAGCGCGATCCAGATGGTCGTAGTGGTCATGGGAAATCAAAACCGCATCGATATGCGGCAGATCGGCCAACTGAATTAAAGGCTTATACCAACGTTTGGGCCCTAACCAAGAAACCGGCGAGGTTCGCTCGCTCCACACAGGATCAATCAGAATACGCGTGCCATCGACCTCAATTAATGAAGTGGAATGACCGAGCCAAGTAACTCGAAGATCGCGATGTAATGGTTGTGCTAAAGCTGCTTTTACATTCGTGATGACAGGAATGGCTTGTTGCGGCGTCGCATCAGGGCTGGCACGAAATGTCTGCATCATAGCGCTTTTCATGTCACTCCAGATCGGCTGCGGATTTTCAAATTTCCCGTCATGCCATTGAGGTGATTGTTTAATTTTAGACAAACGTTCACCGTTGGGTGATTTACCAAATGAGCTATACCCAGTGATCAAAAATGCACTGGTAACAAGACCGGCAAACAGCCCTGAAATAGCTAATAACCATTTGACCGCGCGTCGGAAACGAATCGTTAATTGTGCCATGACTTATTTTCTCCTTCAGTTACTGAACATCAGCACCCAGGTGATTGATATCTTTGGAATTAGCAACAAACCTACCCGCATTTTTACGGGCGGCATTGAGCATGGCTAGCCCTACTACTTTGGTTGTTAAAACTGAATCTGGAAATAAACGCCGTTAATTGCGATTCAATAGCCTATTAATGGAATATCGATCTTTATGAGTGATTAATCAATCAATTAAAGACTAAATTTTTTACTCGTTTGCCAGCACACGCCAGAATGCATCAAAACCAGCATTACAATAATGTTCCACTTCCTCTGGTTCACGAATGATAAAGTCAATCGTGGTGTCAGCCATAGCCACCATCATGGCAGAGACAAAAGCGCACGAACTATTCTGGATCTTACTGTTTTTAAGGCATTCATTCAGAAGCACCCCAGCTTCAGAAAAAATAACCATAGCTGCTGCTCTGCTTTCTGTTGTTATGCGGTCTGAAACACTGAGTTGCCCCATAACCTTACGTTTTTCCGGATTATGTGCGCCCCAATTAATATATTTCGACCAGACAAAATACATTCTTTCACGAAGCGTCAACGTTCGGGGATAGTTAGCTAACATCTCCCGCCCCATCTCTTTTTTGAGTTCCAGATAGAGTTGGTTGAGCAATTCATCTTTGGTTTTGAAATAGGTGAACAGTGTTCCCTCTGCCACCCCTGCCGTGCGTGCAATTTTTGACGTTGGCGCTTCAAGACCCAACACAGAACAAACAGCAATAGTGGCTGTTAATAATGCATTGTATTTATCTTCACTTTTAGGCCTAGCCATCAGAACATTCACACACAATAAATGAGTAACCACTCAACTATAGCAATACAACCCCATGAACACAAGTAGTCCACTTATTAGAACAACAATGATCTCAAAGGAGGCTATTTGTATTTCGAATACCGGCAACAACTCCCTCGCCCACTGGCTTTTACATGATACATCGCTTGATCTGCTCGGTTTAATAACTGTTTAGTATCTGTTGCATCATCAGGATACACACTAATACCAATGCTGGCAGAGAGTGCAATTGTCGAAATATTGCCCTCAAAAGAGAATGGTTCATGTAACAAATTTTTTATTTTTTCTTCGACAGCAATAAAACCAGCTTCATCAGTCACGTTTTCCATTAATACAACGAACTCATCACCCGATAATCTGACGGCTAAATCACACGTTCTAATTGAATTTTTTAAACGATTTGCAAAGGCTTTCAATAAAAAATCACCAGCCTCATGACCTAATGAGTCATTAATGTTTTTGAAATAATCAATATCAATAAAAACAAGCGCTAATTTCTGTTGTTGTCGTTTCATTCGCTCTAATGCGAGAGGTAAATATTCAAACAACATCCGACGATTGGCCAAGCCAGTTAAAGTGTCAGTACGAGCCGTTGAATAAGCTTGTATCTCTCTTTGTCTCAACATTTCATCCGCGATGCATTTTTCAATAACAATACCCGCAAGCTGAGCAGAAACATCAATTGCATTTAATTCATCTGCACTAGGTAGCCAATTGTTAGGGCCATTAATGGACAATATCCCAAGAACCTTATCATGACTATTTATTATCAACCTTGACCAGCTGGATTTAACATTAGAACTAGTATTTATATTTGGCTGTTCACGCAAATCTCTCGCATTGCTTTCTGGTGTAGAATTTATGTCATTTTCAATATCCGGTATATTATTATCATCTAAAATATCAATGGTCGCGCTACAGCCTGATAACCAAGCTTCTAATCCACTTACAATTCTATTCAAAATAACAGCTTGCGTGTGGCCTTTTGCTAACAATGAAAGAGCTTCATTACGAAGTGATTCTCGATGTTCCTGATGTACTCGTGCGGTAATGTCACGCGCAATTCCAACTACTAAATGTTTTTGGTTAAAACATACTCGTCTTGCGCTTATTTCTACAGGATAGGTCGTCCGATCTTTTCTTCTGTGAACATCACGGAAAATATAAGAAGTATCACATATTACTTCGGCAACATGTTCTTTCCATTGAACTAAATTGGTCAATGTTGTGTTGATATCATAGACATATAAACTCATTAGTTCGTCTACGCTGTAACCGAGATCTAAGCAAGCACGCTGACTTACGTCGACAATTTTTGCTGTTTCAACATCGATGATTAAAATAGCGTCATCCGCGTTATCGATCACGAATCGAAATAGATTTAATTTATCATCCTGTTGTTTTCTTTTTGTAATATCCCGTGCACTGATACGAACACCGTAAACTTGGCCTTGTTCATTAAACAACGATTGCCAGTTTGATTCTATCCAGCAGAGAGTACCATCTCGACGAGTAAGAGATAATTGTTCATCGGTATGTTCAATACCATTTAATGCATCATTCAGCAGTTTTTCTCGATAATTATAGTTTTTTTGATCATATAAAGCATGCTGAACTTCATTTTTATTATTTCGGTATTCCGCAAATGAATAACCAATAATCCGTTCACCTGCTTTATTGCACCAAATTATCTCGCCAGTAGAATCTACCCATATTTCAGCATCATATGAATATTCAGCAACCATTTTGAATCGAGCTTCACTTAACTCAGCCTGTTGTTTATAAAACTTAACTAACTGGGCTTGTTGTTCCGCCAATAAGTCGTATAACTTATCAACTGCGCCAAGCAACACTCGATTACTGCGCTTTAATGGTGGAATTAACACTGGCTTTTTCAGTAACGACGCGACTAACTGCATATCTTCTGCCAATATATGCATGCACAGCCATTTAACGAGAAATGACAATAATTTATCTATTCCTTTATTAAAATCTGTTGAAATAGTATTTGTCAAAATCATCGCTTGCTCATGAAATTTTCCATGGCTATCTATGTGATGGGATTTATCTTCTTCATCAAGAAACGAATCAACTAATAATTGTTCTTCAAATGAAAAATGATATTGTGCGTAGTCAACCAATTCCCTACATGCAAGAGTCAGTTTCTCGACCGATGCATCATTAATACGATACCACCCCAACTTATTAATGAGATTGACCAGATTAACATGCTGATCATCAATTTCTGGGTGGCCCGTTTCATAGATTGAACTCCAAACCAGAATTGGCGTAGGTTCAATCAGTTCCTTCTGACTATTATTCGTCATCGTATCCATACAACAACCTTTTAAGTGCAAACTCTTTAAAATCTGAGAACAACATGCATTGATAAGGCTGGCAGATCATTATGCTGATGTATCGATTCAGCTACTAGGAATATATCTCACTAATTATGGAATTGAAATTCGGTTTGGGTGAGAAATCTCACATAAATTTAAGGGGCTTTAATTGAAGAAAAGTTTTCTAGTGAATTTGTGTCATAGATCAGTTTTTAGCGTTAAATAGAATGCTCAATCTAAATTAAATATTTGCCGATAAATTAACCTAAGCGGATTCATTTGGCGGTTATTTTTATACAAATATATATCTTTAATAAATTCAAATGAGCCAATTGTTTATATTTCAACCACTGAACCTAACAACAAATGCTCTAACTCTAACAACGAAGAAACCTCATAATGAGGCGTGATACCTTCAGGCACAGGCTTGTTTTCAGCATTGACCCAGCAGGTATGTAAACCTGCATTCAGACCGCCTAAAATATCTGAATCAGGGTTATCGCCTACCATCAAAACTTGTTCCCGCGCTGGGTTACCCATAAGAGATAACGCATGATCAAAGATATCCCGATGTGGTTTTGCCGAGCCGACCTGTTCAGATATAACCAACAACTCAAAATGAGATCTTAACCCCGTACGCTCAAGACGAACCTGTTGTAACTCGGTAAAACCATTGGTAATGATCCCCAGGCGGGCCTTTCCTTTCAAAGCATTCAGTAAATTAACCGCCCCTTCCAATGGAGCACAAATATCTGCCATCGCAGCTAAAAAAGCACTGTTCAGCTCTTTAGTTGATGTACCTAATTTTTCAGCCCAGTGACTAAACCGTTGATGCTGTAATTGTTGCGCGGTGATTTTACCGTCTTGATATTCAACCCACAGCGGCTTATTTACAGTTTGGTATTCTTGAAAATCCTGCTGTGTAAAAGTCACCCCAAGGCCAGAAAACATCCGTTGCAAACCGCCAAATGCATCAAATCGAAAAAGTGTGTCGT
The DNA here is from genome assembly GCF_963556105.2 of uncultured Tolumonas sp. Classification (NCBI taxonomy): domain Bacteria; kingdom Pseudomonadati; phylum Pseudomonadota; class Gammaproteobacteria; order Aeromonadales; family Aeromonadaceae; genus Tolumonas; species uncultured Tolumonas sp. The sequence continues at coordinate 2,279,503 of NZ_OY829944.1, forward strand.
CGGCATCAAACAAGACCCAGTTATACATTGCCATTTTGTTTATCTCTTTATTCATGCCGAGTTCCATTTTCAGATGCAGGTGCTGCTAATAAATTAACATCAATACCATTTTTTATTAGCAATGCTTCTAAGGCAGGTAACAGAATGCCTAATTTTTCTTCCAACGTCGCACGAACAGTATCTACCACTACTTGTGTGCCGCGTTCAATTTCAACATTAATGGCACTACCAGCATTTTTTAATTCAAACGTAGTCATCCGGCGTGTTTCTGGGATCAGCCAAACCTCAAACCAACCGACCTCTTTATTGACTTCAGAGATCGTGAGGCTGGTGCCATTAAGTGCAATATATCCTTTGGGAAAGATGTAACGCATCCAATGCAAAGGAGCACCCATTCTGATGCAGTAGTTGTCTTCAAATTGTCGAATTTCTAAAACAGAGGCACAAAAATCTACATGCCCTGAGAGCGGATGCCCGCCAATTTCAGCGCCATCTTTCGCGGCCCGCTCAGCATTAACACGATCGCCGGCTACACAACTACCGAGAGTGGTGATCAGCATGCTCTGCAGCATGACATCGAATTTAACGCGAGTTTCGCTCAACATTTCAGTCACGGTCAGACAAACACCGTCTATCGCGATACTGGCACCGATTTGTAGATCCGCACAAAACCCTGCTGGAAACTCAATTTCAAATGTACGGATGCCATTCACATCAGTGATAGTTTGAATGGTAGCAACACCTTGAACGATACCCGTAAACATACTCTTTTCCTCTTTGGTATTCTGACTCGATTTATACAATTCAGAGCTTAACTTAAACAACTGCTGAGGCGCCTACATCCCAGGTTGATTGTGCAATAGCGTTGTCAGCGCAATGTCATGGAGCATTATAACCTACCATGCCAACGACATATTTCTCTTATTCAGGCTTGATTTATATACTGACAAACCAAACTATATGCGCGTAAGTGTTAATTCAGGGGCGGTATATGTTTAGTGTGTTGCGTTCTTTATTTCGTCAAATGCTGCAGGACGGTGGCGATAGCGGCACTGTTGATACACCAAGCATACAGCTGGCTATGGCATGTTTATTATGTGAAGTGGCTAATGCGGATTATCAGGAAGATCCGCGTGAAGAAACAGCCAAAATACATTTGCTTTCGCACTTATTAGATTTGGATGAACAATCAGCCACGGCGTTATTGCAACAAGCACATCAGAAATGTAAAGCGTCAGTATCATTATATGAATTTACTAGTCAGCTACGTGCACTAAGCCCTAATGAGCGGTTCCAGCTGATTGAAGCCATGTGGCAAGTTGCGTATGCCGATGGTGTCATAAACCCAATGGAAGAAGCTGTTATTCGCCAAGTGGCTGATTTAATTTACGTTGAACACGCCGAATTTATTCGAGCTAAACTATCAGCGCAAAAAGCTAGTAGTGCATCATGAGTTATAGCTCACAGGTTGCCTTCTTCTCTCTACAGGAGAAGGAGCTTTAATTCTTATGGTAGCGCCTTACAACATCCCCGCGACCCAGCACCAATTTGAATTTGAGATCAAACGTAGTCAGTTTATCTGTTATGCCGCGCATGCAGATCACAGAGAAGCTGCTGAGAATTTCATTCAAACTATTCGTGAATTACATCCTCAGGCACGCCATGTTTGCTGGGCTTATATTGCCGGAGTACCCAATACCACCATCATGTCGATGAGTGATGATGGCGAACCCAGTGGTACAGCCGGACGCCCAATGTTGAAAATTTTACAATACAGTGGATTAGGCGAAATCGCTGTTGCGGTAGTACGTTATTTTGGTGGCATTAAACTAGGCACCGGTGGTTTACAACGCGCTTATTCCGATGCTGTTAGCGGTGTGCTCGAAGAGTTGCCATTAAAGCTAAAAGTCCCTCGGGAACAAATAGAATTTTGTTATGACTACGCGTTGGAATCAATCGTGCGTCATGTGCTAAGCCGCTACGATATTGACGGCGAACAGCTAAACTATAATGAACAAGTTTCTATTTCTTTGCAGATTGCCAGCACACAATTAGACGCATTTCAAACTGAGCTCATCAATCACTGCTCTGGCGCAATAGAAATACATGTAAAAGATAAAGTATGAAAAGGACCCTTTTTTATGTCTGAAATAGACAAGTTAGCCTGGCTATACATACAAAATAAACAACTGCTCGGTGCGCGTTCGAAAGGCAAAAACACCTATTACATTCCTGGTGGAAAACGAGAAGCAGGGGAAAGTGATGAACAAGCACTCATTCGCGAGATCAAAGAAGAACTCTCCGTAGACCTTATCCCTGCCACGATTGAATATGCCGGAACGTTTAAAGCACAAGCAGATGGGAAGCCTGAGGGCGTCATGGTAAAAATGACATGCTATCTAGCTGAATTTACTGGTAAAATAAAAGAAGATGCTGAGATTGAAGAAATCACTTGGTTAAATCACCACGATTTAGCGAAATGTTCTCAAGTAACCAAAATAATCATGGCCTGGCTAAAATCAGAAGGCAAAATTGAATAACGGTGAGAAAAAATGCTCATACAAACGCAACGAGGCATTGGCTGATGGAGAATAATTTACCGCCGTTGCCAGAAAGCAAATTAACGGTTTTATGCCGCGTAGAGCCCGGATGTCTAGGCCCGGATGGTAAAGAATATATTGAAGGATTTTGTCGTTTTGCATTTAAAGAAATGAAGTTGGTTCTTCCCTCTTTTGTGCAGTGGCTCATCATTCCTCGCTACGATAAAACGTTGCCCGAAATTCAATACAAACTACGTGATCGTAATTTAACCACCGCGCAGGCAACAAAATTTCTGGAAATGTTCAATAAAGACACCAATGAAATTGAAAGTGATTTGGATGAGATATTGGCAGATTTGATCGAGCAATATCTTGATAAGCACTAACTAATTCCCTCAGGAATAGCATTTAACTGAAGACACTCTCATCTGCAGCCGCATGAAATGCGAACTATAATCATTATGCGTTGCTGCAAAAGGAGATCTCTATGAAAAGCGCCCTGTTTGCACTATCACTCGTGATAGCAACAAGCATGTTCTCGTCAGGTTGCTACAGTAAAGAAACAATGGATTCCCCGCCTCAAAAAGCAAATACCTCTCCTGCGACCATGAACACGACCAGTATGATGAATGTGTCGATCATGGGGTTTGCGTTTAATCCTGAAAATGTCACTGTGAAAATGGGTTCGTCTATTACCTGGACGAATCAAGATCGCGCACCACATACCATCACCAGTGACGACGGGAGTTGGGATTCAGGAAAGATCATGCAAAATGGGAAATATACTCACAAATTCGATAAAGCAGGAACTTTCACTTACTACTGTGCCGTTCACCCATCAATGAAAGGCACTATCATTGTCACACCATAAATGCCTTCGGATAACGCCGTCTTCTCTTGATTAGCCCCCTGCGACACTGGTAAAACAGTGTCGCAGCCCAAAAACAGTACACATTCATGCCTGAAAAAATTGAAGCCCCCTCAAAAGAAGAAATTGCACTTCTGGAACCATTCAGGGGGATATCATCAAACAATATTATCGTTCCAACCACTAAAGAGCAGTTTACTAAAGCCGTGGCAGATCTTTTCCGTCATCGTTTTGTTGGTTTTGATACTGAGTCCAAACCAGTATTTGTCTAGGGGCAAAAGTCTGATGGCCCACATGTCATTCAGCTAGCTACGTTAGAAAATACGTATATTTTCCAGTTACATTACCCTGAAAGCATAAAATGCATCGCACAGCTTCTCGAAACCACACAAATCATAAAAGTCGGCTTTGGGCTGAAATCTGATCGTGCACAACTGCATCGAAAATTAGGTATTACACCGAAAGCCATTCTCGATCTGGATTCGTTCTTTCGAAGCGAAGGCTATCGGAAAGATTTAGGCGTAAAAACAGCCATTGCGGTTGTGTTACACCAACGCTTTCGTAAATCTAAAAAGATCTCAACATCCAATTGGGCTCGGGAACAACTGACCCCCGAACAACTAAGTTATGCCGCAAATGACGCTTATGCTGCCATTAAGGTATTTCATGCGTTGAACAAACCCGAATCAGCATTTCCTATTGTCGATTTGACCTAGTCAGTAGATATCCACTGGCATCTATTGGTGCCAGAAAAATTTATTGCGCATTCCGGTCAATGAAGTTTGCCAGAATGTGACAGAATTGATATTTTTACCTGTAATTCACATTCAAATGTGCCTTGTCTGGACAGCGTCTGGCCATCCAGGCGCACGCTCCCGGATTAGTAATGAAATTACTGGCAAACGTTCTTCTGGCGATAATCTGTTTCTTTGTTTCTCCGTTATATGCCGCAAACCCCTTCCCTGATCCAAATACCGTGCAATGGTGGCAATCGGCATATCGTTATTCGCAAAAAGGCTGGATCAACCTGCATATTGAAGGTGCACCCTACGAACGGGGGCTCCAGCATGGCCGACTACTTGCCCCTGAAATTGCTGATTATGCACAAGCACTGGCTAAATTTACTGATCCGGAAGCACCAGTTAAAACATGGGAAAAAACTCGACGCGTAGTCAATATCTTGTTTCTGAATGGCTTTACGCAAGAGCAGCAAACAGAGATGAAAGGTATCGCTGATGGGGCTTCCGCCGCTGGAGCCCGATTTAATAACCGCCCATTAGATGTTACCGATATCGCGATTCTCAATTTATCTAATGAACTGGATGAACTGGAAGATGCATTAGCTATCACACCTGTCAGCGAACAAAACAAACCTTCTGCAAAAGTATCCCAATCGGCATCCGTACGTAAATTTGGTGGCCCGATTCGTTGCAATGCTTTTGCTGCTGTGGGGCCAGCCACTAAAGATGGCAAGATCGTGTTTGGCCACATCACCATGTTCTCTCTTTATCCGGCTACGTTTTATAACGTATGGGTGGATGTAAAACCCAGCAAAGGCCATCATTTCGTTATGCAAACTACCCCAGGCGGCATCCAAAGTGGTATGGATTATTCAATTAATGATGCCGGCATTATGCTCAGTGAAACATCAGTCAATCAGACAAAATTTGATTCTAAAGGTATTCCTCTTGCAGCAAGAATCAGACAAGCACAGCAATATGCCAGTAGTATTGAAGAAGCTACCGCAATATTAACAAATAAAAATAATGGGTTAGCGACTGCCGAATGGATTTTGGCTGATGTTAAACGCAATGAAATCGCTTTGCTTACGCTGGGAACACATAAAAGCAAACTCTACCGCAGCAGTAAAAAGGAATGGATTGCCGGTGCCGAAGGATTTTACTGGAGCAACAACAATACAAAAGATCTGGATATACGATTAGAAACGATATCCAGCGTTAATGATCGCCCCTCTCCAGTTGCAGCCTTTAAGCCTGAGCAGCGCGATGGTGTTTGGCTGAAAATGTATGATCAGTACAAAGGCAAGATTGATGCTGACTTTGCGCATAAGCTTTTGACCACACCAGAAATCGTAGTATCAGTTGCTGTCGATGCCAAATACACCACCAGTGATATGGCGAATCAATTAACAACCTGGGCAACCTTTGGACCGCCTTTAGGTGCCGTGCGTTATCCATCCACTGATGATCAGCATGATTTTCCGAATATAAAACCATTGATCAGTAATCCGTGGACCATATTGCATTCCGATACACCACCTAAGACTGCAACGACATTAACTAACGCCATCGACCTGCATAACCCGAAAAATCCAGTGTTGCCACCTCCGGCACCGGAAATGTCTGAACCTGATACTAAACCTGCATGGCACGGTACATTACTGCCTAAAACAGATGCCGATATCTGGTTAACCACCGCGTTTGCTAACTACGAACGGATCGTTGCTCTTGAAAAAACCTGGCGGCATCAGAAACAAGATCAACAACTGACGAAAAATGAGCAAAATCATTTAGATGTGAAATTATTCTATTATCGTTCACTGTATGATTTGAGTGCACGCGCAGGGCTTGATTTTCCTTTAGCTGAAACAAAAATGAATTTTCGTGACGATAAATGGTATGACATAGTCGCAGGCAAAGGCGTATTACTGCTCGCTAATTTGCGTAACCAGTTAGGTAAAGACGATTTCGACCGATTGATGGACAAGTTTGGTCGGGCGCAGGCGGGAAAAGAAGTTTCAACCGCACAATTTCAAACCTATTTAGAAAACGAGACCCACAAAAATTTATCCTCTTTTTTTGATCTCTGGATAAAAAACAAAGGGTTGCCTAATGCTAGTGGTTCACCGTTTGCTATTTTTACCTTTGACTCAGAATTAGATCATTCTTTAATTGTCTATGGCACACAAGATGATCAGGAAGCTAACCAGGAAGCAGCTAAGAATCTGCAGCAAGCGCTGAAACGCCGTAAACATAATGCGTTTGTTCCAATTAAGGCTGACACTGAAATCAGTGAAGAAGATCTGAAATCGCATCATTTGGTGTTGATTGGTGGCCCTTATAGTAATCGTGTATTAGCGCGCTTTAACAAAGAATTCCCCGTAACCTTTGGTGCAGCCTCATTTCAAGCGAATGGACATACTTATGCTCACCCAGAAAGTGGCTTAGTCATGGCTGGCGACAATCCGCAAAATCGTCGCTTCTCACTGGTTGCTGTTGCCGGTTTAAGTGCATTGGCAACGCTCAGTATTACCCAGGAATTTGCTGAAGGTACATTACCTAATGCACCTGTCGTGTTATTACCAAACAATCAGGCGACTGTTGAATACGTAGCACCTGCTTCATTGTAATAAACCATGCTATTCAACTAATGTTGGATAGAGTTTGGCGGCAATAAATATAAAAACAATAAACACCGCACTGAGTACAGAAAAATTCAGAAACAAGCTATGCGAGCCTTGTGTACCGTCGATCATAAGCATACGTAATGCATCAACCAGGTAAGTCAGCGGGTTGATACTCGCGATAGCTCTGAGCCAATCCGGCATCAAAGATAAAGGATAGATCGCATTACTCGCAAAAAAGAGCGGCATAGTCAGCACTTGTCCTATCCCCATGAATCGCTCCCGCGTTTTGACGACACAAGCAATAATTAACGAGAATGTTGAAAAAACAGCTGAGCCAAGTACTACACCTGAGAGCACACCCACTATTGCGATGGGGTCATAGCGAATAGGAATATTCATTATAAACGCAATCAGATAGATGATCGCAGCCTGAACCATGCCTCTGACACCTGCTGATATCGCCTTACCAAATACCAGCGCACCTCGCGGACTTGGGCTAACCAGCAGTTTATGAATAACCCCAAGATCACGCTCCCAAATAACAGCGATGCCATAGAAAATAGCGGCAAATAGTACACTTTGTGCCAATATGCCTGGTGTCATAAAGGCCAGATAACTGACGTTGCCAATAGTAATACCACGCACCCGACTAAAAACCTGCCCGAATACGGCTAACCATAATGCTGGCTGTATCGCCCGAGAAAACAACTCAGTGGGATCACGAAACAGTTTTCTCAGCTCCATTTCCGCAATCGCAAAACTAGCAGTGATAAAGTCCATAAATCTGTTCATCCCAGTCGTTTCGCTGTCAGACGTGTTTGTTTGGCGTTACGATATCCACCGCTTTCCTCAATATCCCCCTCACTAAAATGAGCAAATACATCTGTCATGGTCGCTTCCGGGCTCACGGCAGCTTTAAGCTTTGCGGGTGTATCACAGGCCGCTAATTTTCCCTGATGCAAGATGGCAACAATGTCACAAAGTTCATCCACTTCATCCATAAAATGAGTGGTCATCAAAATTGTCATGCCATATTCGTGATTTAACGCCTGTAGCCGCTCCCAGACACTCAAACAAGCCATTGGGTCTAAGCCTATCGTTGGCTCATCAAGAAATAATATTTCTGGACGATGTAGCATGGCTTGTGCAATTTCCAGTCGTCGGATCATGCCGCCGGAGTATTTCTTGACGAGCTGATCAGCATGATCAGTTAACCCCATATAATGCAAGGCTTCTGCTATCCGAGGTTTCTGCTCAGTGCGAGGAATACCGTATAATTTGGCAGATAAGGTGAGATTTTCGAACCCAGTCAATGCCCCATCAGCAGAAAGTAATTGCGGGACATAACCAATCCGTTTTCGGACCTCAGAGGGCGCGTGGACGATATCAAAACCAGCGACACGAGCTGTGCCGTCAGAAGGTTTAAGTAATGTAGTTAACATTTTGATGAGTGTGCTTTTGCCGGCACCATTCGGCCCTAACAAGCCAAATATCCCACCATACGGCACAGCAAGATCAACCCGATCCACTGCCGTGAAAATATTAAATCGGCGTGTTAATTGGCTCGTCTCAATTGCATAAGAACTTGCAATATACTGAGAGGTGTCTGGCTTACTATTCATCCGCCCCACCACAGTTCAATTTTATCTAACACTATAATTATTATAGTAGTTCATAAATTTGAACTTTAGGCGGTCTATCTATTCGGACAGCCGGTTTCCACTGTCCAAAATCTTCCAATTGTTATTCTTGTTCAATATTCTCAGTGTTCTTTTTGCGCGCACGTTTTACCACTGCAGCTCCTTTTACTGCCGGTGCCAATGCAGCTGTCACGGCTTCGCCATGTTTCACCAGATGAATGGCCAGGTCTTCCGTCTGTTTCTCGGTTAACTCCAGACCTGAAGATTCGATAATAGGCATTACCTTTTCCGCTGCGTCCAGCATCAGATCGTAGGCTTTAGCTGCCAGCTCATCAGTGGTGCGCATCTTTTCTTCCCCTTTTGAATTCAGTACGACAAATTCAATTTTGATCATGATTTTTCTCCAGCATTAAGCCGATGGATTTTAGGTATAAATTTTTAGTCACAAGATATACTGTATATATATACACTATTAATATCAAATTTGCATCATTATCTCCTTTTGTGATTTTTCTCATAGATTTCAGCTGTAACAAAGAATGTAACCGGTTTCTTTAGTAGGCTGAGTTATAAATGATTGAGCGAATGGAGTTCCAAAATAATGTCAAAAACGCAGCGCGAATTAATGGTGGCTGGCGAATATTATAATGCGGCAGATCCTGAACTTTCGGATGCGCGTCATGCATCAGCAGATCTGCAATTTAAGATCAACAGCACGTTGCCTTCAGATAAAACACAAATGACGCTGCTGTTTCGTCAATTGATTGGTTCTTATGGCGATAGTTTCTATATCACACCACCATTTCATTGTGATTATGGTTTTAACATCACGCTTGGTGAACGTTTCTATGCCAATTTCGGTTGTACTATTCTGGATGTGGCGCCGGTAACCATTGGTGATGACGTGATGTTTGGCCCCTCCGTGCAGGTCGTAACAGCCACTCATCCGCTTGACTCCACCGCCCGTATCAGCGGTTTGGAATATGCGAAACCGATCAAAATTGGTTCCAAAACATGGTTGGGGGCTGGTGTCATTGTTTGCCCCGGCGTCACGATTGGCGAAGGCTGCGTGATCGGTGCCGGCAGCGTGGTTGTTAAAGATATTCCAGACTATTCCATTGCCGTGGGCAATCCATGCAGAGTGATCAAATCGACCACCTAATTTCCTTACAGTACACGTTTAATCAACTTTACAGAGCTATTCCGCAACACTAAGCGCGGAGACAGGATCAGATGATGTGTGTCATTTTCGAGTTCATTATGCTCGATTAAACGCATCATCTCCTGAAACCCTAAACGGCCAATTTCTTTAATAGGTTGCGCGACACTGCTGATGTTCATAACCTGCGCAATCAGTATGTTATCAAATCCAACCACCAGCACATCTTCCGGCACGCGATAACCTCGTGACTGCAATACCTCAATGACCAACTGAGCCGAAACGTCGTTAAATACGAAAATAGCAGAAAACGGTAATACTGCATGCTGATCGAGATATGCGCTAAATCGGGCTGATAATTCTGGAGCGGAGACATCCGGCGTATCAATAATGCGTTCTGCCGGTAATGGGATACGTAAGTCGGATAATTTGTTGCGGAAACCGGTGAATTTTTGCTCTGCTTCATCAGCAGGCCCTAAATATCCGATTTGGGTGTGTCCCATGCTGCTTAAATGTTCGGCGACTTGCGCACCACCTTCCGCATGATCAACGGCAACACTGGTTAGTTCAGGATGAAGTTGTGTCAATGACACCACGGGGAATGGTTGCTGATTCAGCAATGCAATATGTTCAGGTTTGCTTGAGCTGGGCACGATGAACAGGCCATCAATCTTTTGTTGTTTACAGATATTCAAAAGCGAGAGTTCACGCTGCATTTCACCGCGTGAGTTATAAACCAACAACGAACGACCAAGATATTGCACTTCCTGTTCAACAATATCTAACAGTTCAGAAAAATACGGGTTAGAGAGTGTGGGCAGAATGATAGCGAACAGCCCCTGCGGTTTTACTTCCGTCCGGCGAGGTTTTAGCGGTTGTTTCACATAGACATAGTCCAGTTCTTTTACAATTGCCCGAACACGGTCTGCCGTCTCTTCTGATACTTTGCCTTTGTTATTCAGAACTCTGGAAATGGTGGCAATCGATACCCCTGCCAGCTCTGCAACATCTCTTATTGTCGTCATAATTCTGTGCCACTGCTGTTTTATCTGATAGTACGTAATATGCCAAAGCAACGTCACTCGTTTCTTCGTTTTATCAGCATATTACGTACTGTGCGATCACATTGTTGCCAGCATTTTCGCTACCTGCGGCGACTTTTTCTGTTGTAATAAACTTAGACCTGTTTTGGTATCAAATAGATGCACATGCTCCAGCTGGAAACTGACCGGCATGGTTTTGCCACGTGGAATGATATGCCCACCATCTGTCACAACAACAACCTGATCTTCACCAGCATACTGGGTATAGGCAAAGGTTGTACCGCCCAATGCTTCAACCACATCGACTTTCAGTGAAATACCGACATCCCCCGTCATCTCGACCAGCAGGTGTTCAGGTCGAATACCGAGCAGCAACACATCACCTGCTGTAACAGGATGATCTGTCTGCAAACTAAACTCTTCACCACCAGATAGTTTGAACCATGCGGTATTTTCCTCGGCCTTCAACACTTCGGCATTCAGAAAATTCATCCGCGGGGAACCGATAAAGCCAGCCACAAACTGGTTTTGCGGATTATGATAGAGCTCCAGCGGTGCGCCGACCTGCTCAACACGACCATCACGTAACACAACAATCTTATCGGCCATAGTCATGGCTTCGACCTGGTCATGCGTTACATAAACCATGGTGTTACCCAGCTGTTCATGTAGTTTGGAAATTTCGACTCGCATCTGCACACGCAGCTCTGCATCCAGATTCGACAGCGGTTCATCAAACAGGAACACCTTCGGGTTACGCACGATGGTCCGGCCAATCGCCACACGCTGCCGCTGACCACCAGAAAGCTGTTTCGGCAGCCGATCCAGCAGATGATCCAGTTTCAGAATGCGGGAGGCTTCGCTCACGCGCAGTTCAATTTCAGCTTTGCTTTTCTTCGCCAGACGCAGACCAAAACTCATGTTCTCCCGCACTGTCATGTGCGGATAGAGCGCATAAGACTGGAACACCATGGCAATACCGCGATCCGAAGGCGACACATCATTTACGGTCTGCTCATCAATGACGACTTCTCCGTCAGAGATGGTTTCCAGACCAGCAATCATGCGTAACAACGTTGATTTACCACAACCTGACGGGCCAACGAACACCACAAATTCCCCGTGTTTGATATCCAGATCGACACCATGGATAGTCTGTACCTCGCCAAAACGCTTAACGACTTTATTCAGTTTTAAATCAGCCACTTATAAATTCCTTATGCAGTCACTTTAGCCAGATCATGTCTGTGGAAATCGCGGATAACCACTTCCCCGGCGCGCAATGATGCGACACATTGCTGCGCTGGGCCTTTATTCGGGAACACCAGATTAGTGATAGCGTAGAGACCACCATCCAGAAGCAATTCCGCAGAACAACGATCAAGCAACAAATCGACACTCAAAGGTCGGTTTGCACCTAACTCGACAGAAAAATCGTGCGGGAAGTGTTCATCAAATTCAGCAACACCGATTTGTCCGTGACGCTGGCAACGCAGTGTCAGCTGCCCTTTCTGTACCTTGATAGAGAGCTCCAGTTCATTCATTGGCTGTAAAACGAGCGAGCTGTTGTCTTTCAGCGCCAGCGAGAACTGCAAACGGTGGGCTTCAGACCAGTCAAAACTAAATACCGCCCCCGGAGTTACCTGTGTTTTCTCTGCGGCTGTCTCCTGATGCTGACAAAGCGCTTCCAGTTCACGGATAAACGCATGGCACAACCGGAGTCCGTCAGGCGTATCTTTCAGGGTTAGTTCCTGCGGTATCGTCATGGCGGAGCGCCAGCTTTGCGTCGGCACTTGATTGGCGTAAAGCCAGTTGCTCATCCAGCTGATGCCGATCCGGCGACCATCGGCAGCCGGAATATCCGACCAGGTTTGGGTGGCATAAAAATCGCGGCCATAATCCAGCCAAAGCACCGTCTCAGGGGTGTTTTCATTGATGAATTGCTCGCCATCAAACTGGCCGACAAAATACTGGGTGCCAGAGCCTCCTGAGTAGGCACCGCGCTGAACCCCCACAATCAGCACCCAACGGGTTTGCTTGCTTCCCTCAACGCTGATTTCGAACAGATCCGGGCATTCCCACGCCCGCTCATCATGTGCACCGTGTTCTTCACCAAAGAACGAACTGAACAACCAGGTTTTCGCGTCCACAGAGCGGTAAATCGCAATCTGCTGACCGACAGTGGTCAGCATGATCCAAGCTTGCGTTTGCTCGTGCCAGAACACTTTGGGATCACGAAAATCATCAAAGCCCGGATTAGCAATCACCGGATTGCCCGCATATTTCCTCCAGTGACGGCCATTGTCGTTGCTGTAAGCCAGCCCCTGACTTTGATTAAACAAAGTTTTGTCTGCGGTGATGGTGTAATAGGCCAGCAAGCCATCTTTACCATCAAACAGCCCGGATTTATCCCCTTTATCCACCATTGCCGTGCCTGAAAAACAAACTCCCAGCGCATCCGGTGCCAGCGCAATTGGCAGGTGTGTCCACGACAACAGATCACGACTTACCGCATGCCCCCAGTGCATCGGCCCCCAGACGCTATCGGTCGGATGATATTGATAAAACAGGTGATACTCGCCGTCTTTGTAAACCAGACCATTCGGATCATTCAGCCAGCCAAAAGGTGGAGTAAAGTGAACCAGTGGGCGATAATATTTTTCCGCTAACATAACAACTCCTGTTAAAGACTTAACCTTTCACCGCACTGCCAGTAATACTCTGGACGAAATGCCGCTGAACAAACAAAAAGAAGATAATGACCGGGATCGCCATCGACACCGCAAAGGCCATGATGTTGCCCCAGTACGCCTGATTACTGCTGAAGTAGGCTGACATCGCCACCGATAGCGGACGATATTCCGGTCCACGGGTGACCATGACCGGCCACAGATAGCTGTTCCAGAATTCAAGGAACTGCAAAATGGCAACTGTCGCAATGACTGGTTTGGAGAGTGGCAGACCAATATGGAAATAGGTTTTGAACAGGTTGACACCATCGACCTTGGCTGCATCAATCAGATCTTTTGGGATCTTGGTGAAAAACTGATAGAACAGAAACAGTGACATGGCATTGCCGATAAATGGCAGGATCTGCACCTCATAACTGTCAATGATGCCCATCTTGCTCACCATCAACAGTTGTGGCAACGCCAGACTTTCCCCCGGAATAGCCAGCAACGCAACTACGATACCAATCACTACTTTGCGATATCTACCCTGCCCCCAGGCCAGCGCAAATGCCGCCGAAGAGTTCACGACAATCGACATAAATACTGTCGTAAATACAATGAGTAATGTATTAAACAGGTAGCGCGCAAACGGTTGATTCGGGTCACCCCAGATCTCACGGTAATTCTCCAACGAAAACACATGCGGGATGAACGCCTTAATGGTCCCCATGGAGATCATGATCTGCTCTTCATCAGGATTAAGGCTGATCGTCACCATCATCATCAGCGGTGCCAGAACACATAACGACAGCAGCAACGCACACCACATGCGAATATTTTTTAAGCTTGTCAGGAATTTCATGACCTGATCCCCTTTGCCGGCAACGGTTTCATCAATCGCGGGAACAAACTGAACGGATTCTGATTTCATGTTGCCCCCTATTCGTTTTTCATCAGGATGCGTTGCAGCAATGCAATCGCCGTTACTGTGAAGAAAAACGCCACCGAAACCGCAGAGGCGTAGCCGATTTTTTGCGCCACAAAACCGTTTTCATACATGTAATGAATGATGGTATTGGTTGCGCCGTTTGGGCCGCCGTGAGTGAGGATGTTTACCTGAGTAAATAGCTTCAATGCACCAATGGTGGTAACGATGATGACGAAAATATTGGTGTTACGCAGACACGGTAAAGTCACATGCAAGAAGCGTTGGAACGGTTTTGCACCGTCAAGTTCCGCCGCTTCATAGAGATCTTTCGGGATCTCTTGCAAACCAGCCAAATAGATCAACATCTGGAATGGGAACGTTGCCCAGGCTGACAACAGCACAATAGCTGGCATCGCCATATCTACATTGCCCAGCCAATCGATATATTGCGAAGTGGAAAGTAGCGACTGATAAATATGGTTAAACAATCCATCCGGAATTTTGTAAAGCACAGCCCAGATCGCCACGATAACAGTGATCGGGGTTAATAATGGCAATAATGCAATGCTGCGAAACAGAGTGCGCAGCGGCAGTTTACTATTCAGCAGCAACGCTGAACCCAATGAAATAGCCAACTGGAATGGGGTTACCAGCAAAGCAAAATAAAACGTGTTTTTTACGGCCTGCCAGAAAACCGGATCGGTAAAAAGGCGTTCGTAATTCCGCCATCCAACCCATGTTGTCGCAATCGGGCGAGCAATCAGTTTTTCGTTGGTGAAGGATAAATATCCCGACATGAAAAACGGCACTACCACGAAGATTGTTAACAACACGATTGCGGGCATCAGCATAGCCAACTCTGGCATCAGGTTTTTCAACCGGCGCATAATAACTCCTGCACAAATCTGTTTACGCGAATGAAATACGCGCCTGACGGGCACAGGCGCGATTTGATTTACTACTTATTAAATGGGGGATAGCCGCTGTTATCTTCGATATCTTCATCAATAGTTGCGGCAGCTTTCTGTAACTCACCTTTTACATCAGCACCTTGCAGAATGTGCTGCACGGCCTTGCCGAATGAGTTGGAAATGACCGGATAGGCGGGATGAACCGGACGAACCATCGCCGCACTTTGTGCCTGCTCAACAAATAAAGCGCCTTCACCACCCGGACGATATATTTCAGACAGCGCCACTGAAGATTTACGAGACGGAATATAACCCGTGATATCCGCGTATTTGGCGACCTGCTCGGTCGATAAAGCAAAGTTCAGGAACTTAGCCACTTCAGCCGTATGTTTGGTTTTAGCTGGTACTGCCCAGCCCCAACCGCCATTCGGGGAAACAGATTTAACACCCAGTTTTGGCGCAGGGATCAGCACCAGATCATCACCCAGCCCCGTTTTATGCGCACGCCACATCCAGTTACCTACCCAGGCCAGTGCGGCAGTTTTATCGCCGTAAAAACGGTTGTCTCCGGCGGTTGCGGGTACAATCCAGCCATTTTTTGACCATGTCTGCAATTCAGCCAGCGCATCTACTGCAGCGGGTGAATCAATCGTACCAGCAGCCTTCCATGCCTTACGATCGATCAGATCAGCACCTCGGGATTGAATGAAAGGAGCAAAACCATAGGTGTACCATTCACCGTCATAGTTCAGTTTCATATCCAGCGGCCACTGCACACCTTTTACTTTGGAAAGCTTCGCCAGCGCATCAGCAAACTCTTTCTCACTCCACGCATCTTTAATACCAGCAGGAATACGGACACCTGCGGCTTTCAAATATTTTTTGTTGCCCCATAACAACACAGACGAGTCATACGGGCTGACCATATAGATTTTTTGATCCGGTCCATAAATAGCCTGTTCTTTTACCGATGGCAGTAAATCTGCCACGATGGTTTTGTCCAGCAAACCATCCATCGGTTGCAGCATTTTGGTCCAGACGTAGTTCGCCATATTTGGACCATCAACCATGATCACATCCGGCAATTCACCGGAAAGAGCGGCCGCCTGGATCGCATTGTTGTAGCCAGGAATAGGAACAACATCGACAGTGATGTTCTGATCTTTGTATTTGGCATTAAACGTTTTTTCCAGTTGCTGGAAATATGGTTTTTCAGAATCACCATCAATAACCCATGCTTTTAATTCCAACGCATAGCTTGTTTGTGCTGCAAAAACACTAGCAATACATAATCCAAGTAAGGTTTTTTTCATGTTATTCCCTTTCCTTTGCTGACAAGAATTCGATCACCTGTCGTGACCACAAACAGAGTATCAATGGTGAACATTTACCTCTTCACCAACGAAACAACACTCCAATTTCAATGTAACAACCTAACACCCATTGAATTGGCGGCAATATACGGGGCAATAGAAGTAAAAATAACGATCAAAATCACACTTAATGGTTAACAAAATCCGAAAAACAAAGGAACACAAGGGTAACACTCAAAATTTGTTACCCGCATAATCTACAGAGCCAAAAAAGGCCTCACTTGAGGCGCATAAAAGTTAGAAAATATATGAACACTTGTTCTGTATCTGGCAGATCACTGAAGAGCTCCAAATACTGGCTACAGGAATCGTCTTGCTACGAGGTGCATCAAAAGTGCACTACGTATGTAAAACTTTGCGTACTGCTGCAGAAATCAAAGCTGTTCTGTTAAATATTTATTGTTTCTCTGCTTTTCTGGCTTATATTTCCAACATTGAAACTTAATCAAGATACATATGTAACAAAGCATTGTTACATTAACTTTTACGATACCTTGGGTGTTCGGAACACCGGATCTGGTATCAATAACCAATGGAGTGAATTTAGATGGCAAGAGTCTGGGTAACTGGTGATGCAGTTGTTGATTTGATCCCGAATGGCGAAACCAACTATCTAAAATGCCCAGGCGGTGCGCCTGCTAATGTGGCTGTCGCTATTTCCCGTCTTGGCGGAGACAGTGCCTTTTTTGGCCGTGTTGGTCAGGACCCGTTGGGCCGCTTTATGAAACAAGTATTGCAAGATGAAGGGGTTGATACCCACTACATGCTGCTGGATAAAGATCACCGGACATCAACCGTAATTGTCGATTTAGATGACCAGGGTGAACGCAGTTTTACCTTTATGGTGAAACCAAGTGCTGATCAGTTCCTGCAACCACAAGATGTACCCGCATTTCAGAAAGGCGAATGGCTGCATGTCTGTTCTATTGCGCTGGCCAATGAGCCATCACGCTCAACAACTCTGGCGGCAATGAAAGCGATCAAAGCGGCGGGTGGTTATGTGTCTTTCGACCCCAATCTGCGTGAAGAAGTCTGGCTGAACCCTGCTGATTTAAAACCGGTCGTACTACAGGCTGTTGCACTGGCTGATGTGGTGAAATTTTCTGACGATGAATTACTGTTCCTGACTGAAAAAGCTGATCTGCAGACAGCACTGAGCTGTCTGAATGAGCAATACAACCTGCCATTGGTTGTGATCACGCAAGGGAAAAAAGGCGCGCTAGTCATTCATAACAACGAACAGCAGCTTGTAACAGGAAAACCTGTTAATCCCGTCGATACTACTGGTGCTGGTGATGCGTTTGTTGGTGGCTTATTGGCTGGGTTGGTTGCTTCAGACAATTGGCAAAACAGCGAAAATTTATTGTCTATCATCCGTCAGGCTAATGCCTGTGGCGCATTAGCAACAACGGCGAAAGGTGCCATGACAGCATTACCCACGGCAACCCAATTAGTTGAGTATTTAGCTTAATTTAGCAGATTTAGCTTCGGTGTCTGAGAGTGGCAATAAGGCATCATGGACACCGAAGCATTTAGTGCAGATTACAGATTGGAAAAATAAAGAGTCTTCTTTAGTTAATCTATTCAGCTAATCGATTCAGTTATTAAATCAGCCAAAAATAAAGCGGAGCCTTTTATAAACAAGCCCCGCTCACAATCAAACTAAATCATAAAAACTATCATTTCCGCCCTAACATAGCCGCACAAATAAAGAATTTTGCAATTCCATTATGGTCTTTTTTAATCCTGGCCACTACACGTTCCTTGTCAACAAGCTCCCAGTTTTCGCTGCGTGAACGTGGAGATTTAATACCTGAACACATCAGATATTCCATAAACAAATGTGCATTTTTAATCTCAGTTAAGTGCGAATCCATAACGATGAAGGCTCCATTTAATAGGATAAGGATATTATTTATCAATTCGGTTTAACATGGGTAGCATTTACACCTTCTTGCAATTGATCAGCGATCAACACAAATCAGGCATTTATATTATAGTTCAATTTATTAATCTCGGCGGGAAAACAAAAGAAAATACTTACGATTTGACGAATAAGTCACAAATACCGACTTTAATTTATTTATTTTAAATTGATGTATTTTGTATGGTTATTTGATTGGCAGCTTCAATATTTTATAAAAAAATCATGAATTAAAAATATATTTTTAATTCATAAAAAGAATATGCCGAATCGATTCAACTCGATCCGGCATACTGATGTTCCAACTAATAATTAGTTCGACAATCTCAAAGTAGCGTCTAGCTACACCTGACAGACCTATCACTTAGGCATCGAAGGGGCAAATGCAGGGGCGTGTTTCTTTTCCCGTTTGGCGGCCTTTTTTTCCTTAGGACTCATTGCAGGTTGTTTTTTTGCTTCTTTGTTGCTTTGCCATTCCTTACCCATGATCTTATCCTCGCTAATACCGACGAATGCGGGTGCAGTTTAAGTATAGTCCTGCGGTTGGCTGGTATGTGAAAAATTAGTTTCTGGCATGACTCATGACAAAGTTCTCCAGCCCTTCGAGCTGAACCAGTTCCCTGCCGAATTCCTCTAATGGAATACCACTATTTTTACTCAGTGCAATAACAACAAAGCGCCATTCCATTTGCCCTTCTTTCAAAGCAATAGAGACTGACTCACTGGATATTTCGTAGCCACATCGAATGATTTTGGCTCGTAAGACGTTTTCCTGCGGAATGTACTCTTTTTTAAACTGTAATGTCAGCGCCAATGCTTTATGCGATGGCAACCAATTTTCCAGTGACGAGACCCACATCATGCATATCACTGAAAGTAACGCTAACGAAATGGCGGCGCTATAAAAGCCAACCCCCATCATGACTCCGATCGCGGCAGAGGTCCAAATAGAGGCCGAGGTGCTTAATCCACTAATATTGAAACCTTCTTTCATAATGACACCCGCCCCCAGGAAACCTATCCCAGTCACGATGCCCTGAATGATGCGAGTGGGATCTGGCCCAACACTGGATATGACAGATAATCCGCCATACCAATAACCAGGATAACCTGCGATAACAGTTAGCGCAGCCGATGCCATACAAACCAAACCGTAAGTTCGCATGCCTGCTGCACGACCATGATAAGAACGCTCATAACCAATAATCAAACCAAGAATTAAAGCACCTAATACGTTGATAAAAATCAGGATATTTATGGTTAATTCCGGTTTAGACCAGTAAGCAGTTAATGATTCAAGCCCCAGTATGTTCATGTGTTCCTTTAATTTTTATTGAGCGGGCCATTATGCTAATAATTAGACATTTTATGAACCAAATGCTGAAAATACGAATATCCTTTAATAATCAAATTATCGTTGGTAATCAAAAATGACGCAAATTAAGTTCAAAGAAATCAAATGGTTTCCTGAAGTGGCCGAACATAATTATCCAGCAGCAGAATCTTATCTCAGCCTGATCTATCCTGAGAGTCGGGTTGCAGAAATGATGACCGAGTATAGAAATGCCCCTATCGTTCATTTTAAAGCGAAAGATATCTTCCGCGCATCCCGGCTTTCACTATTAGGGGTAAGTAACCTGCATGTTGAGAAAGACAGGAAAAAAATTGATAAAGGAGAAGCACTTTCCCCCCTCCTGCTATTAAGAGATGAGCGAAATGGCGTCGTTGTTATTGCTGATGGCTATCACCGTTTATGCGCTATTTATGAATTTAATGAAGATGCATTAATTAATTGTAAAATTATCTAATCAGCGTTATCACCATCTACATATTATTTCTGGCACGTTTATTAACCAACCATAATGTGCCAGATAATATGCTAATAAATATGCACAAATACAGAGTAACCACCATGAGACTTACGCCATCTATCCAAATACCGTAAAGAAATCCGGCTAATGTGCTAAATAAGGCCACCCAGGCAACATAGGTCCATGTTTTGATATAACCAATAATAGCGGCAGTGATAAGAATACTTTGTAAACTTAATTCAGGATCTGCCATTAGATAAGCCAATAATGGGCCACGATGCATACCTAAATTTAGGAACATTTGAGCAATAGGCACTTCGACCAGCGTTGGAAAATACATAAACACACCAAAAGTAACGCCGGCTAAGTTACCGGTAAATGTATTTTGCCCCGCGAGTGCTTCTATCCACTCCGGTTTAATCAACTCTCGGATCACGCCGACAAGAAACACCCCAACAACTAACAGCGGAAAAATTTGCTTAACGAACTTCCATGATTCCCATAATAAATCCCGAATTTGATCTTCGGTAAATTTAGTTTTGATAATCCATCCCAATACAAATAAAGATATTAAGATACCTAAGCATTTACCTGTGATGAGGATATCTACACCTTCGGAATGAGGTCTCATACCGATGGCAGCCACCAGCAACGTAGCACTGAGTAAGATCAGCGAAAGCCATGTCCAACGATTAAACCCATCAAAAATAGACTCTATTCCCTTCCATGATGTAATGCCTATCAGCAGCAGTAAAATAATGAGTAAAACACCTTGTGCGCTCACGCCTTCACCACCACGAGCAGGATCAAACGGGATCAGCCGATACAGATAAGTTTGCAGGGTATCAATATCACTGAGAGGTAACGTAAAAGAAAAATAGGTATCGGTCAGAATGGCAATTTTTAGCGTGCCAGACAGCAACAACATGACCAGAACCAACAGAAAGGTCAGTGCACTTTGCTGCATACGGCCAGAGGCGGAAAATAATACATCAGTTGCTTCATCATGCACTTTGTCATCACGTTGAAAAATCAACGCCATGATCAAACCAATGCCGATCCCGAATGCCAGCGATAAAAATAAACGCGCCAATGCGAGATCAACGCCAATAATGCCACCAGTGTAGATCAGCGCAAGAATATTAGCCGCCGGAGCAAAAAACAAAAACGTGATTGCAGGCCCTAACCCAGCACCTTTTTTATAGATACCAGCAAATAAAGGCACGATAGTACAAGAACAAACAGCCAGTACAGAGCCCGCTAATGCGGCTGCAGGATAAGAGATATATTTGGGACGTTCCCGGCCAAGAAAACGCGTTATGGTTTCTTTAGGGATCAGCGCCGTCATCGCACCTGCAATATAAAAAGCAGGCAATAAACAAAGCAATACATGTGCAGCCAGATATGACGCCACATTACCCAGACCGCTGTAAAACAGATGCAGGCCCATCGATAATACGTTCATATTTCCCCCTTATTTTGGGGTCACTACAACATTGCAGCAGCCTTTAACGCGGCCTTTAAAATAAGTTGTTGGGGAACAACGTTATATTCGACTGCATCCAGTTGTAATGTTCGGCAATTGGCATCCCCGCAAGCGGCACAACACTGACTTTCGCCCGCTTTGGCATCAAGCCACTCTTCCAGTGTCTTATTGCCGATCCAGATCCGGTTTGATTCTTCCGGATGAGCTTTAAACTCATTTTCTGACATGGTCTTCGTACGCAAAACCGGCTCAATACCTAATGGACGCAGTTCCTGCCTTAATACTTCAACTGCCTGTACCATTTCCAAATAGGTATTGCCACAGCGTTCACAAGTTTCACCATCGGCAGTAACCAGTCGCTGCCAGACAATTGGTAGTATTTTCATCACTCGTTTCTTTCCATCAGAAGAGTTCGGTTATTTTGCAGTAAACCATTTCTGGATTTTCTCTTTTGATGGAACACCACCCGAATGCACCACTTCACCATCAATGACTACGCCAGGTGTTGCCATAACGCCATAACTCATAATGTCACGGATTTCTTCCACCTTTTCTAATTGAATTTCAACACCATTTTCTTTTGCAATTTCATCAATCAGTTTCACAGTGGTTTTACAGTTGGCGCATCCGGTTCCAAGTACTTTGACATTTTTCATTACCGTATCTCCATAATCGCTAATATAAAGATAGACGATAAATGAATATAGCCGGGCAGCTTTCTCAGCGTTTATGTAATGAAGGTAACAATGCGGTAATCACACCCATGAGGGGCAACCAACCGCATATTTGATAAACAAATTCGATGCCATAGTGATCGGCTAATTGCCCCATTAATGCAGCGCCAATACCTGCTACACCAAAGGCAAAACCAAAAAACAGGCCCGAAATTGTCCCAATTCTGCTTGGCACCAACTCTTGCGCGTAAACCAATATCGCTGAAAATGCTGACGCCAAAATAAAACCAATCACGAAAGATAAGATCGATGTCCAAAGCAAGTCAGCATGTGGTAATGCCAGCGTAAAGGGAGCAACACCGAGGATCGAAAACCAAATCACTCTTTTGCGCCCGACCTTATCGCCAATAGGGCCGCCAAGCACCGTGCCGGCAGCGACAGCAAAAAGAAAGATAAACAGATGATATTGCGCAGCCTGCGCATCTAAGCCGAAATGGTGCATCAGGTAGAAAGTGTAATAGTTCGTCAGACTAGCCAGATAGAGATATTTCGAGGTGATAAGCAAAAGCAACACACCCAATGCGAGAGCAATTCTGCCGCGGGATAATGATGATGTTTTAGGCGCAATATGCGTTTTCTGACTGCGATGTTGCTGGCCATACCAGTTGCCCACCTTCCACAAAATGAACATGGCTAGTAATGCGGCCAGAGAGAACCAAGCCAGACTTCCCTGACCCAATGGGAAAATAACGATTGCCGCTAAAAGTGGGCCGGTAGCTGTGCCTGCGTTGCCACCAACCTGAAAAATCGATTGTGCCAAGCCATGTCTGCCACCAGAAGCCATACGGGCAACTCGCGACGACTCAGGGTGAAAAATGGAAGAGCCCAGCCCTACCATGGATGCGGCCAGAAGCAGCAGCGGAAACGTGTGCGCCTGACTTAGCAATAATAGTCCCGCACATGTTGACCCCATCCCCACCACTAACGAATAAGGTTTAGGGTGTTTATCGGTATAAAAGCCAACCATGGGTTGCAAAATGGATGCAGTTAATTGATAAGTCAGAGTCAAAAGGCCAATTTGCGTGAAATTCAGATCGTAATTGCCCTTCAAGAGCGGGTAGATAGCAAAAATCAGCGATTGCAGCATGTCATTCAAAAAATGCGACATGCTGATAGCACCTAATACGCGAAAACGGGTATCACTCGATTTACTGCTGGCAATAGTTCGGATCTCTTCCATTAGAAATTCTTATCAGATGTGAAAGTCAGAGCAATCATTCTAACGCTATTCTCATATCCTTTTAGATTTTTCTCTTACCATCATGGGTGAAAAACCAAACCGTTTACGAAAACGCATGGCAAATTTTGACTGCGATTCATATCCCACATCCTGAGCTATTTGGGATACTGGGTAATCCGTTGACTGTAATAAAGTAAGCGCGAAATTCATACGAACATCGCTTATTAATTCCATTAGCGAGCCTTGTTCTGCAACCAGCCGACGACGAAGTGTTGCTTCACTCATTGCCATCAGGCTCGCAAAATGAGGAGCCGTCCATTTATATGCAGGGTCACGAGCAACCAGCTGGCGGATTTTGCCAGAAATCGTCGTAATTTCACGGGGCTGAAAGCAAATACCATAATGTGCCAGCCAGATTAAAATTTCATGCAATTGATGCTTGGCAATATTCACTGGAACACGGGTTTCATCTGATAAAGCTGTTAATGCTTTTTCCAGAGATTGTTGAAATTCTGGCTCAATATTCCGAATGGGCCAGACGCTGGCTGTATTTTTGTCTGTATATTTTAGCTGTCGATTGTGCTCTGACAGCAGATTTGGATCCCATGCCATCCACCAAGCCTCATACGCACCAGACGTTGATGTTTCATTTACAATTTCAAAGGTTAAACCACCGTCAACTGCTACGCACTCACCCGCCCGGATAATATAAGTTTGATTCTTACTGCGAAGCGTTTTTGTTCCATGCAGAACAAAAATCAATGTTGGATATTCGAAGTCCCGAATAAATCCCAGGGAATTACGCTGAATAATGTGGGCAGTAACGCCCACACCGGCACGATTTATAATTGTTCGAACCATCTGACATCCATGCATGATATTTACAAAGTCAAAGCGAGTCTAAACCCGCTATGGCTTTATACATTAACGACCGTATTTAACTGTTTTAGTCGCCTTCCCCAGACTATTCATGTTGGTCATAAACCCCACCATCGCACCTGTTGAATCAGCTGTCACATCCAGCTTTTCTACTTTTAGTGCAGTAACTGTAATGGTGTATCGATGAGTCTGACCAACAGGCGGGCACGGCCCACCATAACCCGGTTTTCCAAAATCAGTATTGGTCTGCAGTGCACCATTAGGTAATTTACTCGTATCGCTACTCGCACCTCGTGGCAATTCATGCATCTTCGCAGGAATATTAGCTACAACCCAATGCCACCAGCCTGAACCACTTGGTGCATCTTGATCATAAATACTAACGACAAAACTTTTAGTGCCCGCAGGCTCGCCATGCCAGCTCAGCTGCGGTGAAATATTCTTCCCACTGCAACCAAAGCCGTTTAATACCTGTGATTCAGCAAATTTACCATTACTCAGGTCTGTACTATCCAGCTGAAATTTAGAGGCCGCATTGGCTGAACTAACATGACAAATCAGTCCGACCGACAATAACAAAGGAAAAATTGAGGTACGCATGATAGAAAATCCTGTAGTGATAAAAACAAGATCAGTATTTCCCATTATCGTTATGAAAAAGACTCTGAAACAATCAACCTTAGTCCCGTTCCGCTCAAACTCTCATTTGAAACTTATTTTGCAGTAAATTCATCACTACAAACCGGATATTTCTGATTGAGTAATTCAGCAACAAAAGGTGATACCTCCGCTGGATTACAGACTAGATATACCCGATGCCGTGCACGTGTTAATGCCACATAAAATAACCGGCGCTCTTCTGCATCAGGGAAAGACTCTTTTTCTGGTAACAAAAACTCCAAGATGGGATCGCCCTCTTTTTGACTTGGGAAACCATATTTGCCGTTACACAGACCCAATATGACCACGTAATCAGCTTCTTTCCCCTTCGAGGCATGCACTGACATAAATTGCAGATCCAATAATGGATATTGCGTTTCCATCTGCAGTTTGAGCTCTTTCGGGCCGCCATCACCGAATAGGAAATTAAAGCGAGCTAATACCGCGACAGTCGTTTTCTGATCCGGCTGATTCATGAATTGCTGGTGGATGGCATTTAACGCTTGATGAAGCCCTCGCTTAGCATCCTTTACTTGAATAAGTGACACCGCAGGCTCAGCCACCACAGTCACAGAGTTGATCGTTTTTTTTATCTGAGCAGGGTTTTGCAACACGAACGCTGATGCAACTTCGCCGATCTTATTATTGAAGCGGAACGTGGTATCAAGCGCTGTCACACTGGCAGCCCCAAACATGTCACTAAACCGTTGTGTCACACTGAGATCACTACCGCTAAAACGATAGATGGCTTGCCAATCATCGCCAACAGCAAACAATACTGCATCGTCTCGCTGCGCCAGTAATGCTTTGATCAGGCGTGCCCGTGGTTGGCTGATATCCTGAAATTCATCAATCAATATATGCTGATAAGGCGAGTGATAACGCCCGTTTTCAATATATTCGATCGCCTTTTCAATCATGTCTGCAAAATCAATTTCTTTACGACCCGATAAATGAAGCTGATACGCAGCAAAAACGGGTTCAAAAAGCGCAATTAACAGCGTAAAACGCGATTTATCCTTCTTAGGTATTCGCTTTTTTAGTGCTGCTAATGTTTGAGATGACTGTTTAAATAACACCAAGAAATCAGCCAGAAATTGCGATGTATCAGACGTGGAATTCAAAGACGGTGAGCCATCACAAAACTTAACGACCTTCTCTTGATATGCCGCGTCCTGCATTAATTCAGCAACGATGTTATCAATAAAACGTGTGAATAAAGCATTATCCTCCGCAAAGGCAGTAAGGGTGGGACGTCGGCCTTCAACGGTAGAGATGATCTCTAATCCCAGAGCATGAAAAGTTCTTATAGTTGGTGTAGCTTGTGGCAACATCGCGCTGAGACATTTATCCTGGCGATCCTGCATCTCTTCAGCAGCTTTTTTAGCAAACGCCAACATTAAAATTTGTTCTGGTTTTGTTTGCTCACTCGCCAGCAAATAGCCTGCTCGACCAATCATGGTGCTGGTTTTCCCTGTGCCAGCACCGGCCAATACCAGATTACGATCTTCGTTGATTAAACATGCCTGACGCTGAGCCCCGGTCAGTGGATTTTTTTCTATTGTGTCGAAAAATGATTTAAATTTAATACTCTCTTGCTGCAGGAATTTGGCATTCACTTTTTTCACTTTCTCTTCCGATGCAGCAACAAAAGCAGCCAGATATTTAAATGTCGATTGCTGACGAGACGTAGCAAATTGCGCTTTTAACGCAGCAGATACCGAAGAAACAGCCTGACAGCGATTAACCAACCACTGACGTTGTGAATCACGCCGATAGGCAGAGCTATCTAAAAAAGCACGTATTTCGTCTTTTATAGCTTTGGCATTTAAATACTCGGCATTTAATTGTTGCTCGATATGACATTGCCAGCCTTGATTCAACAACAACACCAACTGACGTAAACGAGTTCGAGAAAAACCACGATAGAGATAGGTTTTCCTTGCTGTCGTGATATAAAGATCAGACCAAAACAAACAATGCTTTATTTCTGGTTTAGCATTCATTCGGGCAAATGGTAACAACTGTTTTTTGGAATCATCTGCAATGCTCAATCCGGTTGTTTGATGCGCTAAAACTGCATCTTGTCGTCCAAAAAACAACTGCGCCAGCCAGCTTCGTTTTAGTTCTAAGTTACTCATTTGTTCCATGCCATAAAAAAGAAAAAACCGAAGAGAAAAATGCTTCCAGCAACATATCTATTATCAACTTCAAAATAATGCGGGAAAAATATGAGTTATCGGTTATAAAATAATCGGAGCGAATTCAGCGCCACTAAAATACAGTGAGTCCGTATTGAAGCTAGACATAGGCCCGCATTTTACATGTCCGCTACATTATTCGGCTGATCGCCCTCTTCACATGGTGATTTTTTCGCTGATCAGTGATTTCACATACAGAAAAAATGGCAAATTGGACGATTTTTTGCTTAACTCGCACATCAATTTTTTCGGAGTGTCGTAAAGAGGATGACAACACATCATTACCAGCTTGAATTGTGGGATATCAAAAAGCAATATCCTGGATGTCTTGCCAACGACAAGATCAATTTGAAGCTCGAACGTGGTGAAATCCATGCGCTATTGGGTGAAAATGGTGCAGGAAAGTCAACCTTGGTCAAAATCATTTATGGTTTGGTGACCCCGGACAGTGGTTCCATCGTGTGGGATGGTCAGGAGCTGCAAATTCGCTCTCCTTCGCATGCCCGCGAATTAGGTATCGGTATGGTGTTCCAGCATTTCTCGCTGTTTGAAACACTCTCCGTCACGGAAAACATCGCTTTGTGTCTAACCCCGTCAATGCGGGAACAAATCGGTGATCTAGCAGGACGCATCCGTGAGCTGTCGGGAAATTATGGACTGAATATCGATCCAGATCGTTATGTGTTTAGCTTGTCCATGGGCGAACGCCAACGAGTAGAAATTCTTCGCTGCCTGATCCAACAGGTCAAACTGCTTATTCTTGATGAACCAACGTCGGTACTGACGCCTCAGGAAGTTGATAGCCTGTTTGTTGTATTACGTCAGCTTGCCGCTGATGGTTGTACGATCCTGTTCATCAGCCACAAATTGAAAGAAGTGACCGCACTTTGCCATAACGCTACCATCTTGCGTGGTGGACGCGTAACCGGCGCCTGTATTCCTTCCGATGAAACACCAGAAAGTATTGCTCGGATGATGGTCGGTGACAGCGCAATTGCTGAAACCTATGAACGTCGCTCCAGCAAAAAAATTAACCTGGAAATTAAAGACCTCACCGCACCGGCGCCCAATCCGTTTGCATGCGCACTGAAAAAACTTAATTTTTCTCTACGCGGCGGCGAAATTCTGGGTATTGCTGGTGTAGCAGGTAATGGCCAGGAAGAGTTACTTAGCATTCTGAGTGGTGAGCGCGTCAGCACGCACAGCGATCAGGTCATCATGAATGGTAAACCGGTCGGTCGCCTGAATGTTGGCCGCCGTCGCCGTCTGGGTATGGCTTATGTGCCTGCCGAACGTCTCGGTCATGGTGCAGCGCCGAAGATGAGTCTCCGCGAAAACTTACTGCTGACAAACGCCGCGTTAGGTTTGAAACGCTTTGGTTGGGTGAAATGGCATAAAGTGTCAGCCCGTACCCGTGATGTGATCGAACAACATCAAGTGAAGTGTCACAACGAGCATGCACCTGCCCAATCACTGTCTGGCGGTAATCTTCAGAAATTCATTATCGGTCGTGAACTCGCACTTGAGCCAAATGTTTTTGTTTGTGCTCACCCGACCTGGGGTGTTGATATTGGCGCGGCAAATGCTATCTACCGGGAACTGATGGAGTTGCGCGATCGTGGTGCAGCTATTGTGGTGATCTCTGAAGATCTGGATGAACTGTTCCTGATCAGTGATCGCATCGCAGCACTGTTCGACGGTCATCTCTCGCCTGTAGTGCAAACTCAGGACACCAGCACAAATCAGATCGGTCAGTGGATGGCCGGACAATTTCTGGAGCAGGAATAAACCACCATGTGGCAATTTCAACCTCGTACTTTCATCCCGTGGTATCTGCAGATAGTTTCACCGTTAATCGCGGTGTTTTTTACTGTTCTGCTGGGAATGGGGCTCTTTAGTTTTCTGGGCAAAGATCCGTTTCATGCCATGCATGTGTTCTTTATCAGCCCACTTGCCGATGGTTACAACATAGGTGAGTTATTAGTAAAAACCGCACCGATGCTCCTTTGTGCAATTGGCTTGGCGCTTTGCTATCAGGCTAATTTGTGGAATATCGGTGCTGAAGGTCAACTTCTGGTAGGTGCTGTTGTTGGTAGTGCAGTTAGTCTGCATTTTGCTGATAACTCACTCAGTGTCTGGTTTGCCCTGATTGCTGGCGTTCTGGCTGGTATGGCTTGGTCAGGTATTGCGATTGCCCTGCGTCAATGGTTCAACAGCAATATCATCTTATCTACCATCATGTTGAACTATATTGCTCTTTACGCATTGCAATGGGCCGTGCATGGACCACTAAAAGATCCAGAAGGTATGGGCTTTCCTGAATCAGCGATGTTTACTGATTCACAGCTGCTACCAATTCTGATTGAAAATACCCGTGTGCATTTGGGTGTGTTATTTGCGTTGCTCGCTGCAGTGTTATGCTGGGTGTTATTACGTTTTACTTGGTTAGGCTTCCAGATCCGCGTATTGGGGCACGATGAATCATCTGCGCACTATGCTGGTTTTTCTATTCGTCGCCTGCGCTGGGGCATTATGCTGTTGTCTGGTGCATTGGCCGGTCTGGCTGGTGCGTGTGAAGTATCCGGTCCGATTGGACAGCTGGTCCCATCCGTGTCTCCAGGTTATGGTTATGCCGCTATTATCGTGGCATGGCTCGGACGCTTACATCCCATCGGGATGCTGTTGTCTGGTATGTTCTTAGGTTTGATTTACATGGGTGGAGACATGGCTCAGATCGAGCTAGGTGTGCCAACCGCTATCACTGGTTTATTTCAAGGTTCATTGCTGTTCTTGTTACTCGCTAGTGATTTCCTGCTGAAATACCGTTTAGTTAAAGTGACATCTAAGGAAAATCAGAATGGATAATGTACTGCTCCTGCAAATTCTGACGGCGGCAATTAAGACGGGAACACCGTTGTTGCTGGTTGCCTTAGGTGAAATGGTCTGTGAAAAATCAGGTGTCCTGAACCTCGGCCAAGAAGGCATGATGCTGATGGGCGCTGTATGTGGTTTTATTGCCGCATTCAGCACTGGCTCGCTGTTCTTAGGTGTCTTAGCCGCCATGTTAGCGGGTATGTTAATGTCGATGTTGTTTGCCGTGATCAGCATGCATTTACGCGCTAATCAGGTTGCGACTGGCTTAGCTTTGACTATTTTCGGGACTGGGCTCAGTGCGTTTATCGGCGCGGCTTATGTCGGGAAAACAGTGAAAGGTTTTCAAGGCTTTCATATTCCGCTGCTAAGCGACATCCCTTTTGTAGGTCAATTACTGTTCTCGCATGATGTCATGATCTATGTGAGTTGGTTGCTGGTGTTAATCGTCGGATGGTTCTGCGTGAAAACGCGCGGTGGCCTGATTTTACGCGCTGTAGGTGAAAATCCACACAACGCCAATGCTATCGGCTTACCCGTATTGACGGTGCGTTATTTA
Organism: uncultured Tolumonas sp.; assembly: GCF_963556105.2. Lineage (NCBI taxonomy): Bacteria > Pseudomonadati > Pseudomonadota > Gammaproteobacteria > Aeromonadales > Aeromonadaceae > Tolumonas > uncultured Tolumonas sp. The sequence continues at coordinate 2,310,309 of NZ_OY829944.1, forward strand.
GCAATCTTGTTTGGTGGTGCTATGGCTGGTCTGGCTGGTTCTTACATGTCGCTGGCTTACACACCAATGTGGATGGAAAACATGACCGGTGGTCGTGGCTGGATTGCTTTAGCATTGGTCGTGTTTGCGTCATGGAAAACCAAAAATCTGGTTTTGGGTGCCTACTTGTTTGGTATCGCCAGCATTATGCATTTGGTGTTACAAGGGTTAGGAATGAAGATTTCCCCTAGCCTGTTAGCTATGCTGCCTTATCTGGCTACATTGATAGTCATGATTTTCATTGGTTCTAACCGGATGAAAGAAAAACTGTCTGCCCCTATGTCGTTGGGTCAGACGTTTGATTCCAGAGTATAACTTTTCATCAATTTCTTTAGCTGTGTAATTGATGAGCCGCAAGCTTTGGCTTGTGTTTCTTAAAAATGATCGGAGAAATACGAATGAAGACAAGGATTTTTCGTTTACTGGCTGTAGCTGCATTAACTGCTGGCTGCGCTGTTTCAGCAGCGTCTGCCGCAGAAGAACCAATGAAAGTTGGTTTTGTGTATGTTGGCCCGGTTGGTGATCATGGCTGGAGCTATGAACATGACCGTGCACGTAAAGAGTTGGAAAAAGCCCTTCCAGGCCAGATCCAAACCACATTTGTTGAAAATGTGGGAGAAGGAGCTGATGCTGAACGAGTAATTACTCAATTGGCTAAAGGTGGCAACAAAATCATTTTCACCACCTCTTTTGGTTTCATGAACCCGACTCTGAAAGTAGCGAAAAAATTCCCTAACGTAGTCTTTGAACACGCAACTGGCTACAAACGTGCTAAAAACGTAGGCACTTACGTTCAGCGCGCTTACGAAGGTCGTTATGTTGCGGGTGTTGCAGCAGGTCTGTTGACTAAATCTAATACCATTGGTTATATCGCTGCATTCCCTATTCCGGAAGTTCTGCGCGACATCGATGCAACCTACATGGGTGCAAAATCTGTTAATCCAAATGTAAAAATCAAAATCGTTTGGGCTAATACATGGTATGACCCAGGTAAAGAAACCGATGCCGCTAACGCTTTGATCGACCAAGGCGTTGACGTGTTAATGCAACACACTGACAGCCCTGCGCCAATGATGGTCGCTGAAAAACGCGGTATCCGTGCCGTAGGTCAAGCATCTGACGTAGCACAATATGGTCCTAAAGCCCATATTTTCTCTATCCAAGACAACTGGGAACCACACTACATCAAAACTGTGCAAGCCGTTAAAGATGGTAGCTGGAAACCACAGGACTACTGGGGTGGTTTTGCTGAAGACGTAGTTCGTTTGGCATCTATCAACGACAATCTGCCACAGAATGTTAAAGATGCTATCAAAACTAACTTCGACAAGATCAAGTCTGGTGAGCTGAAACCATTTACTGGCCCATTAAAAGACAACACTGGTAAAGAAGTTGTTGCGGCTGGTCACTCACTGACTGATGCAGAACTGGCGCAAATCAACTGGTTTGTAGACGGTATCGACGCTACTGTTCCAAAATAAATCTCTGATTGAGTCAGATGTATTAAGGGAGCTTCGGCTCCCTTTTTTATTTTGTTTTATGTATAAAAAAGCCCTGAAATTCAGGGCTTTTTGTTATTGATGTAATGAAAATCAAAGCACCGCAGCGATACCATCAATCAGTGCATCAATGTTACTTCTGGTAATACCAGCAACACTGATTCGGCCAGAACCGACAATATAAATCGCGAATTCTTTGTTCAGACGAGTCACTTGTTCTTTATTCAAACCAGAGAATGAGAACATGCCATTTTGTTCAGTGATGAAACTGAAATCCTGCTGAATGCCTTTCGCTTTCAGTTTCTGTACGAACAATTCGCGCATTTCCCAAATGCGGTCACGCATGGCTTTGACTTCGGCGATCCACTCAGCGCGCAGAGCTGCATCTTTCAGCACTGTCGCGACCACTGCAGCACCGTGCGATGGTGGGTTAGAGTAGTTTGCGCGAATGGTAGTTTTGATCTGGCTGAAGGCACGCAGTGCAACTTCCGAGTTATCAGTGATCAGCGTAATGGCACCTACACGCTCATTATACAAACCAAAGTTTTTAGAGAAGGAGCTAGCTACCAGCAACTCTTTGTTATACTTAGCAAAAGTACGCAGACCCGCCGCATCTTCTTCAACGCCACGACCGAAGCCTTGATAAGCAAAGTCGAAGAATGGCAGCAACTTACGTTCCGCACAGAACTTTGCTAACACTTCCCACTGTTCCAGTGATGGATCAACGCCGGTTGGGTTATGGCAGCAGCCATGCAACAGCACTACATCACCTTCTACTGCAGCAGACAATGATTCCAGCATGCCGTTAAAATCGAGGTTTTTATTCGCGGCATCGTAGTAACGGTATTCCGCCGTTTCCATGCCCGCAACACCGAACACTTGGAAATGGTTTACCCAAGTCGGATTAGAGATCCAAACTTTTTTAGAAATGCCCTGGCGAAACAAAAATTCAGCACCAATACGCAATGCGCCAGTGCCGCCCGGTGCCTGTGCCGTTTTAGCTCGTTTGCTGGTCACAATTTCATGGTCAGCACCAAACAACAGTTCTTGCACCAGTTGACCATATTCCAGATTACCCTCGATGCTCAGGTAATTTTTGGTACTTTCTTTTTCCAGCAGAATTTTTTCTGCCTTTTTTACACAGTTGAGAATTGGCGTGGCACCCGCTTCATCTTTATAAATACCAACACCCAGATTGATTTTGTTAGTGCGCGGGTCATTACGGAATTCTTCGGTTAAACCCAAAATAGGGTCGGCTGGAGCCTGAGTCACCTTCTCAAACATGGTTCGTCCTGTTTAGTTTGGCTGGTTGGGGGGATGGCACATCTCAAGTGCCCTGCTGGGTTATGTTATACCACTGAGAAAAACGAGCGACCACCGCTTCTTGCAAAACTATGTCAGGTGGATCCAGTTTTTTGCGTAAACCATGACCTGTTGTGGCAGTTTTTGCTGGTTCTCAAAGAGGAATTGCAAACTTATTTGCTGCTGACGTGTCAGACCCGCGAATGCCCATTTCTCGTTCGCCGCAAGCGGTTCACCCAATAGTCGCAGATAGTCCGACCAGTTATCCGGTAAAAACAGCGCCAGTGGCCGCTGTAAGCGCTCAGCAAAAGCAGCAGCCAGATGTAAACTTTCCGGTGACAGGTCACCGAAATGACGCCAGTGAATACTATCCGTCAAGGAACGCAGTAACTGCTCAGCCATTGTTGTATTGAGAAGCGGCGCATGGAGCAACAACGTGTCAGCAGGTAACGCCATACTGACAAACGCATCACGGTTATCAATTGTGATCACGTGTTGTGGCGGTTTTTCCTTCCAAAGAATTTTTGTAATCGCACTAATCGCTCTTTCAGGAATGGCCACCTCGCCCCATGCACTGAATAAGCTGCTGACATCGATCAACTCACCTGATTGCATAAAAATACTGCACGGTAAGTTACACCGTAGTAGCAAATAACTATCTCGCAAGACATTAATATCATGCTCACGCATCTGCTCTTGCGTGGTCTTAGGATCTTGTTTGAGTAAATAGGCCAGAATACGGCTGTTGCATTGCGCTGGTAACTGAATATCGAGTTGCTGTAATAATAGCTCCAGTGAACGCTCATTTTGGTTCAGCAAATAGTGTTGGAAAGTTTGTTCACCTGCATCCGTTAAAAGAAAGATGCCCTCACCTTGAGCCGTAACCCAGCCTTGCTGTAACCACAGGTTGAGTTGAATAATGGCCCAGCGCTTACGAATGCGGATCTGCCGTTTATCCAATAACCGGACGATCAATTCTGGCGGTGCTGAACTCAATATTTGCTCTGGGCTCATCATTCTTTCTTGTTATCCAAAAGAAAAGGCAGCCAAGGCTGCCTTCTATTCATTATGCACTCAATGGCATATCACTACTGCCACCAAAGCCACGTAAACCAACCACATGCACATGCTCTTGTTTACCATGTACTTTACGGATCAGTTTGTAGGTCGTGCCTTTTTCCGGGCTGATATTTTCTGGTGCAGCAATCAACAACTGCATATCTTGTCGTTCACACAGCTCAAAGAGTGTCGCAATCGACTTAGCATCCAGACGTGCCGCTTCATCAAGGAACAACAGACGGCAAGGTTCAATATCGCTGCTACGCAGACGGCGATTTTCATCTTCCCAGCTTTGCAGCACCATCAGCAAAATTGCCTGACCCGTACCAATCGCTTCACCGGTCGACAAAGCACCACTTTCTGCACGTAACCAGCCATCAACGCCACGCAACACCTCAATTTCCAACTCAAGGTAATTGCGATAATCAAGCAGCGCTTCACCCAACACTTGGAAGCTGCGCTCACCTTGATCGATGTGCGGATTCAGGCGTTGGAACAGCTTCGCCATTGCCTCGGAGAAAGTCAGTTCGTTGCTGGCGAACAGATCCTGATGTTGCTGCGCGTGTTCGCCCAGCGTTTGCAATAAACGCGCATACGATTCACGCACGTTCACATTCAAGCGCACGCCACGCACCTGACCGAAGGTGATGTTTTGCAGCCCTTGGTTCATCACGCGAATACGATTTTGCTCACGACGAATGATGTTAGTGATCTTCGCCGCCACTTCATGTGACGAGAGCGATAGATGCGTTTCACGCTGTTTCAATTCATCGGCCAGACGCGCCAGCTCAATTTCCATCTCTTCAATTGCGTCAATTGGGTCATCAGAACGGATAATGTCATGACGAATGCGATCTTTCAGATAGCGATAGACCTGAATATAAAACTGCACTTTCTGCTCAGTCTGGCGATTGCCTTCTGATAAACGCAGCGTGTCGCGCAGTGAATCATCCTTCACCACCGCTAACCGCAATGCACCCAGCGACTTATCCGACATGGAACGCAGCTCTTCTGCATCCAGATAAGCCAGCTCACGGCGATTTAGCTGTTTTTCCACGCCATTTGTGCGCGCCAGCGTTAAGACACGACTCCAGTTTTTCTTGTGTTCCAATAACAGATGACGCGCGGCACGGTATTCTTTGTTTTCCGCATTGAAGCGCTGGTTCAGGCTATCGATGTCACGGCGACAGATCTGGTATTGCGTTTCCGCTTGTGTACGGCGACTGCGGGTACGCACCAACTGATCTTCCAGATCGCGCTTTTTATTTCTCGCCTGATCTTCCATATCGGCAGCAACTTGCAGACCCATTTGCTGCAATTCACGTTCAAATTCCTGCAAGGTTTGCGTTTTAGCCTGCAAGCTGGAATTCAACGCCGTCTGGATTTGTAGCGCTTCCTGATAACGTTGGGTGATCTGTTTCAGTTGTTCTGCTAATTGACGACGTAGCTGTTCCACATCGGCCACTTTTTGCTTCAACCGTTCACTGATTTCAGAGGTTTGACCCAACAAACTTTCGGCATCGTGATAGGCAAAATAGGCTCGACGGGCAAATAACTCGTCCAATGCAAACACCTGACGACGAACGGCAGTCAGTTGCTGTTCGGCAGCAAAACTGGCTTGCTGCAGCTCATCAAATGCAGCTGGGTCTTCGCGCAGCGCATCCAACAAGGTTTCCAGTTTCCGACACGCTTTATCATGCTGATCGAGGAACTGCTGTGCACTTTGACACGCAACAAATTCAGCTTCTGCTTGTTGCAGGCGATCATTCAACGAATTATCAAACAGCAGATTAAATTGCGATTGCAAACGAGCCACCAACTGTTGCTGTTGTTGCAACGCCGTCACACGCTGGCGATATTGATGTTCATTTTGCTGTTGTTGCTGCAGATTGTTCTCTGCCTGACGGATCTCAGTTTGTAAAACAGCCAGTGCCGCCTCTGGGTCATCTTCAAATGCCACATGCAGATGCTCAGTCATAAACTGGCTGAGATGGTGATACAGACGATTCTGTTTTTGCTGCTCAAATGCCAGTTTGGCATACGTTTCAACAATTTCATCACGTTGCGCTGACAGCAGTTCAATACGTTGCTCACGCGCGGCACGCCCAAATACCGGCACTTCAGGGTAACGTGAGTAACGAATTTCACGCTGGCTGGTGCGCACTAATACGGCTTTATCAAACTCGCTGGCATCGTGCAGATTTTCATCAAACGCATCCGGGTTGCCTTGGATCAGATAAATATCTTCCGGTAATTCGGTCAGCGTATTCAGATGATTAATCGCACCTTCCAGATCAACCACCACGATGGCACTGCGAGCAGGGCCAAACAACGCGGAATAATACGGCGCATCGTCAAGAGAGATATCGTCATACACATCGGTCAGCAGCACACCGCCCAGTTGTTCGCAAATGCGCACTAACTGCGGATTTTCATTCCCAGCAAACTGCTGCAAATTACGCAGTTGTTGTTCTAAGCTCTCTTTTTGCTGCTGTAGCAGGCGTTTTTCCTGTTCCAACGAGCGCTCTTGTTCCAGCGTCCGTTGCAGCAGTTGACTGATGGCAACCGGCGAATCGAGCGTTTCACCGGTCATTTCCTGCAGCTTTTCTAATTTCTCGTGCGCCAACAACCACGCCGGTGCTTTTTTACGTAACTGTTCAATCTGTTGACGTGTAGAATCAAGTTGATGATGCAACCGAATACGATCTTGCTGATCGTGTTCTAAGCGTTGTTGCAGATCATCTTGCTGTTCAGCTAACGCAGCAGCCAATTCACTCAACTGCTCATTGTCATTCAGATCATACTGGTTGCCTTGTGATTCTAATTGGCGCAGCAGTTGTTCCTGAATGGTAATCAGTGCATTTTGCTGCTCCTGATTACGGCGAATATCCTGTAGCGCACTGTCAACCTGATTGCGACGCGCCACTAACGTGCGGTGTTCACGCGCTTGTTCAATCACTTTCTGCGCCTGCTCCCACGCCTGTTCACGCGAGATCGGGCCAGTGATTTGCTGTAAGGTAGTAAACGCCTGTTCGTATTGATCAGCTGCTGCTTTCGCTAAACGCAGACGCTGTTGCAACGACAACATTTGATCGGTCGCTTGTTGTTCTTGGTCGCGTAACGTCTGCTGAAAACCAGCCACGTTATCTGGGGTCAAATCAGCCAGATCGCACAATGTTTGCGCTTGTTCCAATGCTTTAACTGCTTGCTGATATTGGATCGCCCGCGTCTGCTGCACATCCAGCGCCTGCTGGTAATCAGCCAGCTGACTTTTCAGACTGTCGGCTTCGTCTTCACTTTGTGATTTCCGCAGCTCTAGCTCAGCTTTTTCTTCCGACAATTCCAGTGTAATGGCTGACTGCTCTTCCGCTTTAATGCTCAGATCTTCAACATCTTCACGATATTGCACAATCTTGTTGGTCAAGCCCGTCGCCGCCATCACTTTCGCCAGATGTTCGGCGGCTAATTCCAGATCTTCGGTCAGATGTTTTTCACGAGCCCCCATCTGTTCAGCTTCTTCCGCCAGATAAATCGCTCGCTGTTTTTCCTCACGGATCAGGCGCTGTTTATCCTGCAACTGTTTACGCCCATGCAGCGCCAATTCGGATAAACGGTTCTTTTCGCTCTGATTACGCACATAATCCGCCGCCACATAATTAGTGGTTTCGGTGATCAAATGACGGAACAGATCGCGTTGCGACTGTGTTTCTTTGATGGCATCCAGCGTACGGCGGTTTTCATGGATCGCGGCTTCCATATCCTGAAACGCTTTTCGTACACCAGAATTTTCGGGCAGCAAATATTCACGCAGCGAACGGCTGATGGAAGATGAAATACCGCCATACAAAGATGCTTCGATCAGACGATAGAATCTGGAGCGATCACGTTGATCACGGAGTTTCTTCGCCGTCACGCCGTATTCAAACATCACGTTGTGATAATCGGTCACCGAATTGAATTTGACGAAACGAATCGCCCCCAGTTCTGCCGCTTGCTTACGCAGTTCGTTAAACGGGCGAACTTTTGCTTTGTCGCTGTCTAATTTTTCCAACAAGAAATCAGTCGGTTGCAGCGCTGCAGGCACATCAAGCAGACAAAATGGCGTAATATTGACTTTGTTATCGCGATTAGCCACTTGCTCTAAGTGCACACCAAACCACAAACGTTGCCCTTTGGAATTGAGCACATCAATCAGGGAATAGCAGTGACCACGTTGTAATTTACCGTATAAGCCACGATCACGGCTGGCCGAAGAGCTGCCGGCTTCTGTCGTATTGCGGAAATGCAGCAACGTCTGATCAGGGATCAGTGCCGTGATTAACGCGGCCATGCTGGTCGATTTACCCGCACCGTTACCGCCGGATAATGTCGTCACCATCTGATCGAGCTCAAAGGTACGGGCAAAAAAGCCGTTCCAATTGATCATGGTGAAAGAGAGGAATTTACCGCGCGTGATCATATATCCAGCCCCAATTGCTCTTCATCTTCTTCTGCTTCATCCAGTGAATCCCATACGGTTTCACGGGTTGGTAATTCATCATCATGTAAAATCGCTTCGCCCTCGCGGATCATGCGTAACTGCACCACACGTGGGTCTTCGTCAGTGCGAACATCGGCAGCAAAGCGGAACACAGCTTCATTGACGCGAAATTTATCACCCACGCCGAGAGCGGTAACCATGCCTAACCGACGCAAACGCCGCATGGAGGTACGGATACGTTCCTGTAGCTTTTTCTTATCTAAGTCGGTGCCACCACTGCGCTGGTTGACCATGCGCAGTAATTGCCGTTCATCAGCTAACGAAACCACCTCTTCCTGCAAATCGAGCAGTGAAAAGATACCTTCATTCGCCAAACGCTCAGGGCTGAGATAGAGATAACAAAGCACCTTACCCACCAGCATATCCAACTCAGACAGCACTGACGTGCCAATTTCAGAGGTTGAACGTGGGCGGATGTAGAAAAAACCTTCCGGCGCTTTAATTAATTCCACCTGATAACGGCTGTAAAAACTTTCCAGCTCATCATGATAATCAAGCAGATAAGAATGCTGATCTAAATCGTCGGCACTGATGTGTTTGCCACTGCGTAGCGCAGTATCCAATTTCGGAAACAGCGGGTTGGCAATCGCCTGTGCAAGGCGTAATGCGATAGGTAACTCAGTATTGATCAATGACATGCGCTTGCACCTTAGCACCTAAATCGTTAATTGGTTTCCACTTCGGATGACGGGCACTGCTGAGTTCGGCACTGGAGTAACCCAGACGAACCGCTTGATCGACCAGCATTCTGGCGACATCAAAGTGTTGATATTCAGGGAATTGTTGCAGGTAATCTTTCAGCAGATCAGCCATATCGAGCGGCTTACCGTGCACTTGGAAATCGGCCAGATGGCTGCTGATATGCTCAGCAAGTTTTTCATCCAATGCCTGAATTTCCTGGAACTCCAGCGCAACGGGTAACTCACCGGTGATCTCATCGCTATGCAGCACCAGCGTTTCATCGCGCAGCTCTAGCAGACGGGCTTCTTGTGCAACCAGTAATAACCAGTTGTGATTATCAAAATCACGGATCGATTCACGCAAGCGCTGGCTGAACACGCGGTTTTTATCCATATCAATCGCATTACGGATAAATTTATGCACATGGCGGTCATAGCGCGCCCACAGCTCGATACACTGCTGGCCCCAGCTCAGAATTGCGTCAATACGGCTTTGTAACTCAAAGGTCAGGTGTTCAACCTGCACCGACGTAATCGCCTGCGTACGGGCGGTTTCCTGAATGTTCAGCAAACCCGACTGCAATTTATGCCCAGCGGCATCAAGCGTATCTTGCAATTCACGCAGTGTTTGACCGGTTTCACGCAGTAACTTTTCACAGTTATGGATGGCCTGCGTCCAGTTCTGATTCAAAAGATCAGCAATCTCGGCTTTGACCTGATTTTGTTGATCATCCATCGCCCTTTGAGTCAGGTCGATACGACTTAAGATCTCTTCCACCGAATATTTCAGGCGCGGGTAAACTTCTTTTTCCCAAGCGGAATCATCATTTGCATGAATTGCTGCGGTATAAGCTTTATCTAACTCACCAGCGACCTGCTCTAACAGCAGTGACAGTTTGACACTGTTGACCTGCTGTTGATCAACATAAAACTCGATGATCCCCACCGCTAATCGCGTCAAACGATAGACACTTTCACCCGCTACAGGGTCGGTGTTAAAACGCGATAGCAGTCGTTGGCGGACAAGTTCATTGATCGCGTTATTGGCACGCACCGACAGCGTTTCGTCCATCAAACCATATAACTGGCTGACGTAACTAAACGCATCATGCAATGCGGCTTCGCTTAATTCCTGCGTTTGCTCATCCCGTGCCATTGAGGATATCGCGATCAGAAACGCCAGACGTTCATTACTAAGATGAAGTTCCAGCTGTTCCTGTTTCACCCAACCGACTAATTCCGGCAGGCTGCGCTCAGGCCTAAGTTGTTCGGTCATTATAATCTCTTATCAATCATGATTTACTGACACGGCTTACTGGCCAGCACATGCATATAACGCCCTAAATGGACGAACGGCTCTTGCTGACAATAACGTAATTCCATTTCCAATAAATCGGAAAACTTTTTGTACTGATCTTCTTTATGCCGCATGTAGTCGTGGATCACACGCACGCCACTGCGACACAACAGTGGCATCTGCCATTCTGCCAGCCATTGGTACACATCCGCGGGTGTTTGCGGGTTGGTCGGTGTCAGTTTTTGCTGCCGTTTTTTTACCAGACCAGCACGGATGTAGTCAAAATTCCCGACTACCAGACTTTGAAACAACAACGCATCACGGTTGTAAAACAGTAATGAAAACAGCCCGCCCGGCTTCAGATAATGCAACAACCCAACGAGGGTCTGTTTCGGATCAGCCAGCCATTCGACAACCGCATGACACAGCACAAAATCAAATGTGCCATCTACGTGTTCAGGCAGATCCTGAATGGCGCAATGCACTAAACGGATGCGCTCCGTCAGCCCTTTTTCAGCAATTTGTTCTTTCGCCAGTTCCAGCATATCGGCTGAAAGATCACATAATGTGACATCATGCCCCAGAGCAGCCAGTTTTTGCGCAAAAAAACCAAAACCACCACCGGCATCTAAAATGCGTAACTTTTGATTACCAAAGCGCGCCAGCCCTTGTTCCAGATCTCGCCAGACAACCGCGGTACGGATCTGTCCTTTACTGGTGGCATAGATGTTCTGTGCAAATTTCTCTGACAGCCCATCAAAAGAGTGATCTGACATAAAGGTTATTCTGCTGTATCTGATGGAAAAGGGCCGCTATTCTGTCATAAGCCGCGAAAACGTGGAATTTCGATCGTCAATTCGGGATGAAGATATGCTTTTTATGCTTAAAAAATGGCTGGGTCTGCTGCTGATGCCGCTGCCTTTTTGTGCGCTACTACTTTTTGTCGGCTTATTTTTACTATGGTTAACCCGCTGGCAGAAAAGTGGCAAGTTACTTATCTCGGTTGCCACTATCGTGTTAATTATGTTTTCAGTTCGCCCAACCAGCGTGATGCTCAATCGGCCATTAGAGCAGATGTACCCCGCTTTTCCTGATAATCAGCCCGTCGATTTTATTATTGTTTTAGGTCATGGTCATGTTTCTGATCCGTTGGTGCCTTTGGCAAGTCAGCTCACTGAAGCCGCCAGTGCACGAATACAAGAAGCCTTACGCATAAAACGCCTGAACCCTAAGGCACATATGATTTTTTCTGGCAGCATTGCTGGCGACCCAATATCTGGTGCAGAAATGTACGCCCGTGTCGCGGAAGCTAATGGCGTAGCACGGAATGATATGACATTGATTGAAAATGCTCGCGATACAGAAGAGGAAGTGGCTCGTGATAGCCAGCTAATTTCCAACCACCCTACGGCACTTGTTACCTCTGCATCGCATATGCCCAGAGCCATGACATTATTCCATCAGGTAGGTATGAACCCGATCCCGGCTCCGGCCCAATATGTAGGCCGAGAGCAACAATTGCCGGTTCCGGCCTACGGTTATTTACCATCCGGACGTTATCTTATGTATTCTGAAATGGCATTACATGAATGGATTGGTCAATTATGGAACCGTTTTCGTAACTAACTTGTTAACAAATAGAGCTCTTTTTATTTCGTTTTGTTTTTTTTCAAGTGAAGTTCCTGATATGGATCAGTAATAAGAGAAAAAATTACGAGCAGTAACAAAATGGCGACTATTCGTCAGGCTTCACACCTTCTATAATGCGTTGCAAATACTTATAAACATCACAAACCATCCTGAGGATACAGCAAATGAGACAACACCTGATCATGGGTAACTGGAAACTGAACGGCACTAAAGCGTCTGTTGAAGCTCTGGTTGAAGGTCTGAAAGCACCTGTAGCTGCAGCAGCAAACGTTGAAGTCGCTGTTTGTGCACCTGTTATTTTCCTGGGTCAAGTTGAACAACTGACTGCCGGTTCTGCACTGAAATATGGTTCACAAGATGCAGACGTTCATACCTCTGGCGCATTCACTGGTGAAAACTCTCCAGTTATGCTGAAAGAATTCGGCTGTAAATACGCTCTGGTTGGTCACAGCGAACGTCGTACTCTGCATGCAGAAACTGACGCTGTTGTTGCTGCTAAATACGTTGCTATTCAAGCTGGTGGGCTGGTTCCTGTTCTGTGTATCGGTGAAACTCTGGAACAGTTCGAAGCTAACGAAACTAACGCTGTTGTTGAAACTCAGCTGAAAGCAGTTATCGACGTAGCGGGTATCGACTCTTTCGCTAACGCTGTTATCGCTTACGAACCAGTATGGGCAATCGGCACTGGCAAAACTGCTACTCCAGAAATCGCTCAATCAGTACACGCACACATCCGTGCTTACCTGGCTGGTTTCAACGCTGATGTAGCTGCTAAAGTACAGGTTCTGTACGGTGGTTCTATGAACGCTGCAAATGCGGCTGAACTGCTGGCTCAAGCTGACATCGATGGCGGTCTGATCGGTGGTGCATCTCTGAAAGTGGCTGACTTCTCTGCCATCATCGAAGCTGCAGCTAAATAATTGTTTTTGCAAGGCATCCTCATAGAGGGTGCCTTGTTTTGTATTACACGGTCCGGATATGAACGGGTGAACTTCCAGACGGCTGATAAAATCATAACGACATGCCATGTGTAGTACTCACTCAAAAATCTGTTTGTTTTGTAATTTCTATATAGAGGCACACAATGATCAAGAAAATTGGTGTTTTGACCAGTGGTGGTGATGCACAAGGTATGAACGCGGCAATCCGCGCTGTAGTTCGTGCTGCACTGGCTAAAGGTATTGAAGTTTACGGTATTCGCGACGGTTATTTGGGCTTACACCGCGACCGTATCGAAAAACTGGATCGCCGCAGCGTGTCAGACATCATTAACCGTGGTGGCACCATGCTAGGCTCTGCTCGCTTCCCTGCTTTCAAAGAAGAAAGTGTACGTCGTGAAGCGATCGCCAACCTGAATAAACACGGCATCGAAGCACTGGTTGTTATCGGTGGCGACGGCTCTTATATGGGCGCGAAAAAACTGACTGAAATGGGCTACCCATGTATCGGTCTGCCAGGCACTATCGACAACGATATCGCTGGCACTGATTTCACTATCGGTTTCGATACTGCACTGAACGTAGTAATGGAAGCGATTGACCGTCTGCGTGATACCTCTACTTCTCACAAACGTATCTCTGTGGTTGAAGTAATGGGCCGTCACTGTGGCGACTTAGCAATGGCAGCAGCTGTTGCTGGTGGTGCAGAATTCGTTATCGTTCCTGAAAAAGGCTTCAAAAAAGAAGACCTGCTGGCCAATATCGATGAAGGTATTGCGAACGGTAAACGTCATGCAATCATCACCATTTGCGAACACGTTACCGATGTTAACGCGCTGGCCAATTTGATCGAACTGCATACTGGTTTGGAAACTCGTGCAACCATTCTGGGTCACATTCAGCGTGGTGGTTCACCAACAGCACGTGATCGCGTATTAGCAAGCCGTATGGGCGCTTATGCTGTGGATCTGTTGTTACAAGGTGAAGGTGGTCGTTGTGTTGGTTTGTTGAAAAATGAACTGGTTCACCACGATATCATCGATTGTATTGAGAACATGAAACGTCCATTTAACGAAGAACTGTATAATCTGACTGAAGTTCTGTTCTAATATTCATCATTAAAAAGCCTTCCTTTTTTAAGGAAGGCTTTTTTTATGCCTGCTCTCGCGCCAAGGCTACGACTCTGTTAAACATGTTTTGTAGTAAACTTGGTACGCTATCAACACCTTGCTTCATCGCTTCCTCAATCACCGCTAATGCCATACCCGGTTTTGAGCGACGAGAAACTGCACGTTCAATAATTTTATTGGCCGGTAAATTATGCAGATCTCGGTTACCCGCTTCCCGCCGATAGACATCCTCAAAACCATGTGTAAAAAGAAAATGCTCAATATCTCGGCTGGGCAACAAGGTCAAATTGCTAGCACTACCATGCTGATGTTCCTCAGCCATTAATCTTCTGGCGCCTTGAACATACCGAACCCCTGCTTCATCGCCATCAGCCAGCATATGCCATGAAATACCCAGATCATTGGCCAATTTAATCAATGGTGAATACCCACACTGCGCATATTCAATGATACGCACGCCTTCCCCTGGCAAATGGTAACCACATAACTGAGCCAATTCAGAGAGTAACCACAGCTCCGTTTCCCCTTCCACTAACAGCCAGCAACGGGCAAATAATGACATTGGCCGGTTGATACGCACATGAAACGTGATCTTGCGTAAATCATCAGCGGTGAAACGATTTTCATCCATCTGATAACTTTTCGCCGTACCATTAGTTCTAACTAACCGCCTGATCTGGCTCAACGGCAATGTGGTCAACAAATCACCAGAGTTAGTCGTTAAAATTTTCTGCCCCGGAAGTTGCTGAATCAGCCCCCACGCAATCGACATCATCGTTGGATGTAAACGACTTTCCGGATCTTCCAAAATATAGATAGGGCGTGCTTCGTGTTCTAACTTACGCCCTGAATGCGATGACAATAAAGCATGACCAATCCGGGCCAGCATCTGCTGCATGGTGTCATTATCCATATTCCGTAATAGATCATGCCAGTCAGTTAAACCATGAAGTGAACCCGGTTGGTTAATAATATCGCGCTGACTGCGCTTCGTTTGATGCGGAACATTCATGAAATAACGATCAAGCAAATATTCTGCGGCATGCACACCATCGGTGATGTGTTGCTGCCGATCTGGAGTGCAATCCGGTAATAAGTCGGTAATGTCACCCACAAAATCATCCGGCTCAACGGCTGGTTCAACTAGTGCACTGATTGAACGGGAATCGCGAAGACGTAAGACTGGGTTCATTGAGCTTAATAAACGAATCAATTCCGTGCTATTTTCATCAGGCACTCGACTGCCATGTGCATCTTCAAAGAAATGTTCTGAAATAATCTCATCCGTATTCAAAGTGGCTTTGGCCACATAATGAATACGGTGAAACATGTCTAAATGATGACGGGTCCAGATGCTGGACAATCGGTTGAGGCGGTGAGAATGCTGACTGATACCTGGCCGGTGTTCCCGGAAGGTAAGACGGATAATGAGTTCCTGACCGTTGGCACCATCACAGGGCGCCCGGTAAAAATCGTCAGCGACAAATTGATAAGGTAATTCATCATGACCAAGCAGACTCCATAATGCTCTTAATAGACTGCTTTTACCCCAGGCATTCTCCCCGATCAGCGCGGTAATTTGCCCCAGTTTAACTGATAGCCTGGAGATGCCACGAAATCCTGTTATTTCAATTTGTTCCAGAAACATAAGGCATTACCAGTTTTTATTTTTAACTATAACAAACTGATAGCAAAGCCGCCGTCTGTTCTGCAAGAACAACCGTATTTATCGTTCGCTGACCTTGACTGGTGTCAAATTTGCTTGATTGGCAGGTGAGGATTCATGCTGCCATAAGCTGAACCACATATGGCGCTGTTTAATTTTTTTACGACGTAGTTTCATCGGCACTCTCTTGGGTTATTTCGTTCTAATGACCAGTGCAGAGTGCCTGTGGAAAATGACAATATGATGACTAAAAATCAGCCTGCATAATGTTGCCAGAGTAAACGAGCCGACATCACCAATGACATTGTCACCAATAATGGGCGGATAATTTTGCTTCCCTTACTTATTACCATTTTTGAACCAAGACGCGCACCGATGAATTGCCCAACGCCCATCACAATGCCCACTTGCCAGAGAATTTTTCCGCCCAGCATAAAGAAAATAAGGGAAGCCACATTCGATGTGAAATTTAATAATTTGCTATACGCCGTTGCTTTAGACAGATTAAAACCCGCCAGTGCGACAAAAGCGATAGCAAAGAATGAGCCGGTTCCCGGACCAAAAAAACCGTCATAAAACCCCACACCCAAGCCAACTAACAGGCAGAACAGTGAAAAATTGATCCGTTGCTGACGGTCTTCTTCGCCAATACGCGGAGAAAACATGAAATACAGAGCAAAACCGATCAGCATAAACGGAATGGCTTGTTTTAATGCCGACGGGTCAATTTGCTGAACCAGCAAGGTGCCCAGCGCACTACCAATAAAGGTAAAAAAGATGCCGTTTCTGATCAGTTTCAGATCAATATAACCGCGGCGTAAAAAATAGAATGTGGCAGAAAAACTGCCAAAGCTACTTTGTAATTTATTGGTGGCCAATGCCTGAGCTGGCGAGATCCCCACACTCAGTAAGACAGGTACAGTTAATAATCCACCACCACCGGCAATTGAATCGATAAATCCGGCCGCGATGCCACAGAAAGCCAGTAAGATCAGGGTTGAAAGCTCTAATTCCATGATAATTAAGATAGATGTGGAAAAGTGATCATAATCACACAGATAACTGTCTATTTCTATCTTTGCTGATTTGCTATTTCAGCTTTCATCTCCTACTCTGTCGGCTTATTTTTATATCGCAGAACATGAATCAATATGTCCCAATTTCAATCCAAAGATCCGCTGCATGGCGTGACGCTGGAGCAGATCGTCACAGCACTGGTCGCTCATTATGGCTGGGATGAACTCGGTCAGCGCATCGATATCAACTGCTTTCAAAATGAACCCAGTGTTAAATCGAGTCTCAAATTTTTACGTCGCACACCTTGGGCCAGAGCCAAAGTAGAAGATTTGTATGTGTTAACTCAAAATTCACCTTGGGTTAAAAAAGAGCCGAATAAAGAGTAACAACCATGTCTGATTTAATGTATCTGAATGGTTACCCCGAACAGTTACTACAGCAAGTCCGGCAACTGATCACTAAGCAGCAATTAGGGGAATGGTTGGCAAAACGCTATCCGGAACGACACGATATCCAGAGTGATACAGCACTGTTTGATTATGTTGCTGAACTCAAGAATCGTTATATGCGTAATGTTTCCGCCATTAGCAAAGTGCGGTATGACAGTAAATTATCAGTCGTACATCATGCGCTAGGTTTGAATGTACGAAAAGCACAGCTGCAAGGCAGTAAAATCAAGCGGAAACATGACATCATTATTGCCAGTGTTTTCCGGGAAGCGCCGCCAGAATTTTTACGCATGATAGCCGTACATGAGCTGGCACACCTGAAAGAAACGCAACACGATAAAGCGTTCTACCAGTTTTGCACTTATATGGAACCGGCATATCATCAGTTAGAATTTGATTTCCGTGTGTTTATGACCAATCGCGATTTGATTAAGAAAACACAAAATACCGAAATCTGATTTTTCCGCTACAATACACAAAACTGTATTCATCCACTCAAATTGGACAAATTAATATGACAGATCACATCGAACAGCACATCCCAGAAAATTTTATCACCGAAGTCAAAGATAATGGTGTTCTTTGGGGGCTGCAGTTTGAAGATGAATGGGTGGTTTGCGACTCACAAGACGATGAAGCGGTTGATGTCTTACCTTTGTGGTCATCTGAACGTGCAGCAAAACTTTTGTGCTGTGATGAATGGAAAGAATATCAACCAGCCGCAATTCCATTGGACGAGTTCTTCGACGAATGGGTTAATGACCTGCATGCTGATGGCGTATTGATCGGTGTGGAGTGGGATGAAACCCTGAGTGGTGTGGAAATGGATATTCTGGATTTCGCGCGCGTACTGTCTCATTTCGAGTAAACGCCCAAATTTGAAGGGGAAGAACACATTTCCCCTTCAACTGTTGACTCAAACTTAGCAATTAAACAGATGTTTGTTCTTCTGCTGTTGTCACCTCTTTTTCCGGTAACTGACTAATTACCACGCCAACAAATACTGCCGCACACGCCAGACATTGCCAAAAATTCAGCCGTTCATTCAATAACCAGAATGCCAATAACAGGGTAAAAACGGGGATCAAATTAATATATGCCGTGGCTAGTGACACCGGAACCCTGCTGATAGCCCAGTTGTACAACCAATAGGCACCGATCGTAACAATCGTTGCCAAATAAATGAAATTCCCCCACTGAAATAGCGGAATATTAGCTGGCATATCGTGTTGTAAAGCCAGTGGGCCAAAGAAAATGACGCCGACAAAAGCCTGAAACGAGGTCAGCACCAGTGCTGAATAACGCGTTGATAATTTCCGGATCGATGTTGAGTAAACCGCACCACATAACATCGCCATAAACTCCAGCGTATTTCCCAATAGCGGATTGCTGGCTTGTTCGCCATTTTGCGCAGCCATACTTAACCCTGAACAACCCAGGATCGCAATAATAAAACCGATGATCTGCGGTTTCCCGATACGCTCTTTCAGGATCAAAAATGCCGCCACAGAAGCCAGTAACGGTAATGTTGCGGTGATCACACCCGCTTGCCCAGCAGTGGTGTATTGCAACGCCGATGTTTCAAATAGGAAATATAAACAGGGTTCCGCAATACCCATCACCAGCAGCCAGCGCCAGTCGCCAGCTTTATAACGAAACTGTAAAAGCTTCTTACCAAAAAGCAAAAAACAACCACTGGCAATCAACATACGGATAAATACAATCTGTGTCGGATGAAAGTAATCCAGCAGATATTTCAATGAGATGAATGCACTGGACCAAAGCAGCATGGCAAGAGTAAGTGCCAGCATCGATAAGCCGCCCAAAATTACCTCCTGGAAACGGGGCTAAAGAGAGCAAAGTCTAGCCATTCAACGTAGTAATAGCCAGAAACCCTTGTGATTAAGGGTTGTTAAGCATTCGGCATACTAAGATAATGTGCGCGCTTGCAAGCTGAGGTATGAATTATGTCTGAATACCTGTTACTTCTGGTCAGTACTGTACTGGTCAATAACTTCGTATTAGTTAAATTTCTCGGTCTCTGCCCCTTCATGGGCGTATCGAAAAAAATTGAACCTGCCATTGGCATGGGTGTCGCCACTGCGTTTGTATTAACGCTGACATCGGCTTTCTGTTATCTGGTCGACCACTACATATTGACGCCACTGGGTGCCGCATCACTCAGCACACTGGCATTTATATTAGTCATCGCGGTGGTTGTACAGTTTACCGAAATGGTCATTCAGAAAAGCGCTCCCGATCTTTATCGCGTGCTGGGTATTTATCTGCCGCTGATCACCACGAACTGTATCGTGCTGGGTTTAGCTCTGCTGAATATCAATTTGCAGCATAATTTTATGCAAAGCGTGGTGTATGGCTTTGGTGGCGGTATGGGTTTCATGCTGGTGTTGGTTTTGTTCGCCAGTTTGCGAGAACGCATCGCAGCCGCTGATGTACCAGTTCCGTTTCAAGGTGTGGCAATTGGCATGGTGACCGCAGGGTTAATGTCTCTGGCTTTCCTCGGTTTCACTGGCTTAATAAAGCTCTAATATCATGAATCAGATTTTATTCATCATCATTATTTTTACCGGCTTGGCTTTACTCTTCGGGGTACTGCTGGGTTATGCCGCTATTCGGTTCAAAGTGGAATCAGACCCCATCGTTGATCAACTGGATGCTATTTTGCCGCAAACACAATGCGGACAATGTGGCTACCCTGGTTGTCGCCCGTACGCACAAGCGATTGCAAATGGCGATAGTATCAACAAATGTGTGCCTGGCGGTTCGCAGACAATCCAAAAAATTGCCGATTTGATGGGGGTAGAGCCACCGTCAGATGATAACGAATTACTAATAAGCCCACCGAAACGCGTAGCTTTCATCCATGAAAACCTGTGCATTGGCTGTACTAAGTGCATTCAGGCTTGTCCGGTAGACGCCATCATTGGTGCGCCTAAACAGATGCATACCATCCTGCGCAGCGAATGTACCGGTTGTGACCTGTGCGTTGACCCGTGCCCAACGGACTGTATCGAAATGATCGAATTACCTGCCACGCCGGATCGCTGGAAGTGGGATGTTGAAACAATTCCAGTGAGAATGGTGCAATGAGTATTCTGAATATCATCAGTAAAATCCGTAAAGGAAAGATCTGGGACTTCCACGGTGGGTTGCATCCCGATGAGCATAAGCGTGAATCCAGTGAAGTACCGTTAGTTAACGCCGGTATTCCGCCGTTTCTGGTTATTCCAATCAAACAACACAGTGGTCGCATCGGACGTTTGTTAGTAAAAGTCGGCGATCATGTTCTAACCGGTCAGCAGTTAACCGCCAGCGATCACCCGATGGAAGTACCGGTCCATGCCAGCAGTTCAGGTGTCATCACCTCGATTGAATTGCATACCGTGGCACATCCATCCGGTTTAAGCGAACCTTGTATTCACATCAAACCCGATGGCTTGGATCAATGGCGGGAACGCGACCCTTGGCCAGATTTTCATCGTTATGATGCGGTTCAATTGTTCGACCGAATTCGTCAGGCCGGTATTGCTGGTTTGGGCGGTGCAGGCTTTCCGACTTACGCCAAATTGAGCGTAGCGCGTGAGAAAGCAGAGATCGTCATCATCAATGGGGCCGAATGTGAGCCTTATATTACCGCCGATGACCGACTGATGCGCGAGCATGCGCGAGAGATCCTTGAGGGCGTTGAGATCATTAAACACATCTTACGCCCTACCATTACGATCATCGCGATTGAAGATAATAAGCCGGAAGCGATCGCCGCCTTTTTATTACACCCGTTGCCTGACGATGTCATCGTGCGTGTGATACCGACCAAATATCCGTCTGGCAGTGCGCGTCAACTGATAGAGATCCTGACTGGTAAACAGGTGCCAGCCCGCGGACGTTCATTGTCTATGGGTGTTGTCATGGTCAACGTTGGTACAACATACGCCATCCGGCAAGCCATTATTGAAGATGAACCGTTGATCCGCCGTGTGGTGACACTCACCGGCTCCCAATTTAAAAAACCTGGTAACGCTTGGGTGCGTTTAGGTTCGTCTGTTCGCTGGCTATTGACACAATTCTCACTGACTCCTGAACCTCGTCAGCGCGTCATCATGGGCGGCTCGATGATGGGCTTTACCCTGCCCCATGCTGATGTGCCGGTAGTAAAAATAACCAACTGCCTTTTGGCGCCAAGCGTATCCGAATTGCCACCGCGCGATGACGAGGTGAATTGTATTCGTTGCGCAAAATGTGCCGATGTGTGTCCGGTAAAATTACTGCCACAGCAACTCTATTGGTACAGCCGGGCCGGTGATCACGAAAACGCTGAAAAATATAATCTGTCTGATTGTATTGAATGTGGCGCTTGTGCGTGGGTTTGCCCGAGCAACATTCCACTGGTGCATTACTATCGTCAGGAAAAAGCAGAAATCGAACATCTGCGCGAAGAAGCCGCGCAAGCCGAACGCGCAAAATTGCGTTTTGAAGCGAAAAAACAACGCTTAGAAGAAGAGCGGTTAGCTCGTGAAACACGAGCGCCTGCACCAGCTCGGCCTGTGGTTTCCGGCGACAGTGACCCTGTGGCAGCAGCCATATTGCGCATTAAAGCACAGCAAAACAAAGCTGGAACTAGCGCGGATCTTCAGGCAGAACGCGAAGCTCGAAAAGAGCAGGCTCGTCAGCATCAAGCAGAAAAAGCACAGCAAGCTGCAAGTGGCAATAACAACCCAGCAGTTGCAACCAACGACGACGCCCGTAAAGCAGCTGTCGCTACCGCACTGGCAAGAGCAAAAGCACGAAAAGCCGAGTTGGTGGGTAATACATCAGATAGCTCAGCAATAAATGCAGAGCAAGAACCCGTGGCATCTGTTGACCCAGAAGCTGCCAGAAAAGCGGCTGTAGCTGCAGCGATTGCCAGAGCGAAAGCTAAAAAAGCGCAGACTGAGCAGCCTGTCGTGCCAGTCGCAGACGTGGAACAAACAACCGAAGCAGCAGATCCCGACGCAGCCAGAAAAGCGGCTGTCGCTGCTGCAATTGCCAGAGCGAAAGCTAAAAAAGCGCAGACTGAGCAGCCTGTCGTTCCAGTCGCAGACGTGAAGCAAACTACCGAAGCAGTTGATCCCGATGCCGCCAGAAAAGCGGCTGTCGCTGCTGCAATTGCCAGAGCTAAGGCGAAGAAAGCACAGGCTGAGGCTGACTCTGCCAGTAACACAGAAACACAGGGATAATCATCATGTCATTTGCCATTGCTATCTCACCGCACGGTCATAGCCAGAAAAGCACCAGTAGCGTGATGCGACTGACATTACTGGCCTTAATGCCAGCGATTGGCGCTCAATTGTATTTGTTTGGTTGGGGTGTGTTAGTTCAACTTGCCTTGACCTGCGTTACCGCACTAACCGCCGAAGCGGCTATTTTACGTCTGCGCGGCTACGCTCTTTTACCTTCTTTGCGTGATAGCAGCGCACTGCTGACTGCAGCCTTAATTGCGATTGCGATCCCACCATTACTTCCTTGGTGGATGACTGTGCTGGCAACGGCCTTTGCAATCGTCATTGCCAAGCAACTGTATGGCGGTTTGGGCCAAAATCCATTTAATCCGGCAATGGTCGGTTATGTGATGTTATTGGTTTCATTTCCGGTACCAATGACTACTTGGTTAGCGCCACAAGCCGTATCGGCACAACAATTAACCGTAGCCGATACAGCAGCAGTAATTTTTAAAGGAAAAACCAACGAAGGCCTGAACAGTTATCAATTAAAAACGCTGGTTGATGGCACCACCATGGCGACCCCGTTGGATCACATGAAAACAGAAACCCAGCGTGGACATTCGGTTGAGTCAGCGATCGCTCTGCCGCACTTTTCGGCTATCAGCCATGATGGATGGCGGTGGATAAACTTAGGTTTTCTGGCCGGCGGCGTAATGCTTTTTGCTTTTCGCCTGATCCCGTGGCAAACCCCGTTCGCAATGCTGGGCTCGCTGGCGGCCTGTAGCGCTGTCGGCCATTATTTGTCTCCGGCCCATTTTGTGATGCCAGAAATTGAGTTACTCAGTGGTGCCACCATGTTGGGTGCCTTTTTTATTGTGACCGACCCAGTGACAAGCAGCACCACCTCACGTGGACGTTTGATCTTTGGAGCGCTCGTCGGTGGGCTGGTTTTCTTGATCCGGCATTTTGGTGGTTACCCTGATGGTGTGGCGTTTTCCGTATTGCTATGCAACATACTGGTGCCACTGATCGATAAATACAGTCAATCTCGCGTATATGGACACTAATTCATGCTGAAATCTATGCAGAAAAATGGCCTTCGCCTCAGTATGTTCGCATTGGCTTGTACTGGATTAATCGTTGCTACCGATTACAGCACGCATGAAGTTATCGTGGCTCAACAGCAATCTATGCAGCAGCAGATATTGGGGAAAATGTTACCCGCTGACAGCTATGACAATGCTTTGGCAAATGACTGCCGCTTGCTTACAACTCCTTATTTAGGGAATGCAAAACCTCACCCGGTTTATATCGCCCGTAAAGGTAATACCGTGAGTGGGTATATTGTCGAATCAGTCGCTCCGGATGGTTATAGCGGCTCAATTCGTTTGCTGACGGGAGTCAATGTCAGCGGTGAAGTACAACGCGTTGAAGTATTAGAACACCATGAAACACCCGGTTTAGGCGATAAAATCGATCGTAATAAGGGGAATTGGCTAGATAGCTTTACACACAAAAAGCTACAAAATGAAACTGACAGCAGCTGGGCTGTTAAAAAAGATGGCGGCCAATTCGATAGCTTTACCGGGGCAACTATCACTCCGCGAGCAATCGTGAAACAATTAAAAAATGTTCTGTTACTGGTACAACATCCTGAATTAATTGAGCAGGCACCAGCCTGTAAGGCGGAATAATGGAACATTCACCAAAAGGGTGTCATGATCTTGCTCCGAAAAGCACTGATAATGAAAACAGCTTCTATTCCATAGCAAAACAGGGCCTCTGGAAAAATAACCCTACACTAGTACAGGTGCTTGGCTTATGCCCTACTATGGCGATCACAACCTCTGCAGCTAACGCAGTGGGGATGGGCTTGGCCACCATGATCATTATGGCGATGTCGAATCTATTTATTTCTATTTTCCGTCGTTGGATCCCGACTGAGATTCGCATTCCTGTCTATGTGTTATTGATTGCCGCACTAGTAACCTGTTTGCAATTACTGATGAATGCCTACACGTTTGCCCTGTATCAGTCGTTAGGTATCTTCATCGCCTTGATTGTAACCAACTGTCTGGTGGTCGGGCGTGCCGAAGCTTTTGCTAATCAAAACCCACCGCTGTCTTCCGCATTTGATGGTTTTATGATGGGCATGGGCTTTACTTTCTCATTAACCGTACTCGGTTGCGTTCGTGAAATATTAGGTCAAGGCACTTTATTTGCTGGTGCTGATGTCTTGTTTGGTAGTTGGGCTGCCGGATTAAAAATCGATGTTTATCATAGCGATAATACCTTTTTACTCGCTATTTTACCGCCAGGTGCGTTTCTGGTTTTAGGCTTTATGATTGCATTGAAAAATGTTATTAACGCACGTTTTGCCCGGAAAAAAGTCACAGCTAAAGTTCAGATCGAACGTGTTCGTGTAACCACATTCTGATGCTATGAATAAAGATAAACGCCGCCAGATACTGGAACGCCTACGCGATGCTAACCCGCATCCAACGACGGAGTTGAAATATTCATCGCCGTTTGAACTGCTTGTTTCCGTGATTTTGTCAGCGCAAGCAACCGATGTCAGCGTCAATAAAGCTATGGCAAAGTTGTATCCGGTTGCGAATACACCACAAGCCATTTTGAACTTGGGTGTTGATGGCTTGAAAGACTACATAAAAACCATCGGCTTATATAATGCCAAGGCAGAAAACATCATTAAAACCTGCGGTATTTTGCTGGAAAAACATAACGGCGAAGTACCCGAAGACAGAGCTGCATTAGAAGCGCTGCCCGGTGTCGGTCGAAAAACGGCAAATGTCGTGCTAAATACCGCTTTTGGCTGGCCAACGATTGCTGTTGATACACACATATTTCGTGTAGCCAACCGTACCGGTTTTGCACCGGGCAAAGATGTGAACGAAGTGGAAGAAAAACTCCTCAAACACGTCCCTGCTGAATTTAAGCAGGACGTTCATCATTGGCTGATCTTACATGGTCGTTACACTTGTATCGCACGGAAGCCGCGTTGCGGCTCTTGTCTGATTGAAGATTTATGCGATTTCGATCAAAAAACTGACTGAGGGATAAATTATGCGCCTTTTACACACCATGTTACGCGTAGGTAATTTACAGCGTTCCATTGAATTTTATACCAATATCTTGGGTATGAAATTGCTGCGTCAGAGTGATAACACCGAATACAAATATTCTTTGGCTTTCGTCGGTTACGGTGAAGAAAGCAAACAAGCGGTGATTGAGCTGACTTATAACTGGGGTGTAGAAAGTTATGAGTTAGGCACCGCGTTTGGTCACTTGGCTTTGGAAGCGGAAGATATTTACGCCACCTGTGAAGCACTGCGTGCCGCAGGCGCAAAAATTACACGCGAACCAGGTCCGGTTAAAGGTGGCACGACTGTGATTGCTTTTGTTGAAGATCCTGATGGTTACAAAATCGAACTCATCAGTAAAAAAGACGCCGGTAAGGGTTTAGGTAACTGAATCATATACAAACGGCCTCATCGTGAGGCCGTTTTTTCCACATTAAATTCTGGTGGTGTCCAACGTTGCATGGAGATCACAACACGTCGGTTTACTTCTCGACCACGCTCTGTTTCATTTGTGGCAACATGTTGTTTTTCACCATGCCCTTCTATCTTTACACGTTTTTCATCAACCCCAAGCCCAGTAAAAAACTTCTTCACACTGTTGGCTCGTTTTTCTGACAATTGCTGATTCGGCCATTTAGACCCCATACTGTCGGTATAGGCATCCACTAACGCCAGATCAATTTGCGGATCGGCCTTCAGATAATCACTGATCATGGCCAAGCGGCGTTTAGAATACGGTGTTAATTCATCACTGTTTTTCTCATAATTGAGAATAGTGAATGCAATATCTTCAAAGGTATAAGGCAGTAATGATTGCATGCAACCCAGAAAATTCTGATAGGTGCTGCGAAATCCGACGGCAGAAACAGATACGGTGATCGGTTGATTTTGGTGATACCAATCTCTGAATAAAAATGAAGGGGTATACCCGCCTTCGAGTTCATCCAGCATGGTCCATGCAGCTTGACCATTCACTAATCCATCAAATTGTTTATAAAATCTGACTTTGGAAATACCGCTTTCCGCTACACCGGGGCGCCAAGACGGTGGCATTGAGCGAACAGTCACTGTTTGAATTCGAGCTTGCGGCCGTAGCGGTTTTAACTCAAAGTCCATATTGGTATTTTTGCCCGCGTGGCTGACAAAAGCCCCTTTACCCCAACCAGGGATGATATGTTCCAGTCGGCATTCCAGAGGCGTATCCGTTGTCATTTTCCAGACAGACTGATCGAGTGATGCGCCATATTCCAGCACCCCCGCCTGACTGATTGGGATAAACAAAGATCCCAAAATTCCAATCCAGTATTTCACTGTACCACCTCCTCTGCCTTATCCCTCTATCGGCCATATTCCTCCAATCTTTAGGAACTATTATTAGCTCAGCTATTTCTGCTGAATCCCATATAAATGAAAGCCTGTTTTTGCGATAATACTCCGATTTTTTGGATTTAATTATTGCATCTCTCAATGAAAGGAGGCGTCTGTGCGCACACAGATTATTCAAGTTGATGAACGTCCGCCGCTACTACAAGCGATCCCGTTAAGTCTGCAGCATTTATTCGCCATGTTTGGCGCATCAGTGCTGGTTCCGATGTTATTCAAAATCGATCCGGGCACAGTACTGTTATTTAACGGTATTGGTACGTTGATTTATCTGGCATTGTGTCAGGGTAAAGTTCCTGCTTATTTAGGTTCTAGCTTCGCGTTTTTATCCCCTGTTTTTGCCGTGATGAGTAGCGCCAGCTATAACGCTGCATTAGGTGGTTTCATCGCTTCCGGCCTGATTTTCATTACAGTCGCCTTGATCATCAAGACATTTGGTCATCGCTGGATTGAAGTGGTCTTCCCACCAGCCGCTATGGGCGCTATCGTCGCGATCATCGGTTTGGAGCTGGCACCTGTGGCTGCCGATATGGCGGGTTTAACCGCCAAAACATTGGATGCCAATACCATTACCGTTTCCATGTTTACTTTTGCCGTGGTTGTCTTCGGTTCTGTATTATTCCGTGGCTTTCTGGGCGTTATTCCAATTCTGATCGCGATCGTGGCAGGTTATTTACTGGCACTGTCGATGGGAATGGTAAAATTTGATGCCGTTGGTACTGCTGCAGTTTTCTCTGTTCCGACCTTTTATAAGCCAGAATTGAACTGGGGCGCCATTATTACCGTTATTCCAGCCGCATTCGTAGTTATTGCTGAACATATTGGCCACTTCATTGTGACTGAAAAAATTATCGGTAAAAACTTGCGAAAAGACCCTGGCATGCACCGTTCTTTGATGGGCGATGGTGTTTCAACTGCCCTGTCTGGTTTCTTTGGCTCTGTTCCAACCACCACTTACGGTGAGAACATCGGTGTCATGGCAATTACCCGCGTCTATAGCGTTTGGGTTATCGGCGGTGCAGCGGTGATCTCAATTGCGATGGCATTTATGGGTAAATTTACTGCGGTAATCGGCAGTATTCCGGTGCCAGTTATGGGCGGTGTTTCCTTGCTGTTGTTCGGGGTAATTGCTGCTTCAGGTGTGCGTATGTTGGTAGAATCGAAAGTCGATTACAGCAAACCGAAAAACCTGATCCTGACCTCTATCGTGCTGACCGTAGGTTTATCTGGCGCACACGTTGAAGTCGGTACTGTCTCGCTGAAAGGGATGGCATTAGCCACATTGCTGGCCATCGTTGTGAGCCTGCTGTTTGGTTTGTTTGAAAAATTGGGTCTGATGAGCACCCAAGACATCATCGAACCGTAAAAATTATAATTAATTCTGAGTTGGTATCGGTTTATGTGCTTGAAAGAACGCTTTCGTGGTTATTACCCGGTTGTGATTGATGTAGAAACTGCCGGGTTTAACCCGAAAACGGATGCATTGCTGGAAATTGCAGCGACAACATTACAGATGGATCAAGACGGCTGGTTGGTTCTCGACCAGACCGTTCACTTCCATGTTGAACCTTTTGAAGGGGCTAACATTGAAAAAGCCGCGATTGATTTTAACGGCATTGATCCCTTTAACCCGTTACGCGGTGCAGTCAGTGAATATGATGCGTTGCATGAGATATTTAAAGTTATCCGTAAAGGAATGAAAGCGGCTGGCTGCAATCGCGCCATCGTGGTTGCACATAATGCGGCGTTTGATCATAACTTTCTGATGGCAGCGTCTGAGCGCGCATCATTGAAACGTAATCCATTTCATCCGTTTGCGACTTTCGACACAGCAACCCTAGCTGGTCTGGCCTTAGGTCAGACTGTGCTGGCGAAAGCTTGTCAGACAGCGGCAATTCCGTTTGATAATAGCGAAGCACACTCTGCTTTGTACGATACAGAACGAACGGCAGAGCTGTTTTGCTATATCGTGAATAAATGGAAATCGCTGGGTGGCTGGCCATTGGCCGATACAAATTAACTATGTAACTCTGGATATATACCCAAAGTAATTGGAGTTGCAGCAAGGCGACAAGTGAGCGAATCCCCATGAGCATAGATAGGCTATGTGATTGGGGTGAGAGAACGCCGTCAACGACGCTGCAACTTCAAGTACGAAGGGTATGAGCGGGCTATCAGGCCCGCTCTGTTTTTACAGTTCTTAATCGCTCAATAAATTTAGCAGTGTCATGCTCGGTGCGGATCGACATGAATAATTCAGCCGCCTCCGAATATTGATGTTTCAAAAACACCAGCCATTGCTTCAATCGGCTAGGCACATAGTCTGATCTGGGTAGCTGCAAGGCGGTATCAGCATATTGGATCAACAAATCGAGTACGTCGGTCCACACCATAGCTTGCTGATTTTTCGCAATAACCGCACCTAAATTAGGCAGCTGTAATGCCCCTCGCCCTACCATCACATCCTGACATCCGGTGATCTGGCGACATTTGGCTGCATCTTCCGCATTCCAAATTTCACCATTAGCGATCAACGGAATATTAATTTTAGGCCGCAGGACATCAATCCATTCCCATTTTATCGTTTCTGCTTTGTAACCGTCTTCTTTGGTGCGGGCATGGATCGCCAGCTCGCCGGCTCCGCCTTGCAAGACTGCGTCAATGATTTCATGGCATTCATCCGGCGAACTCCAGCCCAATCTGACTTTTGCCGAGAGCAATTGCTCGGCAGGTAATGCATCACGGACGGTGCGTAAAATCTGATAAATGCTTTCGGGGTCTTTCAATAACGCTGCACCACCACATGAATTATTCACGCGTTTGGCAGGGCAACCAAAATTGATATCAATGCCGGGTGAACCCAGTTCTGTGGCTAATATGGCATTCTCAGCCAACCATTGCGGATGTTGCCCCAGCAGCTGCACACGCACAGGTGTACCGCTGGTCGTTTTACCACCTTGCAGCAATTCCGGGCACAGCCGGTACAGTGTTTTTTTAGTCAGTAGTTGATCGACAACTCGCACAAACTCAGTGACACACAGATCGTAGTGGTTTACTGCCGTCAAAATTTCTCGCAGTAAAGAATCGAGTACACCTTCCATCGGTGCAAGAATGATGCGGCCTTGTGGCGCAGTCGTGGATAAGGAATGTAATGGCATGGCGACCTCAATATTGCAGGCCGCCATTCTACTGATCTACACCCGACACTCCAGCAGTATTAACGAAAATGATGCTCGATCCCGGCAAAGTTTCCACACGCAAACAAGCTGGCGGAACGCGGTTTAGCCAAATAACTGGTTTCAATTTGCGGCAATGCTTCTCCCATCGGAATAATGTCATGCGGTGAAGGTAATGACGTGTCTAACACCCGATGCCAGCAGCCTTCAATATCATGCGGTGGCAATGGCAAAATGAACGACAGTTCTTCCCAAAAGGCATTAAAGATGATGTATATCGCCATATCAACATCGAGCGAAATAGCGGAAAATGCCAGCGCATGGGATTTCTCCCCCCAGTCCGGCGAATAAGAGTGCACCCCATGCCAACAAATATCCGCTCGTCGCAACATTTCCGCCAACGATAACATACTGCCATCTTCGCGTTCCCGGCTGAATAAATAGCGGCGGTATTTCAGCAATTCACGCACAAATCGAGACATATCGTGCCCTCGATGGCCCGTTTCCCACTGCATCCAGCTGATTTCGTTATCCTGACAATAGGCATTGTTATTACCATGCTGGGTGCGCAACAACTCATCGCCCATCAACAACATCGGCGTGCCAATCGACAGCAAGTTGGCTGTCAGTAAATTTTTCGCCTGTCGGATACGCAAACCGTTGATCGTCGGATCATCCGTTTCGCCTTCTACTCCGTGGTTCCAGCTATGATTGTTATCTGAACCATCACGGTTATATTCCCCATTCGCTTCATTATGTTTTCCGTCATAACTGACCAGATCCCATAACGTAAAACCATCGTGGCAGGTGACAAAGTTAATGCTCTTTTCCGGGTCGGAGTGATGATATTGGTAGATATCTGGGCTACCCATCATGCGATCAGCAAATCGCCGCGTGGTGCCTTCTTCACCTTTGATAAAACTTCTGACATCATCGCGAAATTGCCCATTCCATTCGCGCCAGCGCGAGCCGGCCAGAGAACCAACCTGATATAACCCACCAGCATCCCAGGCTTCCGCGATCATTTTGCAATTAGACAATACCGGATCAGTGTCGATCGCGAGCAACGTTGGAGGATTAACCAGCGGATTACCATCTTCATCACGCGAAAGTATCGACGCCAAATCAAAACGGAATCCGTCCACATGCATGAACTCACGCCAGAAACGCAGACTATCAATGATCATCCGTTTCGTGACGGGATGTGAGCCATTGAGGGTATTGCCACAACCGGAATAGTTGGTATCAGCCCGAGTTTTCGGATCAAGAATGTAATACGCCTCATGATCAGTACCTCGGAAACAAAATAATGGCCCGCTCTCTGCCCCTTCAGCCGTATGGTTATAAACCACATCCAAAATAACCTCTAAACCTTCACGGTGTAATGCCTTCACCATTTTCCGAAACTCACTAATCGGCCCGGTTCGGCTTTGATCACTGGAATACTGATGATGCGGCGCAAAAAACGACATCGGGGAATATCCCCAGTAATTACTTTTGCCAGCAGGTGCATCTTGCGGATCAAATTGAAACACAGGTAATAACTCAATCGCCGTAATACCTAATGATTTCAAATAAGGTATTTTTTCGATCAGCCCGGCATAAGTACCTCTGAGATTGTCTGGTAACGCGGAAGATGGATGCTTAGTGAAACCACCAACATGTAATTCATAAACCACAGAGCGGGATAAAGGATGACAAGGCATGGTGTCACCTTCCCAATCATAATTATGAATATCGACCACCACACTTTTTGCACAACAATGCATATTGGAACCGACCCGTGCGGCTGCCATACGGTCATAATTTTGGGGAAAATTAACTAAGACGCCATAGGGATCCAGCAGGATTTTTTGCGGATCAAAGCGCGTGCCTTCATACGGACGCCAAGGGCCATTAATACGAAAACCATACAACTGGCCATCACCAATGCCTTCAACCCAGATATGCCAGTAATAGGCCGTTCGGTTTACTTTCGGATTTAATTTAATCACGGTGGGAGATACATCATCCGGCGACACAAACAACAGCAATTCAACGCCACTGGCTAAACGTGCCCATAAAGAAAAATTGACACCGCCTGATTCAATGGTTGCGCCAAGTTGCCGGCAATGACCATTTTTTGTCTGCATATCCACACCCCGCATCTTTCTTCATGTTGTGCATGAACATTGCTGTAAGTGTAGTCATAAAAAGAAAGGGCAAACCGAAGTCTGCCCTTTTAGATCCAATGCAATCTGTTTCTTAGTTCGATAATTGCTGGCATTCCAGTGTTTTATCATCCCAAGAGATTGTCGCTGCCTTTTTGCGTTCAATGACGGTTAATTCATGCGATGTGTATTTTACACCCCGACTGAGTGGCCCCATAAACGCACTACGGACTTGACCATTATATTTAACAATCACTGCCGGCAGTATTGTCGCGTAAAAAGTCAGCCAGGCATCTTGTTTATCAGTACCGCACTGATAATGAATTGGCCCTTCTTTAGGGACCAATTCAAACTGTGCTTGTATCTGAGATAAACGCTCCATATAAGAAAGTTCAAGACACATTTTCAGGTCTTTATCTTTCATACACGTATCATGTCGTGACAACCAAGATTGTTGATCTTTTTGTAAATCGACATTATATGGCGACTGCTTAGTGGCAAGTTCGACCATCAACTTCCGGATCTGACCGTCTAATGTATTTAGGATCGGCCGTTCACAATACGCTTGTAAAAGTGGAACTGTAACGTCGTTACAGTTCGGTTTTTTATCCAGCGACTGTTTGGTGATGGCATATTTTGCCATCATTTCCGGTGTCACCATCGATGGTTTAGCTGGTGGATTTTTTTCACCAAAGTCTATTGAAGCTACAGATACAGTCTGGACCCCACTAAACAGCACTGCTGCCAAACAGAATTTCCAAGCGTTCATGAACTACTTCCTCGCTCTGGCTTATTCAGCCGATGATTCTTCAGACGAACTAGTATCTGCGTCAACATTGATCTCGGAAACATCAGACTCGTCACCTTCTGGTTCCGCAACACATTCCAGACTAACCAGTTTTTCATCTTCTGATGTACGGATCAGACGCACACCCGCGGTGTTACGACCAATCAGGCCAACTTCAGCAACACGAGTACGCACCAGCGTGCCGCCATTGGTGATCAGCATGATTTCGTCAGATTCATCAACCTGAATCGCACCAACTACACGGCCATTACGTTCAGAAACCTGAATGGAGATAACACCCAAAGTGGCACGGCTCTTCACTGGATATTCAGACAACGCAGTACGTTTACCGTAACCGTTTTCTGTCGCCGTCAGAATCGCACCTTCACTGCGTGGCACGATCAGCGAAACAACTTTATCGCCTTCCGCCAGTTTGATACCACGCACACCGGCAGCGGTACGACCCATTGGGCGGATACCTTTACCAGACGTGCTAACTTCCGCATTTTCAGTATTTTCGGTTTCTGAATCGTCGGTTGCATCATCATCTGAATCATTATCAGACTCTGAGCCACGGTTATTGCCTTCCGCAAAACGTACCACTTTACCAGCATCAGAGAACAACATGATTTCATTGCTGCCGTCGGTAATATCTACACCGATTAGCTCATCACCTTCTTTCAAGGTGATCGCACGGATACCTGAACTCAGCGGGCGAGAGAATGCCGACAAGGCGGTTTTCTTCACGGTGCCATTCGCGGTTGCGAAGAAGACATATTTGTCATCATCGTAAGATTTCACTGGCAGTATTGCAGTAATACGTTCGTTTTCATCCAACGGCAACAAGTTGATAATTGGACGACCGCGTGCAGTACGGCTGGCCTCTGGCAATTGATACACTTTCAGCCAGTAAACCTGGCCCATGGTCGAGAAGCACAGAATGGTGTCGTGTGTATTCGCCACCAGCAGCTGCTCAACGAAATCTTCATCTTTTACTTTCGCAGCCGCTTTACCACGACCACCACGACGCTGTGCTTCGTAATCAGACAATGGCTGATATTTCACATAACCTTCGTGCGACAGGGTTACCACGACGTCTTCAGGTGTGATCAGATCTTCCATGTTGATTTCGATGCTCGCGGCCTGAATTTCTGTGCGGCGCTTATCACCAAACTGTGATTTAACAAATTCCAGCTCTTCGCGGATAACTTCCATCAAACGTTCTGGGCTTGCCAAAATGAACAGCAAGGCAGCGATTTCAGTCAGCAGTTCACGATATTCATCGAGAATTTTTTCATGTTCCAGACCAGTCAGCTTGTGCAGACGCAGATCCAGAATCGCTTGTGCTTGTTGTTCGGTTAAGAAATACAGACCGTCGCGAATACCAAACTCTGGTTCCAACCACTCCGGACGTGCAGCATCACCACCAGCACGTTCCAGCATTTCAGAAACAGCGCCCAGAGCCCACCCACGCGCAACCAAAGCTTGTTTTGCATCAGCAGGGCTGGAGGAATTTTTGATCAACTCAATAACTGGGTCGATATTCGCCAGTGCGATCGCCAAACCTTCCAGAATATGAGCACGTTCACGCGCTTTACGTAATTCAAATACGGTACGACGTGTCACCACTTCACGACGATGGTCGATGAAAGCAGCGAGAATTTCTTTCAGATTCAGTGTTTTTGGTTGGCCATTAACCAGCGCCACCATGTTGATACCAAACACGTTTTGCATCTGTGTGTGCGTATAGAGATTATTCAGCATAACCTCGGTCAACTCACCACGACGCAATTCGATCACGATGCGCATACCGTCTTTGTCTGACTCATCGCGCAGCGCGGTAATACCTTCAATTTTTTTGTCTTTTACCAGTTCAGCGATTTTTTCTACCAAACGGGCTTTATTGACGGTATATGGTAATTCAGTGACGATAATCGATTCTTTACCGCTCTTTTCGTCACTTTCAATTTCAGTACGTGCGCGCACGTAAATTTTGCCGCGGCCTGTACGATAAGCATCAATAATACCGGAACGACCATTGATGATACCGCCGGTTGGAAAATCAGGGCCTGGGATCAGTTGGATCAACTCATCAATCGTTAATTCTGAGTTTTCCATCAGCGCCAGACAGCCATCAACGACTTCAGTCAGGTTGTGTGGCGGAATATTGGTCGCCATACCAACGGCGATACCTGATGAGCCATTGATCAACAGGTTAGGCACCTTCGTTGGCATAACAGCCGGGATCTGTTCTGTACCGTCGTAGTTAGGAACCCAATCTACGGTCTCTTTTTCCAGATCAGCCAGCAATTCGTGAGCAATACGGTCCATACGAATTTCGGTATAACGCATCGCCGCAGCAGAGTCGCCGTCAACCGAACCGAAGTTACCTTGACCATCGACCAGCGTGTAACGCATGGAGAAATCTTGCGCCATACGAACAATGGTGTCGTAGACCGCAGAGTCACCGTGTGGGTGATATTTACCGATCACGTCACCGACGACACGCGCAGATTTCTTATAAGGTTTGTTCCAGTCGTTACTCAACTCGTGCATCGCGAATAAAACGCGACGATGCACTGGTTTTAAACCATCCCGCACGTCTGGCAGTGCACGCCCGACGATAACACTCATGGAATAATCGAGATAAGAGTTACGTAACTCATCTTCGATATTTATCGGGATGATCTCTTTGGCTAGATCGCTCATATAATTATAGGTTCCTACTTCAAGCTACTTGAAAGCAATGGTCGCGAATTCTATCACAAATGATGGATTTCCCCAATCGCTGACAGAGACTCTGTTTTAAGCTAACTCGTTGGATATAATACCCAGATGCCAACCCTAAACTGTCACAAAGGACAGCCATAAATGAATGTTGATTCGCAGGAAATCGCTAAATTTGAAGCCATTGCCAGTCACTGGTGGGATCCTCATGGTGATTTCAAGCCATTACACCTGATGAACCCGCTGCGTTTAGAGTGGATTTCTGACCATTGCGAAGGTTTATTTGGCAAACAAGTGCTGGATGTCGGCTGTGGCGGCGGCATTTTAAGTGAAAGCATGGCGAAACAAGGCGCACAGGTATTAGGCGTTGATATGGGCCATGAACCGTTACAAGTAGCTCGCCTGCATGCATTGGAACAAAACGTAAAACTCGATTATCAGCGCATTACCGTCGAAGAGCTGGCCGAACAGCGCCCTGCCTCGTTCGATGTTGTCACCTGCATGGAAATGCTGGAGCATGTGCCTGACCCCGCCTCTATCGTGCGTGCTTGTGCCAAATTAGCCAAACCTGGCGGAAAACTTTTTTTCTCAACCATTAACCGCACAAAACAATCCTGGTTATTGATGATTTTGGCGGCAGAGCAAGTGTTGAAGATTGTGCCGAAAGGAACGCATGATCACGCGAAATTTATTCGTCCGGCTGAACTTATCCGTTGTTGTGACAGCGCCGATTTGCTAACCAAAAAAGTCAAAGGGGTACGCTATAACCCACTGACAGAACACTTTAAGCTGTCAGACGATGTTTCGGTTAACTATCAGATTTTCTGTGAAAAGCCACTATGACACAGTCACGCTTTGCGGCAGTTTTATTTGATTTAGACGGTACGTTGCTGGATACCGCACCTGATCTCGGCGCTGCCGCCAATCACGTGTTAGCGCAAATAGGTAAAGCACCGCTCTCTGATTTTGTGATCCGGCAAACTGCGTCCGATGGGGCGCTGGCTTTAATTAAGGCTGGGCTTTCTGAAACCGAGCAAGCAGAACACGATTTACCTGTGTTACGGCAGCAGTTATTAGATCACTACGCCCAACATTTATATGTTGGTACACGTCCGTATGACGGTATGGTTGAACTGATTACCTGGCTGAATAACCGCGCCATTCCATGGGGTGTTGTTACCAATAAACCGGCCTTTTTAACTGACCCTCTGCTAGCTTTAGTAACCGAGTTACCTCACTGTGCAGTCGCAGTCAGTGCCGATACTCTGCCGTT
This sequence comes from uncultured Tolumonas sp., assembly GCF_963556105.2. NCBI lineage: Bacteria > Pseudomonadati > Pseudomonadota > Gammaproteobacteria > Aeromonadales > Aeromonadaceae > Tolumonas > uncultured Tolumonas sp. The sequence continues at coordinate 2,347,394 of NZ_OY829944.1, forward strand.
ACGAAAACCACATCCGGAGCCGTTATGGCATGCTTGTGAGCAAATCGGAGTGACGGCAAAAGAGTGTCTCTATGTCGGCGATCATATCCGCGATATCGAGGCCGGTCGCAATGCAGGAATGACTACCGCTATTGCAGCATGGGGTTATATTGCGGAAAATGAACGCCTGACCGACTGGTTGGCAGACGTTGAAATGGCTGATCCACACCGCTTATTAACGTGGTTATCTCGCTAAAAATCAGGTTTCGGCTCACCCTTCTGATAACACCAATGGCTCTTTTAAAGAGCCATTTATTTTCTCCATTCATGTGATTTACTGCTACATTTTTCAACAACCAGTTTTTGTCAAGCTATCGCTTTTATTCTTTATGTTGTATTTTATATACATCATAAGCACTACATATAGTGTTTTCCTAAACAACAAATACGGGAGTTACCATGACAGTCAGCTTGATGGTCACGAAACGGGATAACGTTACCGAGCCACTTAATCTGGATAAGATCCACCGCGTTGTAACATGGGCTGCAGAAGGCTTACAGGGTGTTTCTGTCTCGCAGGTTGAGTTAAGTGCTCATATCCAGTTTTATGATGGAATTCGCACCTCCGACATCCATGAGACCTTGATCAAATCAGCGGCTGATCTAATTTCCGAACAAGCACCTGATTACCAATATCTGGCGGCTCGCCTGGCAATGTTCCATCTGCGTAAAAAAGCTTATGGCGGTTTCACACCACCTTCTTTATTTGAGCAGGTAAAAACGCAAGTGGAAGCCGGTCGTTACGATCAGCAGTTACTGACCGATTACAGCCAAGAAGAGTTCGATCTGCTGGATAGCTATCTGGTGCACGATCGCGACATGCATTTTGCTTATGCTGCAGTTAAACAGCTGGAAGGTAAATACCTGCTGCAAAACCGTGTGACCGGCGAAATCTACGAAAGCCCGCAGTTCCTGTATATGCTGGTGGCGGCATGTCTGTTTGCTAAGTACCCAAGAACAACGCGTCTGGATTACATCAAGCGTTTTTACGACGCGGTTTCTACCTTCAAAATTTCGCTGCCGACACCCATTATGTCTGGCGTGCGTACCCCTACCCGTCAATTCAGCTCTTGTGTCTTGATCGAGTGTGGTGACAGCTTAGATTCTATCAACGCGACCGCATCTTCTATCGTACGTTATGTTTCGCAGCGTGCCGGTATCGGTATCAACGCTGGCCGTATTCGTGCGCTGGGGAGTGAAATCCGTGGTGGCGAAGCGTTCCACACCGGTTGTATTCCATTCTACAAATACTTCCAGACTGCGGTGAAATGTTGCTCTCAGGGCGGCGTTCGTGGTGGTGCTGCCACTGTGTTCTATCCACTGTGGCATCTGGAAGTCGAATCACTGCTGGTATTGAAAAATAACCGTGGCGTGGAAGAAAACCGCGTTCGTCACATGGACTACGGTGTACAGATCAACCGTCTGATGTATCAACGTCTGATCCAGGGCGGTAACATCACCCTGTTCTCGCCATCCGATGCACCAGGTTTATACGATGCGTTCTTTGCGGATCAGACCGAATTTGAACGTCTGTATCTGCAATACGAACAAGACCCAGCGATCCGTAAACGTCAGATCAAAGCCGTTGAGCTGTTTTCATTGCTGATGCAGGAACGTGCCGGTACAGGTCGTATCTACATTCAGAACGTCGATCATTGCAACACGCACAGTCCGTTTGACCCAGCCGTTGCGCCGATCCGCCAAAGCAATTTGTGTTTGGAAATCGCGCTGCCAACTAAAGCACTGGATCATTATCTGGATGAGAAAGGCGAAATCGCCCTGTGTACACTGTCTGCGTTTAACTTAGGTGCTATCGAATCACTGGATGAATTGGAACCACTGGCTGAACTGGCTGTGCGTGCACTAGACGCGTTGCTGGATTATCAGGATTACCCAATTCCAGCAGCTAATAATGGCGCAATGTGGCGTCGTCCGTTAGGTATTGGTGTTATCAACTACGCCTATTATCTGGCGAAAAACGGCGTGCGTTACTCCGATGGTTCAGCGTTGGGTCTGACGCATCGCACTTTCGAAGCCATTCAATATTACCTGCTGAAAGCATCGGTAAAACTGGCGAAAGAATCTGGCGCCTGCCCGCGTTTCAATGAAACCATGTATGCACAGGGTATTCTGCCGATCGATACTTACAAACGCGATCTGGATGATCTGTGCCAAGAGCCATTACATCTGGATTGGGAAACACTGCGCAGCGAAATCAAACAGCACGGTCTGCGTAACTCCACACTGACGGCACTGATGCCATCTGAAACCTCAAGCCAGATCGCCAATGCCACCAACGGCATTGAACCGCCACGAGGCTTGATCAGCGTGAAAGCATCAAAAGACGGCATTTTGCGTCAGGTTGTGCCTGATTACACGGAACTGAAAGATAACTACGAGTTATTGTGGAACCAACCAAACAATGATGGCTACCTGCAATTAGTTGGTGTGATGCAAAAATTCGTCGATCAGGCGATTTCTGCCAATACCAGCTATGACCCTAGCCGGTTTGAAGGCCACAAAGTGCCAATGAAACAGCTACTGAAAGATCTGCTAACCGCCTATAAATACGGCCTAAAAACGCTGTATTACCATAACACCCGTGACGGTGCGGATGATGCACAATTGCAGGCAGCACAAGCAGACGATTGCGCCGGCGGTGCATGTAAAATTTAAGCAGGTATGGCCTCTCACTGAGAGGCCTTAATACTTATAAGCAGGAATAGAATAATGGCGTACAGCACTTTCTCAAAACAACCGAACGATGCCCGCAAAGAGCCGATGTTTTTCGGCCAGACCGTTAACGTGGCACGTTATGACCAACAAAAATATGAAGTTTTCGAACGTCTGATCGAGAAACAGCTTTCATTTTTCTGGCGCCCGGAAGAAGTCGATGTTTCGCAAGATCGCATCGACTATCAGGCGCTGCCACCGCATGAACAGCATATTTTTATTTCCAATCTGAAATATCAAACCCTGCTGGATTCGATCCAAGGCCGTAGCCCCAACGTGGCATTGTTACCATTGGTTTCTCTGCCAGAGCTGGAAACCTGGATCGAAACCTGGGCGTTTTCTGAAACCATTCATTCACGTTCTTACACCCACATCATTCGTAATATCACCAATGATCCGGCGATTATTTTTGATGACATCGTGGCCAACGAACAAATCATCAAACGTGCGGAAGACATCGCCGGTTATTACGATGAACTGATTGAGCTGACTCAATACTGGCAGCTGCTGGGTGAAGGCACGCATCTGGTCAACGGTAAAACCGTGGTGGTTTCACGCCGCGAGTTGAAAAAGAAACTGTATCTGTGTCTGATGAGCGTAAATGCGCTGGAAGCGATCCGTTTCTATGTCAGTTTTGCTTGTTCTTTTGCCTTTGCCGAGCGAGAGCTTATGGAAGGTAATGCCAAGATTATCAAGATGATAGCCCGCGATGAGGCATTGCATTTAACCGGTACGCAGCACATGCTGAACATTCTGCGTGAAGGCAGTGATGATCCGGAAATGGCTGAAATTGCCCGTGAATTGCATCACGAATGTTTTGAATTATTCAAAACGGCAGCGGAACAAGAAAAAGAGTGGGCAGCGTATCTGTTTAAAGATGGCTCCATGCTCGGTTTGAACAAAGATATTCTGTGCCAGTACGTCGAGTTTATTACTAACGTGCGGATGCAAGCAGTTGGTTTGCCGTTGGCCTTTGATGCCGATCGTCAGAACCCACTGCCATGGATCAACACTTGGCTGAATTCTGATAACGTGCAAGTTGCGCCGCAAGAAGTCGAAATCAGCTCTTATCTGGTAGGTCAGATCGATGCTGAAGTAAACCCTGATGATCTTGGTGATTTCCTGCTGTAATCTTGCGTGGAATATCACGCGATAGGAAAAAATCGGACACAATGAAACGGGAAAGTGTCGTACGGGGCAAAGTGACCATAATAACCCCGCATACCACGTTTAAGCTTTCCAGCGGCGAAAGTCTGCTGGACGGCTTGTTACGTACTGGTCATCAAATCGAGTATCAATGCCGCAATGGTTATTGTGGTGCTTGCCGCTGTAAGCTGGTGTCTGGGGAAGTGAGTTATCCTACCCTGCCACTGGCTTTTATTCCTGCCGGAGAGGTGCTTACCTGTTGTGGTAAACCAGAATCAACGCTAGTGCTTGATCTGCCCGCCGCGGAAAAGACGACAACCGCGAAGACGAATGAAGTAAAGAAAGAACAGATCCAGCATACTGTTTGATGTTAGCCTAAGCATCACTGTCATACAGGATCACTGATATGTTTGGAATTCACGATCTCACGCTATTTATCATCTCTGGTTTTTTACTCAACGTAATGCCTGGCCCAGATTCATTGTTGATCATGTCCAAAAGCGCCTCTCACGGATGGCGCGCAGGTAGTATCGCCTCATTAGGAATTGGTTCTGGTGTGTTTGTGCATGTATTGGCCGCAGCCTTGGGTTTATCGGCGATCCTGGCTAGCTCCTCCACGGCTTTTACCGTTGTAAAATATATCGGTGCCGCCTACCTTGCTTATATCGGCGTTGTAGCCTTGCTTCAGAAATCAAAAACTAACTCAGCTGCAGCATCACAGGAAAAATCATTACTCACGGCCCCTCTTTCTATGCGCGCGGTGTATTGGCAAGGTTTTTTAAGCAATGCGTTAAATCCTAAGGTAGCCCTGTTTTTCCTGGCTTTTGTTCCGCAATTTATCAATCACGATGCCTCCAGCAAAGCATTGGCATTCATCATTCTTGGTCTGATTTTTAATTTTAACAGCATGTTATGGTGTCATTTTCTGGCCGTTTCTACTTCGTTAGCCAATAAACGCCTCAAAGTCAGTCACACCGTTAGTTTTTGGCTGAATAAGATGATTGGCACACTGTTTATTGCGCTCGGCCTGAAATTGGCCTTAGCAGCAAAAAACTAGCCTAACGAATATGAGCTTATTTTTGCTATCATTTCTATGATAGCTTGAAAGTGGTTAGCGGGGTTTGGTTGCGGTATTTCATGGATAAATTCAAGTGGTTCGTCATCGCGTTCGTCCTCGGACTGACGCTGTGCACCCATGCGTTTTATCCGGCAAAAATAGACTTGTCGTCATCCGTATCGCCAATCACACCCCAGCAACAACTGGCTGATAATTTGGGCACGTTTAAGTTTATTACCAGTAATCAGCAACTACGGTTACGCCTGAGTTCTGTCATCAATGATGACGACGACTCAAAACCAGTACTGTTTGATTTAATTAAAACCTGGGGCGGTGATGTCATCACTCTGCTGCTAGCCGGGTTAATTCTACTCATCACCCCGCTATTACAAAAATACAACGCCCGTGCGCTAGCCTGTTTTCCGGCTGCTTACTGGAACCTTAAAAATCTCCAGTTCCGCTTTTCTCATTCCAGAAACTAATTTTTTCACTGTACGTCTATAAACCGCTCTATGCCTGATTTCACTCCGGCGTAGCGATTATTTCATTTCAAAATATGAATCAGACTATGATGAAAAAAAACGAAAGTCTCATCAAAAACCAGATGAGCAAATGGCAATATGCCCTTTTAGCGTTGATATTTATCACTTTTAGCTTTTATTCCCTGCCCACCTTCTTTGGCGAGCGACCAGCCTTGGGCCTGCATTACGAACAGGCATGGGCTGGCAACGATAAAAATATTCTGCAGGAAAATCAGATCTCACCGGAAACGATGATTCAATCGGAAGATAGAACATTACTGGTTTTTTCGTCACAAGCCGATCAGCAACGAGCCAAACAGCTACTAGAACTGAATGGTTATGATGGCAGTCAACTCACGCTCGAATTCTTCTCTGACTCACCGCGCTGGATGCAATCGCTGGGTGCCGCTCCGATCCGGTTAGGGCTCGATCTCCGCGGTGGTTCTCAGCTGTTAATGGCAGTGGATACCGACTTTATCGTTAAAAATCACACCCGTAATTTTGCCGACACACTACGCACTGAGTTTAAAAAAGAGAAATTACGCGGCACAACAATCACCGCCAACAACGATGAAGTGCAGATCACGTTACCAACCACACAGGAAATCAGTTCTTGGCTGAAAATTATCCGTCAGGAAACCACAGGCCAGACTAACCCTTGGGTTTCACAACGCGAAGATAACCGGATAACGCTGCGCGTGAGCGAAACAGAACGCAATACCCTGATCAACAATGGCGTGACACAGAATCTGTCGATCCTAAAAAAGCGTATCCATGAACTTGGGATCGTCGAAGCCTCCGTGCAGCGCCAAGGGCAAAATGGTATCCGGATCGAACTGCCCGGTGTGCATAACCCGAAACAAGCCAAAGATGTGATTGGGGCGACGGCATCATTGGCCTTTTATCAGGTCAGTAATACCGGTAGTTACCAACTGCAGGATAAATCGGCTCGTAACATCAACATGATGCGTGAACCGGTGCTGAGTGGTGAACATATTGTTGATGCGCGTGCGGGTGCTGATGAAATGGGTCGTCCGCAGGTGAGTATTGTGCTGGATAAAACCGGCGGCGATAAAATGAACTGGTTCAGCAGAAATAATGTCGGTCAGGCCATGTCGACAGTGTTTACTGAATATAAAAATGCCCCTGACGGTTCATTAAAAGCCAACAGTCAGGTGATTAATGTTGCTACCATTCAAACTACATTGGGTAACCAATTCCGCATCACCGGGCTTGATAGTCTGAGCGAAGCGCAGGAGTTGTCGATGTTGTTGCGAGCCGGTGCATTGACTGCGCCACTCAAGATACTCGAAGAACGCTCAATTGGCCCGACGTTAGGTATGGAAAATATTAAAGCCGGATTCAGTGCCTTAGCCTTTGGTATGGCTGGCATGATGCTATTTATGCTGGTGTGGTATCGCCGTTTTGGTTGGGTCGCTATTGTCGCGCTGCTCACAAACTTATTGATGCAAGTTGGCTTGTTAGCACTCTTACCCGGAGCGGTATTAACGCTGCCCGGCATTGCGGGGTTAGTGCTCACCGTTGGTATGGCCGTTGACACGAATGTGCTGATTTTTGAGCGGATTAAAGATCGGTTGCGTGAAGGCGGCAGTCTGGCGAATGCCATCGATTTTGGTTATCGCTCGGCCTTTGTCACCATTTTTGACGCCAATATCACCACATTGATCAGCGCCATTGTGCTCTACAGCATTGGTTCCGGCCCTCTGCAAGGCTTTGCCATTACGCTGATCCTCGGTCTTATTTCCAGCATGATCACCGGTGTCTGGGGCACCAGAGCGATAATCAATCCTATCTGGGGAAGAAGCTCCCTGAAACTGCTGCGGGTATAAATGATGAATCTATTTCGTACGTTAACGCTAACCCATTACCGTTATGCCGGGCTGATGCTTTCTATCATTCTGACCCTGCTTTCCATCATTATTCTTTCCATCTACGGACTCCATCTTGGTCTCGATTTTACCAGTGGTGTGTTGCTGGAGCTTAAAATTCAGACCTTAAAAAGTGCTACCGAGCTAAATACCATTCTTAATTCATCATTAGCGAATTTTGTTCAGCTGCAATACAACGGCATTCCTGGTGAATGGCTGGTAAAATTACCACCACAGGAAAGTAGCTTTGTTGCCACTGAATTGGTGAAACAAATCAGTGCTGAATTAAACCTGCCGGTTGAATTAAGTAAAACAACGATTGTCGGGCCACAGGTCGGGGCAGATCTCTTTGAGCAAGGGCTATTAGCACTTTTAGCTGCTTCAGTCGCGATCTCGGTTTATCTGGCATTCCGGTTTGAATGGCGACAAGCGATTGGGGTATTACTGTCTGTTTTACATGATGCCGTGATCGCACTGGGTTTACTGTCATGGATGCAAATCGAGTTTGATCTGAATGTTATTGCCGGACTGATGGCCGTCATTGGTTATTCGCTCAATGACAGTATCGTGATCTCAGATCGATTACGCGATTTACTGCGTAGCCCTACGGCGACAGACATTTATCAATGTTCAAACAAGGCAATCAAGGCCACCTTCAGCCGAACTTTGATCACCTCAGGAACCACCTTATTTACCGTCAGTGCATTACTGTTATTTGGTGGCGAAGCGCTGTTCTCTTTTTCTTTTACACTGTTTATCGGGGTATTAGTGGGCACCGTCTCATCCATTACCATCGCATCAACGGTGCAGGAGTTGCTGGGATTAAGCGCCGAGGCCTACAGGAAAAAAGAACTGATTAGCGATGATGGAATAACTGAATCACTCTAATCTCGAATCAACATCAGGGTTTATCTCTGCATAGACCCTGATGTTTTTTAATAACGACGTGCTTAAACAATCTTTTTCTGCCACCAGCTAAAGATAAAAAACAAACCGCCCGCAACACCAATCCCCCAGAAAGCATCGAGGCACGACATGACGACAGATTGCTGCGTCGCCAAGTTATAAAGCTGTGAAATTGAAACACTATAGTGCGCAACAGTTCGTTCATTCACATTTTCAGCAAGCCGCGTGTAATGTTCGGCTTCTCTGGTTTGCAAAAACACATTCGTCAGTGAAACCGCGGTCGAATTCATTAACTCCCGCAGCATATTTTTAGTCTGATAAGCTTGAGAAAATAGTCGGCTATCTGTTTCCCTGAAGGTATTAAATGCAGCAGTACCTTGCCCTACCGCAGCAAAACCAGAGAGAAAAATCAGTGGAATTGCCATATCCCACAAGCGAATACCTGAACTTAAATGACTACTAAGCAGACCAAAAATACTCAAGCAGGCGAAGGCAAATAAAAGATAGTGTTTCTGATTTGAATACTTGGCAGAAACCTTAAGATGCAACCAAGCAAATATCAGCGAACAGAGTGATGTGGTGGTCAGTAAAGCACCACAGTTAAGCACCGGGAACGAGAGCCCTTTTTGCAGGAAAATCGGGATCAGATAATTGGTGGAAGCAATAACCAGATAACAAAGCACATAAATCATCAATCCGGCTAAATACCGACTGGAAAAGAAATGACGGAAAGAAAGCAGTGAATAGTGACGTTGGTGTTCAAACCAAACAAACAAGCCAAGCCCTATTATCGCCAACAGCAATAATCCACAGAATAATGACTCATCACTAAAATAATCATACGGCGCATTTTCAACGATGTACTGTAATACAAACACCCCTGCCACCAAACAGAACATATTCGCAGGGTGCAATTTCCCGGATGGCCGAAGCTTGCGCACATTACTTGTCGTCTTTCCTGTTAACCACCAGACAGCGGCTATTTGTGGCAGTTGAATCAAGAACAACGCACGCCAGCTGTAATGCTCCAAAATCAACGCAGCCAAAAATGCAGCCATCGCACTTCCGCCCACTAAGCTGTATGCCATGTAACGAATCGCCAGCCCTCGTCCGGCTGGTGTTGGCGCAAAGAAATTAACGTGCACGCGCGCTGCGGTAAAAAAGGCAGAGCCGCCAATCGCCTGAATAACACGTCCGAAAATAAACAACGATGCCGCATCTGCATTAGCGCAAATCAATGAACCAACGGTAAAGAAAACAAGTGCACAACGAATAAACCGACGGTAACCAAGATGAGAAACCAGCCAATGATGCTGCGCGATCATTAAGATCGCCGTTCCTGCATAGACAGCGGTCGTCAAACTGTAGGTATGCAACGTCATCCCTAAACCGCCACACAGGTATGAGGATGAAAATGACAACATGGCATTCATAATAAATTCAATACAAACCATGAGGCCAATATTGATACGGAGAAGTTGCCGGATAATCGGCGGATTAAATGGAGCTGCGTACAACATGGATATACCTCGCAAGAGGTATATATTGTAAGAAAGTCATATTATGAATCAAATGAGCATATATAATAGCCATTATGAATGAAATGAATAATGCAAGATCGGCGAGCTTTTTCCAGCAATTCCGTCACTGGGATCTTAACCTGTTGGTAGTTTTGGAAGCATTGTATGCCGAACAAGGTAATGTAACCCGAGCAGCACAGCGGGTGGGTTTGAGCCAGTCAGCCTTGAGCCATGCCTTGAACCGTTTACGCGACATGTTGGATGACCCGTTATTTGTAAAACGCGGCGCTAAAATGCAACCTACTGCCCGTGCAAGCCAATTAGCACCTTTTGTTGCGCAATGGCTGGATCAATTGCAGGTGGAACTTAGCCCGCAATTATTTGACCCAATGACCATCAAAGCCTCGCTACGCTTAGGAATGCCAGAGCATTTAGAACGCTTGTTATTGCCCGACTTATTACGTTATTTAGGCACCCATGCACCCGGCATCCACATTCATGTTAAAGCCGTGCCCATTTTTCAGCTCAGTGACGAACTGGATAACGGAGGTATTGATCTGGCGATTACAGGCGCACAAATTGACCTGTCTGAGGGATATCAACAACAGTTACTGACACGCAGTCATTTTGTGTATGTGTATAACCCTAAATTACTCACATTGCCGGATAATCCGACACTGGAAGAATTGGCGGCAGTGCCGCAACTCACCACCAGTTATGCGCATAACACGACCAGTATTATTGAAAGCTATTTTCAGGCGCATGGGCTGAAACGCAAGATCATGGCAACAACATCAGGCATTACAGCTATTCCCGCCATCATCGCTATGTGCCCGGTATTGGTTATCTTACCTAGGCTCATGATCACGCAATATTCACTCTTTGATGAGTTCAACGTGGTGCCGTTCGCCGATCAGGATGTAAACGTACCGCTCAATCTGGTCTGGCATCGGCTGCATGATCATGATCCAGCGCATCAATATGTGCGGGATTACATCGTTCAGCAATTTACAACGCTGGTTAACTGATCGCACTACGCTGGTCATCACCAGCAGAGACGTTATCGGTCAGAAAACGTTGATGGTGTGGTTTGATGGTTAAATAACGTTGGCGGAACAGCGAAAACCAATCATGTAGCATGGTTGACGCAGCAAGATCACCTTGTTGTTGTAATAAACAACAAGCAACTTCCGCAGTGCACAGTTGATTTTCATTTGATGCCACGCGCAAACGATAGGCTGACAAGGTTTGTGGCTGCACGGATATTACTGGAAATTGATCGAGATACGGGCTTTTTCGGAACATCTTCCGAGCTTCACTCCACGTCCCATCAAGCAAAATATAAAGTGGGCGGTTTGGGAGTGTATCGACCGAATTGATCACTACGCGTTCGCCTTCCTGCACATAACTTTCTGGGAATACCACTATAGGTGAATAAGTTGGATCAGCTAATAAAGCCAACAACCCTTCATCCACTTCAGTACGTGACCACATAAACGCATGCGTGTTATGCGGAAAGATATCAGCAATCAACCGGCCAGTGTTAGATGGCTTCATGGGTTCTGTGTCATACATCAGTAAACAGAAGGCAGCTTTCGGTGCACCCTCTGGCATTAATGCACAAGCGCACTGTACCACAGGTAAACCGCAACCTTCACAGCGAGCTATCGATCCACCACGGGCGTTAAATGGTTTTGTCGCTTTTGCTAGTCGTTGTTGTCTCAATCGTTGGAATGCATTCATAGAAAAAAACCAAAATAAAAGGGGTAACCTTTCGGTTACCCCAAAAAACGAGGCACTGACAATAATCAGTAAAAAGAAATGCCCTTTCAACTGGTTTAGTGGGGGTGAATCACCGGCAACCACTTGATGGGCAACAACACACAACAACAAAGGAAACTGTGAAGACAAAGCAGAAGCTGAGTCAATGTGTTAATTCTTGATCCTAATCGTACAAATGTCCAGCATGATTTGTAATTTTTTTACGTGATAACAAATTTTTTTGGTCAGCAAAGCAGCGGATATCTGTTTTTTATTGTTTTAGATCATTTATTGGCGAGATTTAATCTTTTTTTAATTTCATTTATGTAATCAAATTACGAAATTCGTTTTTTGATAGATAACGAGAAGAGATAGGTTTACGGATTCTGTCAGGTATAATCATCTAGTCTATAGCAAAGGAATTAAATTTAAGTGACAGAACTAGCTGCAGAAGCCCTCCTTCCCGACTTTTCAGATTTGTCGTGCGAGAAATTATCCGCTGTTCAACCGATTAGTTTCGCTGAAACGCAAGAACGTGCGGCATCAGCTATTTTACGCCTCAATACTGCCAGCCAAAGCTGTCCGGCTTTACTGTTAAGTGGTTTCCCTGGCGTCAACTACGAACGAGTCATCATGGATCTGATTGATGACTGCCCCAAACCATTTAATCGTAGTTTTGATCTTTGCTATACCGAAAATCTGAAAAACCCTTTCCGCCCAATATGGCTGAAATTGAAAGCAGGTACCGGCCCGGAATTTTGCGACTTATTAGATGACCTGTTCAAATTGCTGCGACTGAAACTAGATGCGGAAGAACTGGTTAAAAAGATCCTGCGCAAACAGGATAACGATGAAAAACTAGCCGAATACCTGACGGAGCTGTCCGCTCATGTGGCACAAGATGGTGTATTTACTCATCCGGTATTGATGAATCTGATGATCCACCAACTGCAGCCACAGCCACCGGTTATCTATGCTCGCGACTTAACTTGGCGTTCCCTGTTTGGTTCGATCAATTATGTAACCGAACAAGGTAGCGTTTACAGCAACCACCATTTACTGGAAGCCGGTTTATTGCGCGAGGCCAATGGCGGTTATCTGATCATTCCGGTGGATGAATTGCTGATGAAACCACAACTGTGGTTCAAACTGCATAATGCACTGGCAACCGGTTATCTCGATTGGTCGGCGCCAGAAGATACGCCACCGCAAACACCATTTTTCCAGCCAGAAGCCACGCCATTGGACATCAAACTGATCCTGGTTGGCGATCGTATCTCTATTGCAGAATTCAATCTGCTGGATAATGAGTTTTCAGAGAAGATTTTCCTGCGAACTGATCTCATCACCGAATTTCCGTATGACGACGATTCTGTCGCCCAATTTACGGGGTTACTGTGTCATATTCGGCATCATTGGGAACTATTGGATTTTGATGCTTCGGCAATCAAAGAATTGATGCGTTTTTCCTGCCGCCTATGTGAACACCAGCGCATCCTCTCGTTTGCCGAAACTCAGCTGGTCGCACTGATGCAACTGGCACACAGTATTGCCTCCGAGCAAGGTGCAGAGCTGATCACCGCACTGCATATCAAAGCAGCGTTGTCTGAACAGGAATATCGACTGAATTACATCGTCGAACAATCTGACCAAGGCATTGTAGACCAGCAGATCTTGTTACAAACCGAAGGTGAAGTGGTTGGTCAGATCAACGGGCTCTCGGTCATTCAAATCATGGGGCACCCTTATGACTTTGGCGAGCCGGTACGATTAACCGCAACTGTGCATATGGGCGACGGCGATGTATCAGATATCGAACGTAAAGCCGAGTTGGCGGGTCATATTCATGCGAAAGCCATGATGATCATCCATGGTTATCTCTCAACACTATTTGGTGCTGAAAACCCCTCGCCTTTGTCAGCTAATCTGGTGTTCGAGCAATCGTACAGTGAAATAGATGGCGACAGCGCGGCACTGACTGGCCTTTGTGCTCTGCTCTCTGCATTGGCACAACAACCGATCTACCAACATCTGGCCGTAACCGGTGCCGTAGACCAATTTGGTAATGTTCAACCAGTCGGTGGGTTGAATGAAAAAATCGAAGGTTTCTTCCGTGTCTGTTCGATTCAGGGATTAAACGGAAAACAAGGTGTCGTGATCCCCGAATCAAATTACCTGCAGCTGATCTTATCCGACGAGGTAATAGAAGCGGTTAAAAATGGTCAATTCCACATTTATCCGGTTGGCCATGTTGAAGAAGCGGTCGAATTATTGATGGGTTGCCCTGCGGGTTCGATCGATGATGAACGAACCCTATTTGGCCGGATCAGACAGCGATTAGACGACCTAAATGGACCATCAGGCAGAAATGGGCTATTAAGCACACTTTTACGCAGGTTACGGGCACTGGTTGGACTTGCTTAGTCGTCGCATGTTGGGTAGATTCTCCAGTTCAAAATTGACTATAAGGATTTGATAAGCGTGTCAGCAGAAATGACCAATACTCCTAAAGTATCCCTGTGCGATCAGGGTCGTACCAGTTTCACTAAAGAAGACCTGCTGGCGTGTAGCCGTGGTGAACTATTTGGTGAAGGCAACAGCCAATTACCAGCACCTAACATGCTGATGATGGATCGCATTGTCAAAATCACTGACACTGACGGTGCATTCGAAAAAGGCGAAATTATTGCTGAACTGGATATCGCATCTAATTTATGGTTCTTCGATTGCCATTTCCCTGGTGACCCGGTTATGCCTGGTTGTTTAGGTCTGGATGCAATGTGGCAGCTGGTTGGCTTCTTCTTGGGTTGGAAAGGCGGCCCAGGTAAAGGACGTGCATTGGGTGTTGGTGAAGTGAAATTCACCGGTCAGATCCTGCCGACTGCGAAAAAAGTGACTTATAAAATCCAGATGAAACGCGTCATTATGCGTAAACTGATCATGGGTATTGCTGATGGTGTGGTTGAAGTTGATGGCCGCCCAATCTATTCAGCGACCGATCTGAAAGTAGGTTTGTTCCAAGATACTTCTTCTTTCTAATTGCTAGCCGTTCTAATTTTTAGATCGTAGAAACTAAAAAGGCTCACTTCCTAAGTGAGCCTTTTTATATGAATTCGTGTTAGTTAACCGTATATCCCTGTGATCGCTCATCAAACGCATCACGCCAACCACCTAACCAGTAACCTCGTGCATCTATACATTGATAAGGACAGACCTCTTTAGAACGCCCGGCTAAACCGGCTTGATAACCTTTGGTGCGCGCTCTTTCTAAACGATCTCTTTTCTGTCTCTTCATACTTAACAATCCTCTTTCCCATAATGAAAAAAGACGACAGTACTGATGCTCTGTCGTCTTAATTGATATCGGATCTGAGGATAAAGATCAATAGGAGTTCACCGGATTTTTGTGCTGAACTCCATTTTAATCATGTCACTATGACAACCTTATGAACCTTTCTTTACAAAACGGCGATACTGACCTACCACCGCTGCACCGGCCATAGCCAGTAAACCAAAGATACCGAAGCTACCGCCACCACTGCTATCGCTAGCACCGAAATCAAATACCGGTAGCTGATTGGCAACTACATAACCAGCAGGAACATCGTGGTTACTATCAAATGCAGTAGTTGAAGATACAGATAGTTTCACCACTACATTTGTTCCATTACTTAATGTTGACCAATCAGTATAACTGTCAAAACGACGAGCAGACGCAACTATTGCACCATCATCAGTAATGCCATTTGCATATTCAATGTAATAATACTTACCGTTATGCATGCATGATTTAGCACCTGCACTATCCAAACCACAAATTAGGTCATTAAGTGCGTAACGATTACCCGTATTAATATTGTAAATAAACGCTTCTTGCAAACGAGAAACTGAGCCGAAGACAGGCTGACTGGTGACACTACGTTCATCTGTCCAGCCAACCACTTGGTCAGCATTATTTACAGCTGCAGCTTCTGAGTTAACACCAGAAGTGGTGATTGGTGTTGTGGTGCTAGAAATAGCGTCTGAAGAAGATGAATATTTCGCAATAAACATCTTCGTTGGATAATTTCGGCTTTCTTTTGCTCTAAATGTACGGTTACCAACGATATAACCATTAGAGTTAACACCAACCGCCCAGCTATTATCGATTGTATAATCACTATTAGTTCCAGGATTATCACTATCGTTTGCAAATACTAAAGATGTGGTTGGTGTTGTGCTTAATGAACCGTCGCCTAACTTCCAGAATGCCGCTACATTTTTTGGTAAACTGCTTGTTGAACCGATGCCATAGCCGACTGTTGCCGAATACCCAACCGCGATATATTCAGAACCGACTTTTGCAGCACCCATGGCGCTGGCGGTGTAAGGAAAATTTGTTGACGTAGATGTGTTATGTGAGTTTGCCAGCAAGGAAGTGTTTAGCGTTCCCGATGCATTCACTAACCAAAATGCGGTTTGTGTTTCATAACCGGGGCAATAAGAACTATAAGTTTGAACTTCTGAGTTGCCGTTATAACAATAGCTATATGCTGTCGCTTTTTGTGCTCCAGCGGTACCAACCACCAGATAATTTGAGCCAACTGGGACAATGTCATACGCTGATGCAAACGCATAGCCTGTACCACCCACAGAACTCAGATAAGTTGTCGCAGAGGGCAATGTAGCAACCGCCTCACGGCTATGTGAAGCAAGGCTCATATAACCTACAGACGTGACAGCAGTAGTGTCAGAACCATATTTGGTTACAATTCCTGCCGATTCAGCCGTGACTGCCGATGAAGTCACATTAAACGTCTGATCTACATTTGAACTCAAGTCAGAGAACCAAGTCGCAGCCCAATTTGACGTTTCTAAATAGCTTTTACAAGTAGTACTAGATAGAAGAGCGGTACAACCATTTTCATAATTAAAACGGTGCGCCAGATCCATTCCACTTGGCGACATATGAAAATAATGATACCAATCGCTTTTCACCGCTAAGCTGGAAATTTCGGTGCCATCACCAGAAATGCTTAATGCCCATGGGCCATAGTTAGCACTTCCAATGTTTGCAGCAGAAACAACCTCGGAGATTGAATAAAACGGATCCTGAGCTGCAGCAGATACAGCACCTGCCATCAATAATGGCAATATGGCTGCAATTTTTGTCATTTTCATTAGACACTATTCCTCGTTCTTCATCGCTTCCAGCTCTTCCCAGCGGGCGAAAGCCTGTTCCAAATTCAATTCAGCTTGTTGTAAGGCATCTAACATTTCTTTGGTGCGCTCTACTGGCAAACTGAAAAAGTCAGGTTGATTGATCTGAGATTGTATTGAGTCAATTTTCGCTTCTAATTGTTCCAGTTGAAGTGGTAATCCGTCCAGCTCTGACTGCAACTTATACGAAAGTTTACGAGTTTTTTTCGGTATTGCCGGTTTTTCTTCTTTATCACGTGTATCCGATGTGATTTTTACTACTGGTGCTGACGCAGCCACTTTTACTGACTGCTGTTGACGAGTAGCCATAACATCGGCAAAACCACCGACATAAGGCGTAATACGACCATCGCCTTCAAACAACCAGCTATGCGTTACGGTGTTATCAATAAAGCGTCTATCATGGCTGACTAATAACAATGTGCCTTGATATTCCGCCAGCAACTCTTCCAGCAATTCCAGCGTTTCAATGTCTAGATCGTTGGTGGGTTCGTCCAGGATCAGCAAGTTACACGGTTTCAGGAAAAGCTTCGCCAACAACAAGCGATTTTTCTCGCCACCGGAAAGGGCTTTAACAGGCGTCATCGCACGTTTCGGTTCGAACAGGAAATCCTGCAAATAACCTAAAATATGACGGCGACGACCGGCAAAATCGACTTCTTGGCGACCATCCGCCACGTTATCCATCACTGTTTTTTCTGGATCAAGCTGTTGACGATATTGATCAAAATACGCGACTTCTAATTTGGTACCACAATATAAAGAGCCGCTATCTGGCTGTAGATCACCCAACAACAATTTAATCAGCGTGGTTTTGCCACAGCCGTTAGGGCCAATCAGCGCAATTTTATCGCCGCGCATGACACGAAAATCAAAATTACGGATCAGAGATTTCCCTTCGATACTGTAATTGACTCGCTCACCTTCAAAAATAATTTTTCCAGAACGGACCGCTTCATCCAGCTGGATTTTAGAAGTGCCCACTTTTTCACGGCGTTCGCCACGTTCCATACGTAATGCTTTCAGCGCCCGAACGCGGCCTTCGTTACGGGTACGGCGTGCTTTTACGCCTTGTCGGATCCAAACCTCTTCCTGCGCCAGTTTTTTATCAAACTGCGCATTTTTCAGCTCTTCAACTCGCAACCACTCTTCTTTACCGGTCAGATAAGCATCGTAATTGCCTGGCCATGACGTTAATACACCACGGTCCAGATCGACGATACGGGTGGCCATGCGTTGGATAAATTCACGATCGTGACTGATAAAGACAATAGCCCCTTTGTATTGGCGTAAAAAATCTTCCAGCCAGGCGATAGAATCAATATCCAAATGGTTGGTTGGCTCATCCAACAGCAGTAGATCAGGCTCATTAACCAGCGCGCGGGCTAATGCAACCTTACGCAACCAACCACCGGACAAATCAGACAGTGAGGTATCCGCGGTCAGCGACAGCAGACTTAAGATCTGATTGATGCGGGTATCAAACTGCCAACCTTGTTGCTGATCGAGTTGTTCTTGCAATTCGCTCAGACGGCGCATTACGCGGTCATCGTCATGGTGATCAGCCAAGAGCGTGAGTTGATGATGGTAATCCGCCAAGATCTTGCCTAACTCCGCCACACCGTCGGCAACATAGTCATAGACAGTGGCTGATTCCGTTTGTGGTGGGTCTTGCTCCAAACGGGCAATTTTCAGGTCTTGCAAATGCGTGATGGAACCATCATCCAGTAACACTTCACCACTGATCACTTTCATCAGGGTGGATTTACCTGCACCATTTCGACCAACCAGACACAACCGTTCACCAGACTCGAGGTGCAATTCCACATGGTCTAATAACGGCGCAGCACTGTAAGAGAGATAACCTTGCTGAATAGAATAAATAGCCATGATGATTAAGCTTGCTCCTGCGATGCGTCAGTTTTTGGAGCATGACGGATCAACCAGCTGTTATGGATATGCGGGTTACGCGCGAAATCTTTGGGTAAGGTTTTCGCACTGATATTTTCCGCGACTAACCCCAGTTCAGCGAGACCATTGAAATCCATTTTGAACTGACGTTTGTTGTTTGAGAAAACAATCAAGCCATCCGGGTTCAGAATTTTTTTCAGCATCGCCATCACATCAATATGATCGCGTTGCACATCAAACGTATCATCCATACGTTTAGAGTTCGAGAAAGTTGGCGGGTCGATGAAGATCAGGTCAAACGTCTGCTCGCAATGGCGTAACCAATCTAAGCAGTCAGCCTGCTCAAATTTATGCTGCCAGCTCGTTAAGCCATTGTGGCGCATGTTATCGCGCGCCCAGTTCAGATAAGTACGAGACATATCCACAGTCGTGGTGGTTCGAGCACCGCCGAGAGCAGCATGCACTGAGGCAGTACCGGTATAAGAGAACAGATTGAGGAAGTCTTTGCCTTTCGCTAGTTGCCCTAACATACGGCGTGTATAGCGGTGATCCAAGAACAAACCGGTATCCAGATAATCGCGCAGGTTGACTAAAAACTTCGCGTTGTACTCCTTAACTTCGAGCAACTGCCCTTCGGCATTCAGTTTTTGATACTGCGATTCACCTTTTTGGCGTTCCCGCACTTTCAGGATCACGTTTTTACCCGGAACGCCGGTGACTTCGATAGCAGCCTGCATCAAATCGAGAATACGTTGACGCGCAACATGCTCTGGAATGGTTTTCGGCGGTGCATATTCCTGAATAACCAGATGGTTCGTGTAACGGTCGATCGCCACATTATAATCTGGCAAATCAGCATCATAGATACGGTACGCATCGATGCCTTCTTGCTGAGCCCATTTATCCAGCGTTTTGATATTTTTACGAAGACGGTTAGCAAAATCTTCTGCCACCATTTTCTGGGATGCGACGGAGTTATCGGCGATCTGATAATTACGCAGCTGACATTCCAACGCGCCGTTGAATAAACGGTATTGTTTTTCTGCCCGCAGGCGTAAGCAACTCAGCAACTCTGGCGATGCCGACAATATGGTTACCCGCCAGCCTTGGAATTCGGTACGGAGTGCATTACCAACGTTTTGATACAGCTTTAACAGTTCTGGAAATTCACCCAGACGTTCACCATATGGCGGGTTACTAATGAGGAAACCCTTACTACCCGGCCATGGATTATGTAATTGCATCGCATCAGCAGCTTCAAAACGGATCAGATCCCCCACGCCCGCGCGATTCGCATTCGCTTTAGCACGTTGTAATACGCGGTTATCGATATCAAACCCGACAAAACGATCGGCTTGCAACAGCGCCGCTTTATGCCCACGCTTTGCGCGCACTGAAGCTTCAGCAATAATTGGCTGCCAAATTTCTGGTTGATGTTTTAACCAGCTTTCAAAACCAAAACGACGGCGTAACAAGCCTGGCGCCATATCACAAACCTGCATGGCCGCTTCGATCAACAGCGTGCCAGAACCACACATCGGATCGAGCAACGGTTCATTTTGCCAGCCACTACGTGCTAATACGGCAGCCGCCAAATTCTCTTTTAGCGGTGCTTCGCCAGTCTCATCACGGTAGCCACGTTGATGTAATGCCGGGCCGGAAAGATCGAGCGAAACAGTGACAGTATCTTTTTTCCAGTGTACTAACACTCGAGCGTCAGGGATTTTTTTATCGACTGACGGACGAACACCACTACGTTTGGTGAAGCGATCAACAATCGCATCTTTAACTTTTAACGCACCGTATTGGGTATTGTTAATGGCTTTGGATGACCCAGAGAAATCGACAGCAAACGATTGTTCTACAGAGAAATGATTTTCCCATTGCACGTTAAAACAGCCGAGATAAAGATCCAGATCGGTATCGGCATAAAACGAAGTTAATTCCAGTGCGATACGGGAAGCATAGCGACTCCACAAACATGCCCGGTAAGCCACTTCCAACTCACCACTAAATGCAACACCCGCGACTGTTTCTTTAATATCGGATGCGCCAAGCCCTGAAAGTTCAGCAGCCAGTATAGATTCTAACCCTTTCGGGCATGTTGCAAAAAAGTCAGCCATTCGTCTCTAATTCATCGGTACAAATAAACGCGCATTATAGCTGTGAATTGCTAAAACAGATATTAATTGACGGGAAGATACTGATTGTTGCATTTATCAGCGAATTGCTAACTTATTAAGCAACAGTAAAATAAGCTGAAAATATCCCTTGCCAAATGTGAGTCAGCTCACTAATATGCGCCCCACTGACGCGGGATGGAGCAGCTCGGTAGCTCGTCGGGCTCATAACCCGAAGGTCGTAGGTTCAAATCCTGCTCCCGCAACCAAATTTAAAAGCCACCTGATCAGGTGGCTTTTTTTATGCTGTCGATATCCATTCTGTAGTTTTTAAAAGAACTGACTGATATCAATTCCATATGCTTTAGGATGCACTACATTTTCTATCTCTTCGGTTGTATTTCTGGCCAGATCAACAATCTTAACATCCAGATAATGTTGTCCTGTTGTACTATAGATAATCTTCACTACGGGCTGTAACGGTGTTTCAGTATTACTTTCAATCACCAACGCTAACTTACCCGTTTTCAGTTTAACTAAACTACCAATAGGATAAATTCCCATGCATTTGATAAATTGCTTCACCAGCGTTTCGTCAAACTGCGTTCCGGCACCTTGCAATAAAATGTGAAATGCCTGCGTTGCTTGCATACCCTTTTTATAACAACGATCTGCAGTTAGCGCGTCAAATACATCAACAATCGTGCTAATTCGTGAAATCAAGCAAAGCTCTAATCCTTTAAGGCCCCGGGGATAACCTAAACCATCAAGCCGTTCATGGTGGTTCGCCGCGACGGTACGCATGATAGAGCTGATCCCTTCGGCTTTATCAAGAAACTGCACACTGTATTCAACATGCTTTTTCATGATCACAAATTCGTCTGGAGTCAGTCTGCCAGGCTTATGCAGGATTTCATCGGGAACCATGACTTTGCCAGTATCGTGCAATAATCCACCAACCAATAAGTCTTTGATTGTCTGGCGGGATAATTTCAGATACCGGCCGAAATTCGCAAGTAACATACCGACGTTCAAGGAATGTTCCATTAAATAGGTATCTTTTTCTCTGATACGAGAAAGAAAAATCATAGCATCTGGATTTTTAAAAATGGAGTCCACCATTTCATCCGCCATCGCTTCTAATGGCGCAATATCAACAACCTCACCGTTTTTTAGTGCATCCAGCAATTTAGTCTGTAAAATTTTCGCTTCTGCATAAAGTTTTTGAGCTTGTTTTCGCGACTCTTTTTTTTCTGTTGGCGTCATTATTTCCTGAACTTGCTCTTCGGGCGCAAGGTTTGATTCAGGGTTTTCAAGGAGAGTTTCTTGCTGGTGTTTACTACGAGTAAGATCAATTTTGACCTCTAGCACACCCATGGATTGTAATGAGCGGCATGTAGCTTCACTGGAGACCATTCCCGGTTTAAAATGAATATCGCCTTTTTGCTTTGTAACAGCAATAACGAACATGCCCAACTTGATGTCGCGGATAGCTACGTTCTGATAATTTTCGGTAGATAATGGTAAAACCGACATTCACGATCCTGAATAAAGCAGTAACCTATTTACTCTTTACATTAAAATACCTTTACCGCCATAAAAGCAATACACTAGAGCACAATAACCTAATAGTTTCACAGAACTAAAAAATAATGCGCTTAGATAAACACCTTCATCAATGCCTTGGCATTTCTCGCTCTCAAGCGTCGCTGCTTTTACGAGCAGGTCGTATCACAGTTAATGGCACAATAGTAAAAAGTGGTTCTCTGCATGTTAATGAGCAGGATGTTATTCTGTTTGATGATGATAGCCTGCAAACACTAGGAGACAATCTTTACTACTTTATGCTGCATAAGCCGCAAGGTTATGTATGTGCCAATGCCGATGCTAATCATCCCAGTATCACCCAATTATTCGATTTACCACGCGCCGATGAATTGCATGCTGCCGGGCGACTAGATGTTGATACTACGGGGCTGGTATTAGTCACTAATGACGGACAGTGGTCACATCGCGTTACCTCGCCACGAAAACAGTGTGAAAAGATTTACCGTGTCTGGTTGGCAGAGGCAATCTCTGATGAAACGCGTAAACAGTTCGCAGAGGGAATTCTGTTACGCAGTGAGACACAGCCAACACGCCCGGCAAAGTTGGAAATTGTCACACCTCGTGAAGTATTACTTACCATTCATGAAGGTAAGTATCACCAAGTCAAACGGATGTTTGCCGCAGTAGGAAACCATGTTGAGCGGCTACATCGGGAACAGATTGGCGCATTAGCGTTAGATGCTAACCTGCCAGAAGGTGACTTCCGCGCGCTGACAGCAGAAGAGATTAGCTTGTTTTAACCTTATCGGGCTAATACCAGTGCCGTTCCGCAAACAACTAATATAGCGCCCAGCCATGCCCCTAGGCTGGGGCGCTGTCGAGTAAAAAACCAAAGAATAGGTAAAAGCATGACTGGCGACGTTGATGACATGATCGCCACCAATGTTACGTTGCCATGACGTAATGCAAACAGAAAGATGGTCATCCCTAACACCATTGCCAATAATCCGTTCAGGCAAATGATGCCTAATACACGCCATGTGATCGGCGATACAGCTCGACTGAAAGGTACCTGCGCTAGACGTAACCCTGAATGTGCACCAAATGCTACCAACATACGCACACACGATGCAGCAATCGGGTCTGCCCCTGCAGACATAACCGGTTTCGCGATAATGGTTCCCAGCGATTGACACAATGCAGCCATTAACCCTAATGCCAGACTCAACCACAAAGCACCATGGCTATATTCTAGTTTTTGTGGCTTATTACCACTGAATGCAACAGCAACCATGACACCAGCTAACACTAATACAGCGCCCGCCCAACCTTGCAAAGAGAGATGCTCTTTAAATAACCAGATCCCAAATAATGCGGAAAATGCAGCATGTGTTGCGAATAACAAACTTGCCCGGCGCGGCCCAACCCGATTCATGCACGCATATAAACAGGTGTCGCCGACGAAGATACCGATTAACCCTGACGTGGCCATCATGCCAATTTGTGACAATGACAGGGTATGAAAACCACCGCTAATCAGACTCATTAAGCCCAACATCAAACTGACACAAGCCATACGCCAGCGGCTAAATGCAAAAGTACCTAAATGACGAGCCGGGGTGACCGACAATAAGCTAGCGCAAGCCCACAAAAAAGCCGACACCAATGCCAGCCACTCTAAAGACATAACAACCTCAATACCAATACAACAAACCGGCAAAAGCCGGCTTGTCATTACAAAAAACGGAAATCAATTAGAAGAAAGGATCTGGTTCATCATGCTTGATTGGGTCCAATTCCCAGCTTAACACGTGGCCGGACATTTTAAGTGAACCATTTTCAGTATGGAGTTTAATTTTCAGTTTTAAGTTGTTAACTGAGTCTGCATTCCGAAGTGCTTCTTCTTCATCAATCGCACCTTCGCAGAACAGTTCAAACAAACATTGGTCGAACGTTTTCATGCCCAGATTAACTGATTTTTCCATGATCTCTTTAATATTGCCGAAATCACCACGGCGGATCATATCCTGAATCGTTGCCGTTCCCAGCAATACCTCAATGGCGG
Organism: uncultured Tolumonas sp.; assembly: GCF_963556105.2. Classification (NCBI taxonomy): domain Bacteria; kingdom Pseudomonadati; phylum Pseudomonadota; class Gammaproteobacteria; order Aeromonadales; family Aeromonadaceae; genus Tolumonas; species uncultured Tolumonas sp. The sequence continues at coordinate 2,371,809 of NZ_OY829944.1, forward strand.
CACGTCGTTTCCCATCTTTGGTTTTAACTAATCGCTGTGAAACAAATGCTTTCAGGTTATTCCCTAAATCATTCATCAGTTGTGGCCGACGTTCTTCCGGGAAGAAGTTAATAATACGATCCAGCGCCTGGTTTGCATTATTCGCATGCAAGGTTGAAATAGCTAGATGGCCGGTCTCCGCGAACGCTAATGCGTGTTCCATCGTTTCGCGATCACGAATTTCCCCGATCAAAATAACATCTGGCGCCTGACGCAAGGTGTTTTTCAGCGCTGCATGGAAACTGCGGGTGTCTACCCCGACTTCACGTTGGTTGATGATGCTCTTTTTGTGCGGATGAACATATTCGATAGGGTCTTCAATCGTAATGATATGCCCGCTGGTATTAGTGTTCCGATGGTCGATCAATGCAGCCAATGTCGTGGACTTACCAGAACCAGTTGCACCAACAAACAACACTAATCCGCGTTTTTCCATGATGACATCGAGTAAAATTGGCGGCAATTTCAACTCTTCAAACGTCGGAATATCTAGTTTGATATTACGGGCAACGATGGAAATTTCATTACGTTGGCGGAAGATATTGACACGGAAACGCCCTACTTTGGATAACGATAGCGCTAAGTTCATTTCCAATTCTTTATCAAAGATAATCCGCTGTTCTTCATCCATGATCCGGTTGGCAATTTCGGCAACCTGGCCTAACTCCATCGGACGTTCCTGGATCGGTGTTAACACACCATTAAATTTGATACTGGGCACGGCGCCGGTTGACAGATATAAGTCTGAGCCGTTTTCTCTGGCCAGCTTAATCAGCATATCTTCGAATTCCATGGTTCCATCGGCAGCAGACATGCTTTTCTCCTTAAATTACTTCACTGTTATTTATTCTGGTGCATTTTGGCCGTTTATTTAAGTCATCCACCAGAAATATATAGATAAAAATGCAAAGACAACAACTGTGACCAAAGATACATCCGTATTTCAATAACCTGCTCTATACTTTGGATAGCGTGTCAACTGAGGTCGGAGGTTTGTATGTGGCAATCCATAACAAAACAGATCACAGATTGTATGGATGCACCGTTTACTATTGATAAACGGCAATTACTGCTGCACACCCAAGATTCAAATTACTATCAAATCAGTGATCAAAAACTTGGTGTATCCTACATAGTGCGCATTACACCTAAGTCCATGGCAACTAAATTCGACATAGTGACACGTAATTTGTCTTTGATGGCAGACTGGCTGATATCACCAAAAATCATTTTATTTGGTTCTACTGCTGATCAGTGTTTTGTGGTCTTTGAAACCTTTGATGTCGAAGAAAGCCCGCCACTGCCAAATGAATGGCATGCGCTTGGTAAACGCTTTGCGAAAATGCATCGTGAAAGTCAGCAAGGCATGTATGGCTGGGAAGAAGACACCTTCATTTATCAGCAAATTCAGCCTAATCGCTGGCAAAAAAACTGGGCCTCTTTTTATTCTGAACAGCGTATTGGCTGGCAGTTGCAGCTACATCAGGAAAAAGGCAAACACCTCTTCAATATTTCCGATATCACCAGTGTGATACATCGCTTGCTGCATCACCATCACCCAGAGCCTAGTTTACTTCATGGGCAATTGTTGCCGGATAATATATTAGTGACCAGTAACGGGCTCTTTCTACCCGATAATGCTTGTTATTGTGGTGATCGGGAATTAGATCTCGCGTGGTTAACGACATTTTGTCCAAACTATGATGACTTTATGCAGGGATACACAGAAACATGGCCGCTACCACAAGGCTATGAGACTCGGCAGGTTATCTATGCGTTATATCCACTATTAGTGCAATTACATCAAGATCCTGCGCTGGAAACGCGGGTGCACCATCATATTGCGCTAATTTTAGCCATCTAACAGGGATAAACTGGCAGGTTGGATGGCTTATAGCTATAGTGTCGACGTTTATAGTTAACCGAGAACAACCGATGAAACACCTCGCCTATTGCGACAAAATCAGGGAGGTTTACAGTCAAATCGGAAGTGGTGATCAAGGCTATATGCCTGATGCAATCCGTGTTGTTTTAATTACATTGGATAAAATCGCCAGTAATCCTGATTTGCCTGAAGACATCCGAAATAACGCTGCTTTTGCTGCTGCCAATTTACTTATCAGCGATTACTCTGAAGACGCCTGAACATCAGGCGTTTTTTCTCAAATAGTATAAAGGTCATACCGTGATTCAATATCAGCAGGAAATCCGCCGTCTTGTTCGGCTGGCGTTGCCTATTCTTCTGGCACAGGTCGCACAAACAGCAATGACGCTGGTAGATACCATTATGGCGGGTCGCTACAGTGCGATTGATCTGGCCGCCATTTCCGTCGCCAGTAGCTTCTGGTTACCGATCGTACTGACCAGCCAAGGTATCATCATGGCGCTGACACCGATCGTCGCGCAGCTTAATGGTGCCCAAAAACAAGATCAGATCCCTGTAACCGTCGCCCAAGGTTTATGGTTAACACTGCTGGTATTTGTTCCTGCCGGACTCCTGCTGTATTTCAGCCCAATGCTTCTTCATTGGATGGATGTTTCTGTCGTTATGGCACAGAAAACCACCAACTATCTGCATGCAATGTTATTAGGGCTTCCGGCTTATCTTTTTTATCAGGTGTTACGAAATTACGCCGAAGGTTTATCGCATACAGTTCCAGGTATGTGCATTGGTTTTGCCGGGCTGTTGCTGAATATCCCGCTAAATTATTTGCTGATCTATGGCGTTTGGGGATTCCCTGAATTAGGCGGTGTGGGCTGTGGTTTCGCCTCTGCTGGCGCGATGTGGTTTATGGCCATCGCCATGACAGTATATGTACTGAAATCACCGTCTTATCAGCAATGTCGCCTGTTCCAGCATTATATTGGTTGGCAGTGGGACAGCATTCGGCGTATTTTCAAACTCGGTGCCCCTATCGCCTTAGCCTTATTTTGTGAAGTTACTTTGTTTACTGTAGTCGCGCTGCTTCTGGCGCCACTGGGCCCTGAAATTGTTGCCAGTCATCAAGTGGCGTTGAATTACTCATCACTGATTTTTATGCTACCGCTCTCTTTAGGTTATGCCGTCACGATCCGCGTCGGTCATTCATTGGGCGAGTTACAACCCAAACAGGCTAAGGTTGCCGTTATCTGCGGTCTGTTGGTTGGATTATCGATCACCGTGATGACAGCCACTTCGACAATCTTGTTACGGACCTGGATTGCAACACAATACACCGATGACCCAACGGTCATCACATTAGCGGCTCACTTGATTATTTTTGCCGCTATTTACCAATTTTCAGACACCGTCCAAGCGATTTCTTCCGGCGCATTACGCGGTTTGAAAGACACTCGTGTCATCTTTTTGATTACCCTGATTTCTTATTGGATGATTGGTATTCCAGTTGGCACTATTCTTGGTTTGACTGATTGGGTCACACCACGCATGGGGCCACAAGGCTTCTGGTTAGGTATTATTTTAGGCCTGACAACCGCAGCCAGTATGCTGGCACTGCGACTAAGAAAAACCTTACGCAAAACGCTGCAACAGCACCCTGCGTAATCAAAATGGCGAATGGTAAATGCGACTTATATCGCCATTCGCCACATTGAAAGCGGTTTCATCTTTACAGTGAGAATCAATCCACCTACCGTTCAAAAAGAATTTTTCCTTATTTTTCAGAGAACATGAAATGCAGAAAAAAGCCGTTATTTTTGATATGGATGGTGTATTGATCGACTCCGAACCCTTTTGGCAACAAGCACAAATTGATGTGCTAAAAGAATTAGGCGTAGAAATTACTGTTGAGGAATGCGAACAAACCATGGGCCTGCGTATCGACGCCCTTGTTGCACATTGGTATGCCAAACACCGCTGGGAAGGCCCGGGTATTGAAGAAACCGCCAGCACTATTGTCGGCCGTGTAGCAAGCCATGTCATGTTGTCAGGGGTCGCGAAAGAAGGCGTTTTGGATGCATTGAAAATCATTGCGGATCAAGGATTAGCCATTGGCTTAGCAACCTCCTCCCCTATGGCATTGGTTAATGCAGTTTTAGCGCGTCTGGAAATCGGTCACTATTTTTCTATCTGCCATTCCGCTGAATTTGAAGAATACGGTAAACCACACCCGGCGGTTTATTTACAAACAGCCGTACAAATGGGTTTTCACCCTAAAGAGTGTATCGCCATTGAAGATAGTTTTAACGGGCTACTGGCGGCCAAAGCAGCTACTATGAAAACCATTGTGATACCGGAAGCTATCCAGGCCAACAACCCGCATTTTTCAATTGCTGATATTCGCTTATCCAGTCTAAGCGACCTCACAGTTGAACACTTAATGTAGAAAAATAAAGATAGAAAAACAAAAAGCCCGCTAGTTAAGCGGGCTTTCTTTTTTAGCATCACGCGGAAATATTAACTGCGACGTGCTTTCACTGCGGCTGCTAACTGACGTAACAGCACAGCAGTATCATCCCAACCGATACAGGCATCAGTGATACTCTGACCACAGATCAATTCCTGACCTTCCACCAGATCCTGACGGCCTTCAACCATGTGGCTTTCAACCATTACACCCATGATGTGGTGATTACCACCAGCGATCTGACCACAGACATCGGTACAAACTTCCATCTGCTTTTTGAATTGCTTAGAGCTGTTGGCATGGCTGAAGTCGATCATCATTTTGGTTGGCAGACCTGATTTTTCCAGATCTTTCACTACAGCCGCGACATGTTTAGCGCTGTAGTTTGGCTCTTTGCCGCCACGCAGAATGATATGACAGTCTTTATTGCCTTCCGTGGTCACAATCGCGGAATGACCAAATTTGGTAACGGATAAGAAATTATGGGAAGCACCTGCGGCGCTGATCGCATCGATCGCCACTTTAGTCGTGCCGTCAGTGCCATTTTTGAAACCAACCGGGCAAGACAGACCTGAAGCCAGTTCACGGTGGACCTGAGATTCGGTAGTACGCGCGCCAATTGCGCCCCAGCTCATCAGATCAGCCATATATTGTGGCGTGATCATATCCAGGAATTCAGTTGCAGTTGGCATACCCATGTTGTTCAGATCCAACAGCAGTTTACGGCCAATGCGCAAACCATCGTTGATCTTATAGGTGTTATCCAAGTAAGGGTCGTTGATCAGACCTTTCCAACCAACAGTCGTACGTGGTTTTTCAAAATAGACACGCATGACGATTTCCAGCTGATCTTTCAGCTCTTCACGCATGGCCAGCAAACGTTTGCCATATTCAATCGCCACTTCAGGATCATGAATAGAACATGGGCCGATCACTACCAGCAGACGCTCATCCTGATCATTGAGAATATTGTGAATCGCCTGACGACTTTCAAATGCCGTTTGAGTAGCAGTTTCAGTAGCAGGATACCGCTCCAACAGTGCGATTGGCGGTAATAATTCTTTAATTTCTTTGATCCTTACATCGTCTGTCTGATACATCATGACCTCTGTGCAATTTCTATGTACAGGCAATTCCGGTTTGCCCGTTTGTGGCGAATTAATCTAGTTAGATTGCACCTTCGCGTCAATCATATTGTGACTTTGTTCGCCCATGCGCCTTGCACAGGGTATAATGGCTGAAAAGATATCCGCCCATTCAATCAGGAGATTTACATTGCGCTTTGCTGAACTGACTATGCATAAACGCTTAAAAGAGGCCATGGCGCATCTCGACTACACCGAGATGACCGAAGTGCAGGCTCAGACTATCCCTTATGCGCTAATCGGGCGCGATCTGGCTGTGGCTTCCAAGACAGGTTCCGGTAAAACACTGGCCTATCTGATCCCGTTGATGCATCGACTGTTAACCTCCAGAGCGCTGTCTACTCGTGGCCCGCGGGCACTGATCTTGGCGCCGACGCGTGAGTTGGCAAAACAGGTGTATGCCCAACTGCGTTTTCTGGTAGCAGGAACGCAAGTGCATTGCAGCTTGGTGCTGGGTGGTGAAAATTTTAACGAACAGATCAAATCTCTGCGCAAAACGCCGGAAATTTTGGTCGCGACACCAGGTCGTCTGCTTAACCATTTAAAAGCGCGCAGTTTCTTGTTTGATGGCGTGGAAATTTTGGTGCTCGACGAAGCAGATCGTATGTTAGATCTGGGTTTTGCTGACGCATTAAAAGCAATCCATTCCGCCGCATCGCACCGTTTACGTCAAACCTGGCTGTTCTCGGCAACGTTGAATCATCAATCAGTGGAAATGTTGTCAGGGTATATTCTGAAAGCGCCACAGACGATTTCCATTGGTGAAATGCATGCAGTTCATGCCGATATCAATGAAGTCTTCCATTTATGTGACCATCTCGATCACAAACAGGCTTTGCTAAAACATCTCCTATCACAACCCGATTACCAACAAGCGATCGTCTTTTTGGCTACGCGTGAAGATACTGAACGTTTGGCGAAGCAATACAGCGAATGGAATATTCCTGCATTGGCATTATCCGGCGATATGAAACAGGCACAACGTAACCAAGTGATCGATCAATTCTCTCGTGGTCACGCCAAAGTATTATTCACCACGGATGTAGCGGCGCGCGGATTAGATTTGTCGCACGTATCGCTGGTGGTGAACTTTGATATGCCAAAATTACCTGAAGAGTATATTCACCGCATTGGGCGAACAGGCCGTGCGGGTAATCAAGGTAATGCAGTGTCATTGATCAGCCCCAAAGATTGGTCATCATTCCAAGGCTTATTAGCATTACAACGCCGCGAAGTGACATTCACCACTATTCCTGGTTTGGAAGGCAAATTCAAAGGCGTTCTGGCTCCGAAAAAGACTAAATTCTCCGGCAAAGGCGCTCATCCGCTGGCAGAAGCAAAGGCGGCTGCAGCTCAAGGCAAACGTCCTTTCAATAAAAATGCTGCGAAGGGGCCCGTTCGGAAAGAGTCTAAAAACCGACCTGCGCGTAATGCGACGCAAAATGTGGGCGACATTGATGGCTTTGCACCTGTACGCAAGAAAGCGCCTACTGAAGTTGCGTATGTCGAGAGAGATACTGATAACGAAGTAGAATAAAAACTGATAGCCGGTTGATTTAGTTCAACCGGCTATCAGTTTAATCTGCTGTACAGCGCCTGCCATGAGGCCTCAGCCACATTTGTCGTTGCCTGCAATAGCGCAACTATGTTCGGTTTTGATTCACGGCAGGCCACTTCTAACTGACCACACATATCCTGTAACGCAACAGCACCAAGTGCACCAGCGGTGCTTTTCACGGCATGGGCATGTTTCGCACAAGCTGCAATATCGCCTTGCTTGAGCAACTCCGGCAGTGCATCAAAATGCGCTTTACTCTCTTGCAGGAAAATCGCGACCAGCTGTTTAAATAAATCAGGGCTGGTATCACTGATCAATGTTTGAATAATGGTTTCATCAAGTATCGGTTTAGTAGTTCCAACCATAGCGACAGGTGCAAGTACTGGCTCTTCGCTGTTTTCAACTACACTATCTTTATGCAATGCCCAGCGCTTTAACATGGCATAGAGCTGCTCCCGCTGCAGTGGTTTACTCAAATAATCATTCATTCCCGCTTCTAAACACGCATCACGATCATGCGCAAAGGCATGAGCGGTCATCGCTAATATCGGTAATGTTTGATAATGCCCGCCTAAAGCCCGGATGCGGCGTGAAGCTTCCAAACCATCCATACCTGGCATGGACACATCCATCAGCACTACATCAAACGCCGCTTTTTGTACCTGTTCAATCGCCTCATAGCCATTATTTGCAATAGTGATCTGACAACCGACTTTTTCCAGCATCGCCGTTGCGACCATTTGGTTTGTCAGACTATCCTCTACTAACAATGCAGTGATAGGTAATAACTCCATCTCACCAGCCGAACTTTTTTCATGCACAACACCGCTGGTTTTCACCGGCAATGTAAACCAGAACGTACTGCCCACACCGGCAACCGAATAACAGCCGATTTTGCCACCCATCAGCATGACTAATCGGGCCGTGATAGCCAGCCCAAGCCCAGAACCACCAAAACGACGATCGAGATTAGTGTCGACTTGTGAAAATTCCTGAAATAGACGAAGTTGATCTTGTCGGGAAATCCCAATGCCCGTATCACTGATATGAAACACCATCATCGGTACAGAATCTAAGTTATGCTGATCTTCAGGTAACATGCGCACAGAGATGTTTACGCTGCCAGATTCGGTGAATTTAATCGCATTAGCCAACAGATTTTGCAGTATCTGACGCAGCCGTGATGGATCTGCAGAAACAACCTCAGGAATGTTATCCCCGATACTCAAACCGAAATGCAGTTTTTTTATCAGCGCCTCTTTTTCAAACAAAGCGGCTAATCCATCCAATAAATCATGCAGCTTGAATGACGTGGCAACTAATTCCAATCGACCCGCTTCGATACGGGAAAAATCCAATACATCATTAACTAGTTGCAATAATGACCGGCCACCTTCACAAACCCCTTGGGTCAATTTACGTTGACGCTCATCTAAATGCGTTTCAAGCAGTAACTCAGAGAGGTTGATAACTGCATTCAGTGGCGTACGGATTTCGTGACTCATGGTAGCTAAAAAGTGACTTTTAGCTTTATTAGCCGCCTGAGCATCATCTCTTGCTTGGATCATGCTCTGTTGTGCCAGTTTTAAACGCTGAAATTGGCGACAACTATTCAGCGCTAACGCCAGTTTATTAACCAGCGGAACAATTTCACGAAACAAAGCATCACGAAACGGTGAGCTTCGTCCTAGCAATAACGCACCATAATCCTGGATCGGCCAGGCATAATAAAACAGCCCGGCTGACTCAAAATAACAAAGTGGAGTGGGTAAAACATCGTGATTTGTCAGACATTCTAACGAGCGGTTAATCGCCTGATGCAAATAATGATTACGGACTGCCGCGCGTGGCAAGATATAGGTTGGTGTATAAAAATCGTCTTGTTCATCACGCAACAGGACAACGGCCGAAGCGCAACCAAGCCCTCGCAAAAAAACTGGGATGCATTCTGCCAGCATTTTTTCCAGCTCAATGCTTTCACCAATCGACATGGCGATTTCATGCAATACTTCTTGTTCAATTAATCCCTGACGTATCACTGGCCAGCAATCCCACTACAGAAGTTTTGTTATAGAGTTCCAGATAATCATAGCCGCTATTAGCTATCTCCCCTAACGTCAGGGCCCCGGCAAGAGGAACATCATTCATCGATACATGGGTGATTTCCCGGGCAAATAATTCCCCAAGGAATAAAACGCGCGAAATACAATCCATAAACAACATCAGCTGTGGTGTACGGCCTTTCAGATTTTCCATCGCTCGCTGACGAGCCCGCCCTGCAGCAGCCGAAACATAATCTGGTTTACCATGCATCACATGCACATACGAGCCACGCCGCACTTCACCAACACAAACAATACGCTGACCTTTAAGTGCGATTGGATCACGGATCACCAGCTCATCAGCCAGTTTGGCAATACCAAAAGGATATGCGCGGGCAATTTCTGAAAATGGAATTTCACAAAACCGCAGGCCCGAATGATCTTCAACTACATTCCGATACACGTCGGCAGCGGGACGCCAGTCAATCGAGATGATTTCATTACCCTCTACTTCAGTGACTTTAAACGCCCGTGAAATAGATTGCCAGCCATGTGCGACACCAATACCACTGGTGATGTCGGCCATTAATAACAGCGCCGCATCTTGCAAAATACCTTGTGGGGTTAATACACACGGCTGATCCAGTTTTTGCAAAGTGCCACAACCACCACCGATATAGTTGATCTCGAGGCCATATTGATTAAATAAGCCGTCAACTAATCGCTGAACGCCTGAACTCATACCATGTACAAAGGTAAACAGCGTTCCCCGCTCCATGTTTTGCCAGGGAAGTTGTTTTTGTAATTCAGTTTCTATCTCAACCGTTTTACTTAGCGCCGGAATAACCGCCATGCTGAATGAACAAGCAAACCCAATTAATACAACCCCCGCGGTCAACAGCGACTTGCAATATAGAACATAGGGGAATATGCCGCCGATAATAGGTTTGGGGTTAATAACCAAGAGATTATTAATCTCATCATGAGCGATGTCTGTCTGCGACGCCAGCAGCATCATAATGAATTTGATCTCAGGATCGTCATTCATTAACTGCAATTCAAGTTGTAACTGAGACACCCCTTCTGACACCAGCACACTTTTCATACACCGACCTCATCACCATCAAAATACGCTATGACTTTCACGTCGATTGCCATGCCAGTCGTTTGCGATAGATAGTCGATGGGCTCAACTCAAGTAAAGTTGCTGCCTGAGGAATATTGCCATCACATGCTGCAATGGCATTTTCGATGGTTTCTTTTTCTACCAACCACATGGGGCGAATTGTTTCCATACTGTTCACAACTACAAGTGGCGCGACTACGGCTGCTTTTTGTGGAATTACAGCTACGGGCACAGAGTTCAGTGGCGGCGGGAACATAATCGGTAACACACGGTCGCCATCATGCAAAACAACCACATTACGGATCACATTCTGCAATTGCCGCACGTTACCAGGCCATTCGTAATTCAGCATCATTTGAGCAGACTCGGGGCTGAAATCAGAAAAATGTTTATTCTCTTCAGTCGCAAATTGCCTCAGGAAATTTCGGGCGATCGCTAATACATCCTCACCCCGTTCACGCAATGGAGGTAACGCTACCGGTATAACATGCAACCGGTAGTAGAGATCTTCGCGGAAACGCCCAGCCTGCACTTCAGCAATCGGGTCACGATTTGTCGCACAAACAAAGCGCACATCTACGCTTTCCAGTTTACTGCCACCAACCCGCTGGAATGTACCTGTTTGAATAAAGCGTAATAATTTGGATTGTAAATCCAATTCCATTTCGCAGATTTCATCGAGGAACAATGTGCCGCCATTCGCCCGGGATGCCGCCCCTTCCCGATCACTTTGTGCGCCAGTAAAAGCGCCTTTAACATGGCCGAAAATCTCACTTTCGATCAAATCGCGCGGAATAGCCGCACAATTTAAAACCACCAGTGGTTGATCTTTTCGTGGGCTGATTTTGTGTAATGTTTCTGCGCAAACTTCTTTGCCGGTACCACTTTCCCCAGTAATAAAGACGGTTGCTTTACTCGGTGCGGCACTTTCCAATATGCGGTAAACCGCCTGCATCGACAGTGAACTACCGATAAAACCACCAAAGCCTGAGTGGTCATAATTGGCTCGGTAAGTATCCACCAGTGAGGCTAATTGCTGGTGTTTAGCGGCATTGCGTACTGTCGTGCACAAGCGTTTGCCATCAAACGGTTTGGTCAAAAAATCAAATGCGCTGTGCCGCATCGCTTCAACAGCAATATCAACAGAACCATGAGCTGTGATCACCACGACACTGGTTGGTAACCCTTGTTCACTCACGTAGCGCAGCAGCGCCATACCATCCATGTCGGGTAATTCCAGATCAAGCAACAGCACTTGCGGCGGTTGCTCTTTCAACGCATCCAACCCATCCTGACCGAGACGAAAGGCCTTGATTTGGTAGGGTTCTGCACGTAAATAATCCTGATAGAGCATGGACAGCATCTCGCTGTCTTCTACCAAATAAACCAGTGGACTCGACATTGTTATTCTCTTTGTTTTAGTGCTCTGTTTACCAGTTTAGCATTCAGATTTATTCGTTACAAAAGCACTCTTATGATACGCTTTGCCAATCAACCCTGCCATGTAACATCGTGTTTTCTATCGCATGTCATCACTATTTCAGCTTAAAACATTTCCAATTCAATCTGCCACGCAACAGATGTTTGCCAAGATTGCTCATATGCCATGGGCGGTGTTATTAGAATCTGCCAGCCCTGACCATATTGATAGCCGGTTTGATATTTTTTCGGCTGACCCGATAGCCACGCTACAAACAACGGGCGATATCACCACAATCACGGAAGGTGCGCATACGGAATATTCCAAAGCCGCGCCGTTACAATTATTGAAAGAAACTCAACGTCGTCATTTTGGACCAGATATTAGCTATCACGGAGAATTACCGTTTATCGGCGGTGCTATCGGCCTATTGGGATATGACTTAGGCCGTCGTATTGAAAAAATCCCGGTACATGCTGAACGTGATATCAATTTACCTGAACTGGCGGTCGGTATTTATGACTGGGCATGGATCGTTGATCATCAGACCCAACAGATGCATTTCTTAGTCTGCGGTTCTGAAGAACAAATGGAATCACGGTGGGATTGGTGGCAACAACAAGTAGCCGTCATCGCAAAACCATTCAACCTCATATCAGGCTGGCAGTCTAATCTTTCTCAAGCGGCCTATACTGAGCGATTTAACGCAATTCAACGCTATCTGCGCGCTGGTGATTGTTATCAAATTAATCTAACCCAGCGTTTTCACACTCATTATTCAGGTGATGAATGGCAAGCCTATTGCCAGTTAGCACAAGTAAATCAGGCACCATTTTCAGCGTTTATGCGTCTGCCAGACGCTGCAATTCTCAGCTTATCGCCAGAACGCTTTCTGGCACTTAATAATCGCGAAATTGAAACCAAACCGATCAAGGGAACGCGCCCTCGCTTTGTTGATCCACAAGCGGATCAGGCCAGTATCACTGAATTACAAAACTCGCCGAAAGATCGGGCGGAAAATCTCATGATTGTTGACCTGTTACGTAACGATATAGGCCGGGTGTCAAAACCGGGCACAGTACGTGTGCCCAAGCTGTTTGATATCGAATCATTCAAGGCCGTACACCATCTGGTTTCGACCGTGACCAGTTCATTAGCCGATCAATACAGTGCTGTTGAACTGCTCGAAGCCTGTTTTCCTGGTGGTTCGATCACTGGTGCACCCAAAGTCCGGGCGATGGAAATTATTGAAGAGCTCGAACCACACCGCCGTTCGGCCTATTGTGGCAGCATGTTTTATATCAGCCGACATGGGCGCATGGATTCCAGTATCACCATTCGTACCCTGATCGCATGGCAACAACAACTTTATGTCTGGGCGGGTGGCGGTATTGTGGCTGATTCTGATGTCGATGCGGAATATCAGGAAACATTTGATAAATTAGCGAAGATATTGCCGATCCTGGAACAGTCATAGCATGAGCCGAGCTGAACACTTTCTGAATCGTTTCTTATTACAAAATACGCCGTTGACGCCGGTTGATATTCATCCGGGAACACACGATGCAGCGGTGTTAATACCAATTATTCTGCGCTCTGATGGCTGGACGGTATTGTTCACGCAACGAAGCTGGCAGCTGCGCCATCACCCAGGGCAAGTTTGTTTTCCTGGTGGCAGAAAAGACAACACAGATAGCTCTTTGCAGATGACCGCCATTCGCGAAATGGAAGAAGAGCTCGGTATCACGGAAAAACAGATCAGAGTACTGGGGCAATTATCCTCTGGGCACACTTTCACGGGGTATCAAATCCACCCCTATCTCGCCTTAATACAACCACCATTTAAGCTCACACCAGCCCAAGACGAAGTGTCTGCCGTATTTGAATTGCCGCTGGAAACATTATTGGATCTCAGTACTTATCAACCACTGATCACCACACGAAATGGTACGACACATAAAATCATCGGACTAACGGTTGATGGCTGGTTTATCTGGGGTGCGACGGCGAGAATTCTTTATCAGCTGGCAAAACAGTTTGGTTGAAGCAATCAGGTTTACAGGAAGGTGTTTCAACGGATATTAAGAGGTTATTGGAGGCGCGTCCCGGAGTCGAACCGGGCTAGACGGATTTGCAATCCGCTACATAACCGCTTTGTTAACACGCCTTAAATTGGAGCGGGAAACGAGACTCGAACTCGCGACCCTAACCTTGGCAAGGTTATGCTCTACCAACTGAGCTATTCCCGCTTCAATGAGATGTTGCCTTAGCAACGGCGCGCATTATACGCAGAGGCAGAGTGAAGGCAAAACACTTTTTACGTCAGTGGATGCTGACTGTCTGATATTTCTGCACTTCACTCTTTATCGCTGATTACTTAGGCTTTTTACTTCGTTTTCCCTGCTGCAGCCTGCCAGCGGCCACCAACATAGTAGGCTGCCCAACCGGTCGCTTTACCGTCTACTTCCGAAGCAACATATTGCTCTTTCGTTTTACGGCTGAAACGCACAATCGTTGGATTACCATCAGGATCAGCAACTGGTGCTTCCGCCAGATATTGATGTTTTGGTGCCAAACGATCTTTAAAGCGAAGTAATTCAGCAACCAACGGCGCTCGTGTTTCACGTGATTTAGGGAATGTGCTGGCTGCCATAAACAGACCTGCCGCCCCATCACGTAACACAAAATGCGCATCGGATTTGCTGCATTTCAGCTCAGGCAGGAACACCGGATCTTCTTTCGGCGGTGCCACATCGCCATTTTTCAGGATCTTGCGCGTGTTCTTACATTCCGCGTTGGTACAGGCCATAAACTTACCAAAACGGCCGGTTTTCAGCTGCATGTCTGAACCACAACGATCACATTCCACTACCGGGCCTTCATAGCCTTTCAGACGGAACTGACCGACTTCGATCTCATAACCATCGCAATCAGGGTTATTACCGCAAATATGGATTTTACGTGTGCCATCCAGCACATAAGAATCCATCGCTGTACCGCATTTTTTACAACGGTGCATAGCGCGCAGTGCATTGACTTCACCATCTTCGGAGTCTGCGGCGATAAATTCATCTCCCGGCACCAGATTGATGGTTTGTTTGCACCGCTCTTTTGGCGGTAAGGCATAACCAGAACAACCCAGGAACACACCGGTTGATGCTGTACGGATACCCATTTTGCGACCACAGGTCGGGCAATCGATATCTATCAGTACAACCTGATTGCTCCGCATTCCGCCCATATCGCCTTCGGCTTTTTGCAGATCGGCTTTAAATTCGGAATAGAAACTATCCAGCTGTTTATGCCAGTCTAAATTGCCTTGGGCAATATTATCCAACGAGCTTTCCATTTGCGCCGTGAAGTCATAACTCATCAGGTCAGTGAAACTTTCCACTAACCGATCGGTGACGATTTCACCCATTTTTTCAGCATAAAAACGACGGGCTTCGACTTTCACATAACCACGATCTTGGATCGTGGAAATAATCGATGCGTAGGTTGACGGACGGCCGATGCCACGTTTTTCCAGCTCTTTAACCAACGCCGCTTCCGTGAAACGTGCTGGCGGTTTGGTGAAATGTTGTTTAGGGTCCAGTTTAACCAGTTGTAATACATCGCCAGCCGAGACATTAGGCAACTCAATATCATCACCTTTACGACCCATTGGTGGTAATGCTTTAGTCCAACCGGCAAAACGTAAAATACGGCCTTTGGCTTTCAATTCGAAATCAGCGGCAGTCACGGTCAATGTGCTGGTGTCATATTGAGCCGGTGTCATCTGACAGGCCACAAACTGGCGCCAGATCAGGTCGTACAAACGAACAGCATCCGCTTCCATATCTTTTAACGCGTCGGCTTTCACTTCAACGTTTGATGGACGGATCGCTTCGTGTGCTTCCTGTGCATTGGCTTTCGAACCATACGTCAGCGGATCTTTCGGCAGATATTTTTTACCGAATTGCTGTTCGATATAGTCACGAACCGCAACCACCGCTTCCTGACTCAAGTTGGTAGAGTCAGTACGCATATA
>NZ_OY829945.1:0-7500 GCF_963556105.2 uncultured Tolumonas sp.
GCCCGGCCAGCGCCTCGACGTGACCGTCAGCTCCACGGGCGACGCCGCTTCCCTGGCCGGCGGGACGCTCCTCATGACGCCCCTCCAGGGCGCGGACGGCCAGGTCTACGTGGTCGGCCAGGGCCAGGTGCTGGTGGGCGGCTTCTCCGCGGCCTCGGCCGGGGCCTCGGTGGTCAAGAACCATCCCACGGCGGGGCGCATCCCGGACGGGGGCCTGGTGGAGCGGGGGATCCCCGGTTCCTTCAACGACCGCAGCACGCTCCAGTACAGTCTGGAGGAGGAGGACTTCACCACGGCGGTCCGGGTGACGAGCGCCATCAACGAGGAACTGGGCGAGGTCGCCGCGAAGCCCCTGGATGCGCGCACCATCAGCGTGGCCATCCCCAAGGAGTTCGAGGGCAGGGCCGTGGAGCTGGTCGCCCGCCTGGAGAACCTCACGGTCCAGATGCAGCCCAAGGCCCGGATCGTCGTGAACGAGAAGACCGGGACGGTGATCCTGGGCTCCGAAGTCAAGATCGGGGCCGTGAGCATCGTCCAGGGCGGACTCTCCATCAGGTGACTTCCACCCCCCAGGTGAGCCAGCCGGCGCCCCTGAGCAAGGGCAAGACCGTCGTCACGGCCAAGACGGAGGTGACCGCCACCGAGGAAAAGGCCAAGAACCTGAACGTCGAGCCCGGCATCTCCGTGGGCAGGCTGGCCGAGATGCTCAACGCCATCGGCGTCACCCCCCGGGACATGGTGGCGATCCTGCAGGCCATCAAGGACGCGGGCGCCCTCAACGCCGAGCTGAGGATCCTCTGATGAGCGCGATCCTGCAGGCCGCGGTCCAGTCGCCGGTGGACACCCTCACCCTGTCCTCGTCCAAGCTGGGAGTGGACAAGCTGACCGATCACCAGGCCGCCCTCCAGTTCGAGGGACTCGTGATGACCCAGATGTTCCAGGCCATGCGGAAGACCATCCAGCCGTCCGGGTTGTTCGGGGACGACTCGGGTTCCCGGTCCACCTATGAATATTTGCTTGACCAGGCGGTACTTGAACATGCGATGACTTCAGGAAAGGGCTGGGGGCTGGCGGACAGGTTGGAAAATTCATGGAAAGCGGCAAAACCCGAAGGGCCAGCGTAATCTGGATCTTCATTCAAGTTCCAGCCATGCCGATACAGAGGGTGTAGAGGTGCCGCCATGCGGGTGACCAGCAAGCCAAGCAGTACGGGAGCCGCTCCTGCCATGGGCGTCGGCAAACCGGCCACCGGCTCGCCGATGCCCGCAGCCGCCGTCCAGGGCTCGGAGGCGGTGGGGGACGCCCTGAATGTCTCCAGCTCGGCCCAGTTCATCGCCGTGGCGGAAGCACACCTGGCCGGGGTCCCGATATCCGCCTCGAGAAGGTCGACGCCCTGAAGGCCCAGCTCGCCTCCGACCAGTACCATCCCGACGGCGACTCCGTCGCCCGGGGACTCGTAAAGGAGCACATGCCTCCGGCCGAGTCCTGAATGGAGCGAAATGATCAGTCCTCTTGGGCAGCGCCAGGTCTTTCAGACCGCCAATGTCGAGGCGGTGAGGCAGGCCCAGGAAGTGAGCGAGCAGATCCAGCGCGAGAACGCCAAGAAGCGGGCCGCTGACGACCAGATGCTGGAGGACGAGGCCTCCGTCAGGGTGATCGCCGAGTCCGAGAAGATCGAGACCAGCGAGCGGGAGGGCGCGGCTCCCAGGAGCAGCCCGGGGGACAGAAGAAGAAGCAGGGCGATGAGGCAGAGTCTGCCGATTCGCACATGGACTTCCTGGCCTGATTCCCTGGATTTGACCGCGACAGTATTGGTATGAGCCTTGCGCGAACGGGGCGTGGAGGTTGATCCATGCTGCACTCGCTGCCCGCTCTCCTGGACGAACTGGAGCGGAGGCTCATGGCCGGGGAGGACCCGATTCCCCTGGTCGGTTCCATCCGCTGGCCCGATGTCATCGACTGGCCCAGGGACCGCCAGGAGGCGCTCCGGATGCGGAGCCGGCTCAGCAGCATCAGCGCCCTCATCAACGGCCTCCAGGCACCTCTGCAGGCCACGCTCCTGGGGCTCTGCCAGAGCACCGCCTACAAGCCCAAGGGCGGGGTGGAGCTGCCCTCCACCATTTCCCTCCGGATCCAGGACTGCGTCTAGGAGGACCCCATGCCCGGACTCACTTCCAGCTTGAACATCGGACTCTCGGGGCTCCAGGCCGCCCAGGGGCGCTGAGCGTCGTCGGCCACAACATCGCCAACGTCAACACGCCGAACTACTCCCGCCAGCAGGCCACCCTGGCATCCAATACGCCCCAGGCCTTCGGAACCCTGGAGTTCGGGACGGGCGTCAGCCTGACCAACATCATGGGTGTGCGGGATAAATACCTCGACCTGCAGATCACCCAGGCCACCTCCCGCCAGAGCGGGGCCCAGACCCGCTACCAGGGGATCGAGGGGATCTCCTCGGTGTTCAAGGACGACGGGACCTCCGGGCTGAGCTCCCTGGTCCAGAAGTTCTACGCCGCCTTCAGCCAGCTGGCGGCCCGGCCGGAGGACGGTTCGGTGCGGACCAGCGTCGTCGGCCAGGCGCAGAGCCTGGTGAGCGGCCTGCAGAGCCGCTACCAGCTCGTCGCAGACCAGCGGACCCAGGCCGACAAGAACGTGGCCGGCATCGTCACCCAGGTGAACACCCTCACCGCCCAGATCGCCAGCCTGAACGCCAGGATCGCCCAGGAGACCACTCCGGGCGCCGACAGCGATGGCCGCGACCAGCGCCAGGCCCTCGCCACCCAGCTCGCGACCCTGGTCGGCGTGCAGGTGTTCGAGGACAACCACAACCAGCTGCAGATCAGCCTGGACTCGGGAGCGGCCGTGCTGGTGAGCGGGAACCAGGCCTACACCATGAGCGCCTCGCCCGGGGCCAATCCCCCCAGCTACAACCAGGTCAGCGTGACCATGGGAGGCACCACCATCGATGTGACCGCGAAGATCAAGGAGGGCTCCCTGGGCGCCAACCTGGACCTGCGGGACAATGTCCTGGCCAGCTACCAGACGAAGCTCGACCAGCTCGCGGCGGGACTGGTGGCCCAGACGAACCTGCTCCACCAGACCGGCTTCGGCGTGGGGGCCAACGCAACCACGACCGGCGTGGACTTCTTCAAGAATGCGGGCGCCAACGGGGCCAACGGGCTGCCCAGCGGCTACCCGAAGTCCCTCGCCGGCCCTCCCCCGGCTCCGGATGGGAACGTCTACTGGAACATGGTCAACTCCATGTCCGTGAACGCCGCGGTCGTCTCCGATCCGACGCTGATCGCCGCCTCGGACACGGCCAGCACCCCCGGCAACAACGCCATGGCCAAGAAGATCGCCGCCCTGCAGACGGCGACGGGCACCGTGGACACGAACGGGGACGGCGCGCGGGGGACTCCGGCCCCTACAGCCTGTTCATCTCCAGCCTGGTGGGCACGATCGGCTCGGACGGGCAGGGCTTCAAGGCGGGCAGCACCACCCAGGACAACCTGATCTCGGCCCTGCAGACCCAGCGCGACCGGATCTCCGGGGTGGACATGGACGAGGAGGCCACGGCGCTCCTCTCCTTCCAGCGGGGCTACCAGGCCTCGGCGCACTTCATCAGCGTCATCGACCAGCTCACCGCCCAGCTCATGACGCAGTTCGGAACCTAGAGGTGATCCATGAGCCTTCGCGCCATCAATCCCTATACGTCCTACCAGATGCTGATGGATCTCCAGCGGACCAAGGACCAGCTGGCCAACCTCCAGGAACAACTGGCCTCCGGGAACCGGCTGAGCCGCCTGAGCGATGACCCGACGGCCTCCGCCCTGGTGCTGGACTTCCAGACCTCCATCGACCAGAACAAGACCTACATCAACCAGGCCAACTCGGCCAACTCCTTCCTGCAGACCACGGAGACCACGCTGCAGTCCGTGAGCGACGCCGTCGCCCGCCTGCTGGAGATCGGCCAGCAGGGCCTCAGCGAGACCAACTCGAGCTCGTCCAGGAACTCCATTGCCCAGGAGGTGGACGGGATCAAGGCCAACCTCCTCGGGCTGGCCAACACCCAGGCCCAGGGGAAGTACATCTTCGCGGGCACGCTGACCACGACTCCGCCGTTCACGGCCACCGCGGGCGGCGCCAACTACGTCGGAGACAGCGGCCTGATCAGTCTGGCTGTGTCCGCCTCCACGACGGTGACGACGAACATTCCCGGCAACACCGCATTCTTCGGCAACCCGCCGACGGGCGGCCAGAACTCGGCGACCGACCTGTTCAGGCAGGTCTCAGATCTGAGTTCGGCCCTGAAGAACAACGATACTGCCGGCATCCGGCTTGCCTACACGAACCTGAAGAGCTCCGTCCTCGAAAACGTGACCAACTCGATCACGGACCTGGGTGCGCGGCAGGCCCAGCTGCAGGACCTGACGGACAACCTGTCCAGCTACAACCTGAGCCTCCAGACCATCCAGGGCAGCTACCAGGACCTGGACTATCCCACCGCGATCACGGACTACACCCAGACCCAGACGGCCCAGCAGGCCTCCCTGAGCGTCCTGGCCAAGATGAACAACCTGAACCTGTTCAACTACCTGGGCTGAGCGGTCTGGGAAGGGTCGCCGAGGGGGAGTGCGGCCAGCGGCAGCACCCAGGCCGACTGGCCGTTCAGCAGCGAGAGCGTGCCGGCGGCCGGGCGGATGTCCCGGCCATCGCCGGGCCGGGTGAACCCCGAAGGAACGGCCAGGGTGGACAGGCGGGTCCTCTGTAGGCTGCGCTTCTGGGGATCCCAGCAGTACACGCGGTCGAGGCCCTGGCCGACGTAGGCCGGCCAGTCGAAGACAGGGAGCTCGACGGGCGCCGGCGCTTCGGCCGGCGGGGGGGGCGTCCGTCGCGACAGGCCCTGTGGCGCCCGTGGGCAGGACGGGGGTCGCGAGATCGAACCAGAGCCTGCCCATGGCATCCTCCCCGAGCAGATGCAGCAGCGCGGCGTCGTGGGCGAAGGGCTCGGCGGTGGCGAGCTCCTCCGCGGACCACGCGGCCTTCGGAGTGCCGTCCGGCTGGACGCGCAGGACCAGCCCCGGGCGAGGCTGCCACCAGAGATGGTTCCCGCTCCCCCCCAGGGCCGGAGGGACTGCCTTGAACCAGCCCGGGTCATCCTGCGGCGAGGGCTGGTGGAGCCACCCCTTCGCGCCCCGGAAGCTGGAGAGACCGCCCCGGTGGGCGACCAGGAAGGCGCCCGGAGCCGTCGGGAGCAGGCTGCCGATCTCCTGGACCTCCGGAGGGAGATCGATTGTCCTCGCGGAGGACCGCTGGCCGGCCGCGTCCACATGCTCCCCGCTGGCGAGGGCGATGGGGAGCCGGGTGACCGTCCTCGGCCCGTATAGGTACACGGCGGGTTCGGCCCCCTCGGCGAGGGCCAGGCGGTCGCCCGCGGCCCGGTGCATCCAGCGCAGCTCCTGGCGCGTCAGGTCCAGGGCCAGGGCCAGGGGCAGCTCCCCGGAGCCGGCGTCCGCGGGGCGGTAGAGCAGGATGGCCGCATCACTGCCGATCACCAGGCCGTCCGCCAGCTCGGCCAGACGGAAGAAACCGTCGCGCACGCCCGTGGGTTTCGGGACGATGCAGGTCGCCTGGAAGGCCCCGTCCTTGAACCACGCGACCATCTGCCGGTCGCTCTGGGTGGTGATCTGCACGAGCTGGATGCCGCCCGGCTGCGGCGGCAGCCAGCGCACCGCCCGGAGCGGCGTGGTCGGATCGCTGTAGCCGAAGGTGGTGCCGGCTCCGGCGGGCTCGATGCGGAACGCGGCGGCCGGGTCCTCGGAGAAGGGGACGGCGGCGGGCTTCCGGCGCAAGGCCAGACCCAGCGCGATGATCGCCACCACCAAGGCCAGGGCGATGAGCGCGAGCTTCTTCATCGGACGATCCCCTTTCCGGACAGGTAGTGCTCCAGGTGCTCCAGTGACCGCTCGCGGAAGGCCTGCCCCTTGGCCTGCTTCAGGGCACGGGTGCCGCCGGCCCGCTTCAGCGCCCGGTGATCGAGGAGGCCTTCAGGCAGTTCGGGCAGGAGGCCCAGCATGGCGTTCATCGGAGAGAAGTCCTTCAGCGGCGCGTGCGAGATGTAGTGCAGCAGCGCGCCGAGCACGGTCTCCCGGGGCAGGGGCTCCGGCGGGACGCCGCGGAGGGCGCCGTCGATGAAGAGGGCGGCGGCCAGCCCGCAGGCCGCGGATTCCAGGTAGCCCTCGACACCGCTGAGCTGCCCGCAGAGCCAGAGCTGCGGCTGCCCCCTCACGGCGAGGGTCGCATCCAGGACCGAGGGCGCTTCCACATAGGTATTGCGGTGGATGCTGCCGAGGCGGGCGAACGCTGCGTTCTCCAGGCCGGGGATCAGGCGGAAGACCTCCCGCTGGGCGTCCCAACGCAGGCGTGTCTGGAAGCCCACCATGTTGAAGAGGCCTCCCGCGAGCGAGTCCTGGCGGAGCTGGACGGCGGCGTGGGGCCAGCGGCCGGTGCGCGGATCATCGAGCCCCACCGGCTTCATGGGGCCGTGCCGGAGGGTCTCGCGGCCACGGTCCGCCATCACCTCGATGGGCAGGCAGGCTTCGAAGAAGGGCGTGTCGAAGTCGTGGAGCTCCGCCCGGGGCGCGGCCAGCAGCGCGTCCAGGAAGCGCTCGTACTGGTCGTGGTCCAGCGGGCAGTTGATGAAGTCTGCGGCCCCCTTGCCGTAGCGCGAGGCCCGGAAGGCGACGGACATGTCGATGGAGTCCGCCTCGACGATGGGTGCGATGGCATCGTAGAAGAACAGCCGGCGGCCCCCGCAAGTCGCGGACAGCCACTCCGCGAGCGGATCCGCCGTGAGGGGGCCGGTGGCGATGAGGGTCGGCAGCGCGGGATCGGGGGCGGATACCATGCCCGGAATCCAGTGGAGGTTCGGCAGGTACCTCAGGCTCTCGGTCACGTCGAGCGCGAATGCGTCCCGGTCCACCGCAAGGGAGTTCCCGGCCGGAACGCGGTGGCGCACGGCCTTCTCGAGGATGAACGACCCTAGGCGGGCCAGCTCGGCCTTGAGGATGCCGGTAGCCGAGCAGGGATCGTCGCTCTTGAAGGAGTTGGAGCACACCATCTCGGCGGCGTGGGCTGTGAGGTGGGCGGGGGTGAGGGTCTCCGGCCGCATCTCGTGCAGGCGCACCCGGTGCCCGAGCCGGGCCAGCTGCCAGGCGGCCTCGGAGCCGGCCAGCCCCGCACCGATGATCGCGATCTCCGCCACTCGACACCCTCCGCGCCGCGCTGAAAGGGACGCGGCAGGGAGCATTCTAGCCTCAGGCCAGCAGGTTGAAGGACTGGAGGCCCATGGCATAGGTGTGGAGCGTCCTGCCGTCCGCGGTCTCGGCCGTGGCGCGGCCCAGGATCCCGTCACCGCTGGCGGTGAGCTGGTCCGAGGGCGCCGCCTGCAGGGAGAGCGAGCGGATGCCAGCCGCGCCGAGCCCCAACGTGGACTGGTCC